>JBFWMT010000016.1:0-44711 GCA_050251415.1 Anaerotignaceae bacterium | reverse complement strand
GGACGCGAAGCCCAGGAAAGGAAGCCGATATACCGATTGCTCCATCATTATAACAGCTTAAGCAACAAGATGGATAATTCCTTACTGGCTGTAAGGGATATTAACCATAAATATATTGTAGTAGAAAAGAGGTATCATACATGGAAGAAATTAAAATAAGCGATATAAAAGGTATTAAAATAGGCAATGCACAGAATATAGAGGGCGCAACGGGCTGTACTGCCATCATCTGCGAAAAAGGTGCATGGGCCGGTATAGATGTTCGTGGCGGTGGTCCTGCCTCTCGTGAAACGGAGCTTTTAAAGCCTGTTAACATGGTACAACAAATTCACTGCGTTATGCTTAGCGGAGGAAGTGCATACGGCCTTGATGCTGGCGGCGGTGCAATGCAATATTTAGAGGAAAAAGGGATTGGGTTTGATGTGGGTGTTGGCATAGTACCAATTGTTTGTGGCGCATCACTTTTTGACCTTGTGGTAGGTGACCCAAAATGCCGTCCTGATAAAGAAATGGGTTATAGCGCATGCCTTGCGGCTCAAAAAGGTGAAGAGCCTGAACAGGGAAATTTTGGTGCAGGAACTGGTGCCTCTGTTGGTAAATTTTTAGGCATGGACTACATGATGAAAAGTGGCCTGGGAACATATGCCGTACAAATTGGTGCGCTTCAGGTTGGAGCAATCGTTGCTGTTAATGCCCTTGGCGATGTAATTGACGTTAACACAGGAAAGCGCATTGCAGGTATTCTTACGGAAGATAAAACAGCAATAAGAAATACACCAGAAATTATGTACGCCGAATATGACAGTGGTCGCGATGTGTTTAAAGGGAACACAACCATTGGCTGCGTAATTACCAATGGGAAAATAACCAAAACTCAGGCAAACAAAATTGCCTCCATGGCACATAACGGCTATGCAAGGGCAATTAACCCTGTTCATACCTCTGCCGATGGTGATTCTATTTTTGTTATGGCAACGGGCGAGGTTGATGCAGGAGAAGATGCGTTAGGAACATTAGCTGCTGAGGTAATGGCAAAAGCAATTAATAACGCTGTGCTTAATGCAAAAGCTGCCTACGGACTTAAATGTGCAAAAGATTTTTAAAATTTATGACTGTCAAAACCCTTGGGCGTTGCCCAAACCCACTTACTTTTTGAAAAAAGCAAAACCAAAAACTTTTATTTAACCCACATAGATATGTGGGTTTAGATGGATGAAGGATGCAATGGCAAAGAAGTGTCATCTGTCCATAGGACAGCTTTGCAAAGCAAAGTGCTGACCATACCTTTATGGGTGTTTGAGAGTAAAACCCTCAAGGTTTTGACTTTATGCACACACAGAAAAATTGCCGCAGATAACCTCTGCGGCAATTTTTCTGTGTGTTGGGATAAAGAAATTTTAATTTATATCAAAGGGAAAACCCCTTGATTACTAAGTTTAATATGTTGCTTTTTTAGGTATTAGTTATCTAAGCCTTCAACCTTTGTGTTGTAAGAATATTCTGGTGTTGGGAAAGTACCTTCAACAACCTCTTTGTGATATGTGTTAAAAGCGTCAATAATCTGTGGTCTAAGGTCTGCAAACTTTTTAGCAAACTTAGGAACCCACTCGTACATGCCAAGCATATCCTGTAAAATAAGTGCCTGTACCTCGCAGTCTGGGCCAGCACCAATACCTATAACAGGTATGCCAATATTTTTTCTGATGTACTGTGTTACAGAAACAGGAACGCCCTCAATCATAATTAAAAATGCGCCTGCTTCTTCGATAGCTTTTGCATCAGCCAAAAGTGCTTCAACAGCGTCCATACTCTTGCCCTGTACCTTAAAGCCACCCATCATACTTGTTGTTTGTGGTGTAAGACCAATGTGTCCGCAAACAGGGATGCCTGCTTCAACAATGCCTTTAATAACAGCCGCAGAACGTTTTCCGCCTTCAAGCTTAATAGCGTCACAGCCAATTCCTGTGAAAAGTCTATTTGCACTTATAATACCCTGTTCAACAGAAACATTGTAAGCACCAAAAGGCATATCTCCTATAATAAACTTGCTTGGTGCACCTCTTTTAACTGATTTTCCATGATGTACGATATCTTCAACTGTTACACCAACTGTTCCTTCGTAGCCAAGCATTGTCATACCAAGTGAGTCACCAATAAGAATCATTTCAATATCACTAGCCTCTACCATTGTAGCTGAAGTATAATCGTAGCAGGTAACAAGTGTTAATCTGTTTCCATTTTCCTTTGTTGCTCTAATGTCAGGTACTGTAACTTTTTTCATCATTATAAATTCCCCATCCTTTCAAGATACCGCGGTTACGGTTGGTAGACTCCAATTTAATAATCAGCGTTTCCTAATAATTAAGCTGCAAAGCCACGTCTATGTAAGCTTTCGCCTTATTAACTATACTTAACAAAAATCACACTTTTAATCCATATATGAATAAAAAATTCGGCTTGACCTTTGCTATTGAGAAGATTATATCTTACTGCTTGTTCAATGTCAATACGTTGTTCAACAACATTTGACACAAAATTTACCCCTATTTTCCAAAAAATTTCTACCTATTTACCTATCCGCATCCTGCATAAGCTTGCAGGCATGCACCATGTGCAAACGCATAGCAGTTCTTGCCCCTTCTGCATCACGTTTTTCCATAAATTGCATCACAAGTCGGTGGTCACGCAAAGTTTCAATTCTAAGCTCCTCGTTGTTTTGAGAAATTACAACGCTGATATAAATTGCCTGCAACAAAATAGGTATCAACTTATTCATATACTCGTTGTGAGTAGCTTTAGCTATTGCCTTATGAAAGTCCTGTTCTTCTTTTGTTCTGTCAACATTTTCAGCAATTTTTTCTTCTAGAACGTTTCCAAGCTTAATAATGTTTCTAATTTCCTTTTCAGTAGCACGCAAGGTTGCATAATATGCCGCTTCAGGTTCAATTATAATACGCATTTCGTATAAGTCTTTTATGTTGCCTTTTTTTGTGGCAAAGGTGTTTACGTCAAGCTTTCCATCTGTTGGGTTCTCCACCACAAAAGTACCCTTGCCACGTTTAATCTCCAAAATATCATTGGTAGACAGTATTCGTATTGCCTCCCTTAGGGTGGCTCTGTTAATATTTAATTCCTTGGAAAAATCATTCTCATTAGGAAGTTTATCCCCTGGGTTAAAGCGTTTTTCCACCGTAATCATTGCATATATATCATCAGCTATCAGTTCCGATAATGCCTTTGGCATAACTTGCCCCCTATAATTCATAATAAACAATAGTACTACAAACAAATACTTTTTTCAATAGGGTGTAATCCTAGTAAATGCAATCAGGCACATGCTATTAGCATGTGCCCTCGTCAAACTCGCCAAATTTCCTAAATCTTTCGTACCTTTGCTCAATCAGCTCATCCTTGCTAAGTGCAAAAAGAACTTTAAACTCGTTAATAAGGCTATCTTTAATTATATCTGTAGTAAATTTAAGGTTATTTTCAATCCCCTCTGGTGCTTCGGGTATAATTTTTTCTATAACACCATTTTTAATAAGGTCGTTGGCTGTAATCTTCATAAGCTCTGCCGCCTCGCCGCTACGAAGTGGATTTCGCCACAAAATACTGGCAAAGCCTTCCGGAGAAAGCACTGCGTACATACCATTATCTAGCATCCATACCCTATCACCTGCCGCCAGTGCCAACGCACCGCCGCTTCCGCCTTCGCCAATGAAAATGCTGATGATAGGTGTTTTTATGCCTGCTGTTTCAAACAAACACCTAGCTATCGCTTCTCCCTGTCCTCGTTCCTCCGCACCAATTCCAGGATATGCTCCCGAGGTATTAATAAGGGTAACTACAGGACGGTTAAATTTTTCTGCCTGCTTCATAAGGCGCAACGCTTTGCGGTATCCATCCGGATTTGGTGAGCCAAACCTTCTGCTTACGTTTTCTTCAAGGGTACGTCCTTTTTGCACACCAATAACAGTAACTGCCATGCCATTAAGGCTGGCAATTCCGCCAACAATAGCCTTATCATCTGCATAATATCTGTCACCATGAAGTTCTATAAAATCATCAAATATCTCTTTAATAAAATCCAGCGAGGTGGGTCTGGTCACTTTTCTTGCTTTCGCCATTACATCAGCCGCATTACTCATTGTAACCCTCCTTTTTGCTGTGAAGTACCAGCAGTGTGCCTAGCACTTCTTTCATTTCGTTTCTTTTAACAATTTTATCTACAAACCCGTGCTCCAACTGAAACTCTGCCTTTTGGAAGCCTTCTGGCAGTTTTTCGTTTATTGTTCCTTCAATAACTCGCTGACCAGCAAAGCCAATCGTCGCCTTTGGTTCGGCAATTATAATATCCCCAAGGCTTGCAAAGCTTGCACTTACACCGCCTGTTGTTGGGTCTGTCATAACTGCAATGTACAGTAATCCTGCTTCGCTATGTTTTTTAAGTGCCGCACTGGTTTTTGCCATCTGCATAAGCGATATAATTCCCTCCTGCATTCTAGCACCTCCTGATGTGGTAAATATAACAATAGGAAGGTTCATGCTTGTAGCACGTTCAATGGAGCGTGTTATTTTTTCTCCCACTACCGAGCCCATAGACCCCATCATAAAGTTGCTGTCCATAACGGAAATAACCGTGTCCTGTCCGTTGATTTTACATCTTCCGCTAATTACGCCTTCATTAATACCGCTTTTTTCTTGGGCTTTTTCAATAATTTTATTGTAATCTGGATAACCCATAGGGTCTTTTGAAACCATGTTTTTGTCATACTCAATAAAACTACCCTCATCACATGTCACTGCAATTCTTTCCATTGCAGACATGCGAAAATGACCGCCGCATTTTGGGCAGACCTTAAGATCAGACATTTCCTTTTTATAAATAAGGTTTTTACATTGACCACATTTTACCCACATGCCATCGGGTATACTTGGGTTTTCAATTTCCTCCACAGCAGGTTCTTTCCTGTGCGGACGTTCCAGCATTATATAGTTTTTCTTTTTAAATAGGTTCATTCAACACTCACCTGCTACTTTATAATTTCGTTGCCAATAAAGCTTGTATCAAATAGACCAGCCAAATATTTTTCGTTGGTCAGTATTTTTTCTTGAAACTCAATGTTTGTATCAACGCCCTCAATAACAAACTCGTAAAGGCATCGGCGCATTTTTTCAATAGCCTCTGCACGGGTATTGCCGTAAGTAATAACCTTGGCAATCATTGAATCGTAAAAAGGTAATATATTACATCCAGCATAAACTGCACTGTCAATTCTTACCCCAAGACCACCACCTGGCACTAAAAGGAAATCAATTTTTCCTGGGCTTGGAGCAAAGTTTTTATCTGGGTTTTCTGCATTTATTCTACATTCAATGGCATGACCTTTTATAACAACATCTTTTTGCTTAATGGTCATTTCTTGCCCTTCTGCAATTCTAATCTGTTCCTTAACTATGTCTATACCTGTTATCATTTCCGTTACAGGATGTTCCACCTGTATACGGGTGTTCATTTCCATAAAGTAGAAATTTCCACTTTTTTCATATAAAAACTCAATGGTTCCTGCACTTTTGTAGCCAACGGACTTTGCCGCCTTAACTGCCGCATCTCCCATTGCTTTACGCACATCTTCGTTCAGTGCTGGCGATGGAGCTTCTTCCAAAACCTTTTGGTTTCGGCGTTGCAGAGAACAGTCACGCTCTCCCAAATGAATTACATTACCGAACTCGTCACCTAAAATTTGTATTTCAATATGGCGTGCATTTTCCACTACCTTTTCCATATACATAGTGTCGTCACCAAATGCCGCTTTTGTTTCACTTTTTGCGCTTTCATATGCCGCTTCAAGCTCTTCTTCACTGCGTACAATACGAATACCTTTGCCACCGCCGCCAGCGGAAGCCTTCACCATAACAGGATAGCCAAGTTTTTTTGCAACTTCTTTTGCCTTTGCTGCATCTTCCACAACACCGTCACTGCCTGGTATAACTGGAACCTTCGCTTGAATCATAAGCTCTCGTGCGTTGGATTTATTCCCCATCATGTCAATTGTTTTTGCATCTGGTCCAATAAATTTTATATTACACTCGGTACACATTGCGGCAAAAATGCTGTTTTCAGCAAGAAAGCCAAACCCAGGATGTATCGCCTGTGCCTTTGTGGCAACTGCCGCACTAATAATGTTTTGCATATTAAGGTAGCTATCGTTACTTTTTGCAGGGCCTATGCAAACAGCCTCATCTGCCAATTGGGTATGCAGTGCATCTCTGTCTGGCTCGGAAAAAACAGCCACTGTCTTTATGCCCATTTCTCTGCACGCACGTATAATACGTACTGCAATTTCTCCTCTGTTGGCAATCAATATTTTAGAAAACACTTAAACCACCTCAAATTTATCCTATCATAAATGTTATTTCCGCTTCACAGGCTTTCTTGCCATCAACATACGCAACCGCTTTTCCTACGCCTGCAATGGATTTTAACTTAATAATTTCCACCTCAATGCGGAGTGTATCTCCTGGCACGACCTTGCGTCTAAATTTTGCTTTGTCTATACCGCCAAAATATGCAAGCTTGCCTTTGTATTCCTCCATACTAAGTACGGCGTATGCACCTGCCTGTGCCATAGCCTCAACAATCAGAACCCCTGGCATTACTGGCTCACTTGGGAAGTGCCCTACAAAATACGGCTCGTTCATAGTTACATTTTTAATTGCAACCACACGTTCACCAGGTACAACCTCTTCAATTCTATCTATAAGCAAAAATGGAGGTCTATGTGGAAGTACCTTCATTATATCATTAATGTCGTTCATATTCATTCTCCTTTTAAGGCAAAACACTTCATTAAACTATTCTAAATAATGGCTGACCATACTCCACCAAAGCCTCAGGGGTTGCAAGCACCTCAGCAATTTCGCCGTCAAACTGGCTTACTACCTCGTTCATAATTTTCATTGCTTCAATTATGCAAAGTACATCACCTTTTTTAACCTTTGAGCCAACGCTAACAAAGTTTGGTTTTTCAGGGGCTGGGCTTGCGTAAAAAGTGCCAACCAAAGGTGCTTTAACAACATTTCCACCAAGAGCTTCAGCTTTTGGTTTTTCAGTACTTTCTGCTTTTTGCACAACAGCCTGTGTTTCCTGTGCTGAAACAGTTTCAGCAACAACAATAGGTGCAGATGTACTAACTGTATCTGCTGTGTTTTTGCTCATTTTAATAAATGCACCGTTGTTTGAAAGTTCAAAGCTTCTTAAATTTGAAGAATCTATAATTCCAATAAGTTCTTTAATTTCGTTAAATTCCATTACCTTATGCCTCCCACTTTTTAAAGCATAAAACTGCATTGTGTCCACCAAATCCAAGAGAGTTAGACAACGCATAGTTTACACTAACCGCTCTTGCACCCTCTGTTACGTAGTCAAGGTCGCATTCCTCGTCTTTGTTTTCATAACCAATTGTAGGTGGAATAAGATCGTTTTGCAATGCACAAACACAAGCAATTGCTTCAACTGCACCTGCCGCACCAAGCAAATGTCCTGTCATAGACTTTGTAGAAGACACTGGCACGTTATATGCTGTATCTCCGAATGCTCTTTTAATAGCCATTGTTTCGCCGCTATCATTATGGTGAGTTCCTGTGCCGTGGGCATTGATGTAGGAAACATCTTTTGTGGTAATTCCCGCTTCATTAATTGCCATAAGCATAGCCTTTGCCGCTCCTTCGCCATCTGGTGATGGTGCAGTTACATGATAAGCGTCACACGTTGCTCCATAGCCAACAACCTCGCCATATATTTTCGCACCACGTGCCTGTGCGTGTTCAAGTTCTTCAAGTATAAGTATACCTGAGCCATCGCCCATAACAAAGCCGTCACGTTCCTTATCAAAAGGTCTACAGGCTTTTTTAGGGTCGGCTTCAGTAGAAAGTGCTGTAAGGTTTGCAAAGCCAGCAACTGCAATTTGACCAATTGAGGCTTCTGTTCCGCCTGCAATACAAATATCCAAATAGCCGTGCTTAATGTTCCTGTAGGCTTCACCAATGGAGTTTGTTCCTGTTGCACATGCTGTAACAATTGATGAACAAATGCCTTTTGCCCCAAATTTAAGGGCAATGTTACCTGCCGCCATGTTGCCAATTGTCATAGGTATAAAAAGTGGAGAAACCTTAGATGGTCCTTTTTCGCCTAATTTTAAAATTTGTTCTTCCATGGTGTTAAGTCCGCCAATGCCACTTCCAACAATAACTCCAAAACGGTCGTGGTCTATTTTTTCGCTGTCAAGTCCGCTCATTTCATAAGCCTGACAAGCCGCCGCAACACCATAGATAGAGAACATATCGTTTCTTTTAAGTTCCTTTTTAGCTACGTATTTTTCAGCATCAAAGTCTTTAATCTCTGCTGCAACTTTCACTTTAAAATTTTCTGTATCAAACTTTTTAATATAATCTATACCGCACGCACCATTTTTAAGTCCGTCCCAAAAACTGTTTACGTCATTGCCAATAGGTGTAATAGCACCCATACCTGTAATAACACATCTTTTCACTTTAAAGACCTCCTTAGTTCATAACCATGCCGCCATCCACATTAAGTACCTGACCTGTAATATATCTGTTTTTTGCAAGGAATACTGCCGCTTTTGCAACGTCTTCGCCTGTACCAGCAGTTTTGAGGGGAATATTGCTCATCATTCGCTCTGTAGCCTCATCACTAAGCACTGCCGTCATATCTGATGAAATAAAGCCCGGAGCAATCGCATTGCATGTAATTCCTCTTGCCGCAAGTTCACGTGCTGTAGATTTTGTAAGCCCAATAAGTCCTGCCTTGCTTGCCGCATAGTTCACCTGGCCTGCATTGCCCATAAGCCCCACCACAGAGCTTAAATTTATTATTGTACCGCTTTTTTGTTTTAACATTATGTTTGAAGCGTGGCGAATTGTATTAAATGCTCCTTTAAGGTTTATTCTAAGCACAGAGTCAAAATCCTCCTCGCTCATTCGCATTAATAATCCGTCTCGTGTAATTCCTGCATTATTGACCAAAACATCCAAACTGCCAAAATGTGCTTTAGCTTCTTTAATAAGGCCCTCCGCCTCGGCAAAATCACTTACGTCAGCTTTAACAGCTAAACACTCTACGCCAAAAGCTTCAATTTCCTTAATCACTTCATCCTCAACTACACTTCTGTAGTTCAGTACAATATTTGCACCCTCTTTGGCAAATTCCATAGCTATGGCTTTGCCAATGCCTTTTGCCGCACCTGTTACAACTACTGTTTTGCCTTTTAGCATTTTTCTTCCTCCAATGATGCCAATGTTTTTTCCAATGACTTCATATCTTCTACATTCAATATTTTTACACCCTTAACTGTGCGTTTAACAAAGCCCGATAACGCTTTGCCTGGGCCAATCTCAATAAAAGTATCCACACCCTGTTGGTAAAGATAATTAATTGTATCCTCCCATTTAACAGGGCTCATAACCTGTTTAATAAGGGTAGCCACCATGTCTGTCTCAGCTACAGGCTCGCCTGTTACGTTGGTAATAACAGGTATATCCATAGGGTTTATTTCAATATTCTCAAGTTCTACAGCAAGCTTATCACTTGCAGGCTTTAAAAGTGCTGTATGGAAGGGTCCGCTTACGTTTAGCTTAACGCACATTTTTGCACCTTGCTCTTTAAGCAAATCTGCCGCTTTTGCTGCGGTTTGGGTTTCACCTGCAATAACAATCTGCCCTGGGGCATTGTAGTTTGCTGGGGCAACGTACCCACCCTGTGCCATAACTTCTGCACAAGCCTTTTCCACTACGTCACGCTCTAACCCCATTATGGCATACATTGCACCTTCGCCTGAGGGCACAGCCTCAGTCATAAAACGGCCTCTTTTTCTTACCAACTGAACAGCATCTTCAAATTTGAAAACACCACTTGCTACACAGGCTGAATATTCACCAAGGCTAAGCCCTGCCACATAATCTGCCTTAATGCCTTTTTCTTCAAGTATTTTTAATGCCGCAATGCTCATGGTTAAAATTGCTGGCTGTGTATATTCTGTTTTATTAAGTTTCTCTTCGTCTGCAAAGCAAACATCTGTTATGGAGAAGCCAAGTGCCTCGTCCGCATTATCAAAAACCTCTTTTGCAGAGGTAAAATTTTCGTATAATTCTTTTCCCATACCAATATTCTGGGAACCCTGTCCGCTAAAAATAAAAGCTATCTTCATAATCACTCATCCTTAAAAAGAATAAGACCATTTAGCCCTCTATCCCGCCTTCTTAAATTGCGGAATAGAGGGAAACCATTAAGGTCTTTCTGCATTTTTTATAATTGCTTTGTATTCGCTGTAAAGTTCATCTAACATTTCTTTTGCAGTCTGCTCTTTAGTTACAAGCCCTGCAATCTGTCCGCTCATAATTGAGCCATTATCCATATCCCCGTCAAGAACTGCACGTCTTAAAGCACCTCTGCCCAAAACGTCAAATTCTTCTGGCGGTGCACTTTTTTTATCAAGTTCTTCAAGTTGTCTTGCAAGGTGATTTCTTATTACACGCACAGGGTGCCCTGTAGACTGCCCTGTTGTAGTTGTGTCAATATCCTTGGCCTTAATAATTCTATCTTTATAATTTTGGTGCACAGTACATTCCTTAGCAACAAGAAACCTTGTGCCAAGTTGAAACCCCGATGCCCCAAGCATTGCCGCCGCCGCCATACCTCTGCCGTCTGCAATGCCTCCTGCTGCAATAACAGGTATTTTAAGTACATCTACCACCTGTGGCACAAGTGCCATGGTCGTAATTTTGCCTACATGTCCGCCAGACTCGCAGCCTTCGGCAATAACCGCATCTGCACCGTCTTTTTCCATACGCTTTGCAATGGCAACTGAAGGCGCAACAGGTAAAACAATTATGCCTGCCGCTTTAAATTCCTTTATATACTTGCCCGGACTTCCTGCACCAGTTGTAACAACTGGTACTTTTTCCTCGCAAACCACTTGTGCAATTTCGTCTGCAAACTGACTTAAAAGCATAATATTTACCGCAAAAGGCTTGTCTGTAATTTCCCGTATTCTTTTAATCTCTTCACGACAGCCTTCCCCGTTAAGATGCCCTGTTGCCAAAACGCCAAGTCCGCCTGCGTTAGAAACCGCCGCCACAAGGCTGGAATCGGAAATCCACGCCATAGCACCCTGTATAATAGGGTATTTTATGTTCAGTAATTTACATATGTCCGCATACATACTCATTTCCACCCAACTAATATTATTTACTTGCTTCTACAAGCTTAACAACGTCGCCTACTGTTTTAATAGCCTCTACGTTTTCAATTTTTACATCAAATTCATCTTCAATATCGTTAATAATCTGGAAAAGGTCAAGTGAATCTGCCTCTAAATCATCCTTAACGCTAGTTTCCATTGTAATTGAAGCTGCATCCTTACCTGTCTGTTCTGCAATTATTTCCTTAATTTTTTCAAAGTCCATTTTAAAATCCTCCTGTTTGGTTTAATTTTTTTTATATTATCTATATTAATTTATTAATGCCTAAAATTCAACTAGCATTGAGCCCCAGGTTAACCCAGCCCCAAAGCCACACATTACCATTTTGTTGCCCTCTTTTATAAGCCCTTTTTCCATCATTTCATTTAGTGCAATAGGTATGCTTGCTGAAGAAGTATTACCATACTCAAACATATTCATATAAAATTTATCCATAGGTATTTTAATCTTACGGCTAACCACTTCAACAATACGGCTGTTTGCTTGGTGTGGAAGAACAAAGTCAACTTCATCTTTTGTTATTCCTGCACTTTCCAACAGCATCATAATGGATTTTGGAGCTGTTCTTGTGGCAAAATCAAAAATCACTCTGCCATCCATTTTCAAGAAGAAGTCTCTGCCATCTCTCTTATCACCATTAAAAGCATTTACAACCTGTGAATATCCTCCAGTAAGTGCCATGCCCTTACCGCCATCACTTCCAAGGTTTTCCGCAAGTATACCGCCTTTTTCACTTCTTTCAAGGTAAACTCCAGCCGCACCATCG
This sequence comes from Anaerotignaceae bacterium, assembly GCA_050251415.1. Classification (GTDB taxonomy): domain Bacteria; phylum Bacillota; class Clostridia; order Lachnospirales; family Anaerotignaceae; genus UBA8514. The sequence goes on along the minus strand of JBFWMT010000016.1, from coordinate 32,662 downwards.
CCAAAAAGCACACAGGTTCCTCTGTCTTCAAAGTCCAGATATTTGCTTAAAACCTCTGCACCAATAACTATTGCATTACTATATACACCTGTCTTAATGAATTTGTCTGCAACAGAAAGACCAAAAACAAAACCACTGCATGCAGCACCAACATCAAAGGCAAGTGCATTTTCAGCGCCAATTTGTGCCTGCACAAGGCAAGCAACCGACGGCGTTGTATAATCGCCAGAAACCGTTGCCACAACAATAAGTTCAATTTCTTTAGGGTCTTTATTTATTTTCTTAAGTATTTTCATTGCCGCTTTTGAAGCCAAATCAGAAGTGTTTTCATCTTTGGAAAAACGTCTGTTACCTATTCCACTTCTGGAAACTATCCATTCATCATTCGTATCCACAATTTTAGATAAATCGTCGTTTGTTACTATCTTTTCCGGCACATATGCACCGGTAGACACTATTTTCGAGAAGTACATTGGCTATTCTCCTATTTTTCTTAGATTTTAACGCAAAATACACCACGCAACTAATTAGTTATTCCCTTAACCTATAAGATTATATTTTTCCTTAAGAAAAATGCTTAGCTTACCAAGGGCTTTTGCAAGTACTTTGTGTTCTTCCTCGTTAAGGTCTTCCACGCAGTTATTAACCATTGTTCTATGAAACTGGGCATGCACCCTGTACAACAGTCTTCCCTTTTTAGTAAGACCTATTTTCACTACACGTCTGTCATTTTCACTTCTGTACCGCTCTACATATTCCTTTTTCACAAGGTTGTTAACGGCTACTGTAAGTGTTCCAACAGTTATTTTAAGTTCTTTTGCAATCTCACTCATGCTTTTAGGCTCATACATCCCAATTGCCTCTATGGTATGTACCTCTGTGATGGAAACGTCATTAAACTGCCCTTCTTTAAAGGCATTTTCTTCAATTGTTAATATGTTATTGTATATTTCAACCAACAACTCATTAATAATATTTATGGTTTCCGTCATGGTTTACCCTCCGCATAGTTTGGTGTATCAAATATTTTGATACTCAAAGTATAATTTATTTAATACTCTTAGTCAATTGTTATTTTGTATATAAAATATAAAATCAAGAAAAGATAATTACACAATATAAACAATATATATCATTATTATTGACAGCGAACTAAAGTTATAATATATTTACCCTAAATAAATAATTTGATACTCAAAGTTTAGGAGATGGAATAAATGAAGCTTAAACCACTTATTATTGGCAATTTGGTTGCACCTGTACCTATTATACAAGGCGGAATGGGCGTTGGCATAAGCCTTTCACGCCTTGCAGGCGCTGTTGCCAAAGAGGGCGGTATTGGTATAATATCTGCGGCACAACCAGGTTATCCAGACGCACATTTTATTGAAAACGCACTGAAAGCCAACCTTAAATCCCTTGCAGAGCATATTAAAAAAGCCAAAGAGCTTTCTATGGGAGGCATAATTGGGGTGAATATTATGAAGGCATCCACAAACTATGCTCAATACGTTGATTGCTGTGTAAAAAGCGGAGCCGACCTTATCATTTCAGGTGCAGGTCTGCCTATCGAATTGCCACTGCTGTTAAAAGACACAGCCGTTAAATTTGCACCTATTGTGTCATCGCTTAAAGCCGCAAAGGTACTTTTTAAAATGTGGGACAGGCGTTATGAGAAGATTGCAGATTTTGTTGTAATTGAAGGGCCTAAAGCTGGCGGACACCTGGGCTTTACCCCAGAGGAAGCAGAGCACCTTACACAAGAAACCTACGACATAGAGGTTAAAGCTATTATTGATTATGTTAAAAGCTTTGAAGAGAAGTATAAGCGTGAAATACCTGTAGTTTTTGGTGGCGGAGTGTACGACCGCAGTGACATTGACCACTATATGGCACTGGGATGTGACGGAGTACAGATGGCAACCAGATTTGTTGCTACTGAAGAATGTGACGCCCCACTAAGCTACAAACAAAGCTATGTTGATGCCACAAAAGACGACATCGTTATAGTTAAAAGCCCTGTTGGCATGCCTGGTCGTGCCATTCGCAATGAATTTGTTAAAGAACGTGAAAACTGTGACGAAAAGGTTACAAAATGCTTTAACTGCATTGAGCATTGTAACCCAAAAACCACTCCCTACTGCATAAGTATGGCACTTATACACGCAGCTGAAGGCGACACCCATAACTCATTGTTATTCTGTGGCGAAAACGCTTATAGAGTGGATAAAATAACTACTGTTAAGGATATATTTGATGAACTGAATGCTTAAAACAAAATGTTTAAAAAGCGGTATCTGTAATATTTTACGGATACCGCTTTTATCTATTTAATTTTGGTATATTTTAACAAAATTGTAATAAAAAAACTGTGATTGAACAGATATATTTTATTTGTTATAATAATAATATGCGTATTATATATAACATAAAAATAAAAATATGTATGGAGGTCAATAATTATGAAATTAGGAATTATCAGATGTATGCAAACCGAAGATTTTTGTACAGGAACAACTGATTTCAAGTTTATTCAAGAAAGAAAAGGTGCCTTTGCAGAAATAGATGAAAATATTGAAATTGTTGGTTTCACCAATTGCGGAGGATGTCCGGGCAAAAAAGCTGTATTAAGAGGAAGAATGTTAGTACAACGTGGAGCAGATACAATTGCTTTTGCATCTTGTATTAGCAAGGGCAACCCTATTGGATATCCATGTCCTTTTGCAAAAAAAATGATTGCGCTTGTACATGATGATTTAGGAGAAGATATTAAAATAATTGAATACACCCATTAATATATAATTGTGCCACTAAATAAAATGTGCATTTTAACAAACAAAGAAAGGTGTGTCTATATAAAAACATCATCTTTAGAAATGCCCCTACTCTCAAGCTTTTAAATGTTTTTCAACCCATAAATCCTTACAGCATTGTCATAAAACACTGCTTCATGGTGTTGTGCAGGTATAAGGCGTTTTGCAAATTCTAGATAGCTTTCCATATTAACAATAGGAAAATCCGTGCCATATATAATTCTGCTGTAATCTCCAACATAATCCAGCCAAGTCCTAAGCATTGTTATGTAGCTTTGGCTTTCCTTCCAAAATACGCCAACATTAAAATCCCCTTCAAGTATTCCAGAAATATCCGCCGCTACATTCTTATTTTTTTCCACTACTGCTGCGGCATCGCAAAGCCACGGGTTGCCAAAATGGCACATAATAAACTGTACATCTGGGTGTTTCACTGCCAATTCATCCAGTGTAAGGGGATGGCTATATTTTAAAAGACTTCCAGCCTTTGTGCTTGCCACAGCACCAGTATGTATGGCAACCGGCTTGTTATATTTTTTTGCAAGGCAATAAAATGGCTCATATATTTCATCATACACATAAAAATGGGTATATCCTGGGTACAATTTAATACCTACACAGTTCTCTCGCTGTAAATGCTTTTCTACCATCTCTACAAAATAGCTTATAGGCTTTTCTTTAAATGTATTACTATCCAACCCCACGCAATAGCTTAAAAAATCAGGATATATGTGATTTTCCAAATCCAACTCAAAATTGCCCATCACAATGCCATGACATATGTTATTATGCTGAAATATCTCACGAATATATGCCTCATTATTTTGATGTCCTGAGTTTTCCGCCACTTGGGTAAAACCATCATTTTCGGGTCTAAAATGCATATGTCCATCTATAATTTTCATCTATTTCACCTCGTATATATAAGTTACCATGCATTATACCATAATTTTAATAATTTCATCTAAAAAATCACCATAATAACCTACTATTTTGCATATCAAAAGCCGATATACCTGACCGGTTAACTCAGGTATATCGGCTTAAGACGAGCATTATACCACCTATGCGGTATGGGGTGCGAGGAAATATTACAGCTTTCGCTGTTATAGCTTGTGTTGCAATCCTCAATTAAGTGTTGGCAACAATGCTTTATATTGTCTTCGGCATTGACAAAAAGCTGTTTCGGGCAGCCCTAAAGCATTTCGACAGTTGTCAACTTAGGAAACCTCTGATTTAAGTAGTCAGCGTCTCCCTACTACTTCTCTCTGCTTTGAATACTCATAGCCCAACAAACAAAGCTGTTCTTCTGTTTACCTGTCAGACCACTATACCAATATGTTAACTTATTTTCGCCAATTTGTAAATAGTTTAGTGAAATGTTCTTAAAAATATACTTATTCTTTTCATTATTTATCTTGAAGCTTTTACCTTTATCCATAATTCTGCTAATTTCTGTTTTAAAATCTCGTTGTCTTTAAATACTTCATCCTTTTCGTAGCCTGTTCGTGGCAAATATGCCTCATTTTCAGCATATAACCCATCCTCAGCAGTCATTTCATCTAATACCTCTTGGTTGCTTGAAGCATAACCAACAGTTTCGGAATTACCGTAAGATGCATCGTAGGTAAGCACATAGTTAATAAACTCATGAGCAAGTTCAGGGTTTTCTGCATTTGCTGGTATAATCATGGAATCACTCCATACATTTGTACCCTCACTTGGCATAATGAAGCCCATGTCTGGGTTTTCGTCCAATACAACTGTTGCATCTCCGCTGTAAACAACCGCCAAATCTTTATCCCCGTTCATCATGTTGTCAATAACCTCATCGGTTACATAAGTAGGCTCCATTGTATCATTTAATTCTTTAAGCCATTGATAGGCTTCTTCTATTTCGCCTTCATCTTCTGTATTCATAGAATATCCTAATGCCTTAAGGGCAACCATAAAGGAGTCTCTTTCTGAATCGTACATATAAATTCTGCCCTTGTAGTCTGTATTTTTCAGTATATTAAAGCCCTGTTCTTCAATTAACTGGGTTGGAACAGTATTCTTGTTGTATACAATACCAACACTTCCCCAAAAATAAGGCACAGAATATTCATTTTCAGGGTCAACATCCGTACTTGGCAAGCCCTCTGCAAGGTTGCTGATATTAGGAATAAGACTTTTGTCTAGCTTCATTAAGGCGTTGTCCTTAAGAAGTCTTTCTATCATATAATCTGATGGAACTAAAACGTCATAAGCATCCCCTGCCTGAAGTTTTGTGTACATCATTTCGTTAGAGTCAAAGTATTCAACAATCACCTTAACCCCAAACTGATCCTCAAAGTCAGAAATAAGGTTCTCGCCCATATATTCGCCCCAGTTATAAAGCTTTAAGGTGTCAGAACTGTATTTGCCCTCCTTTGCCCCTCCTGTAGTTTTTGCTGAACCGCCGCAACCACTTATCATAAGTGCTGTGCCCAATAATACTGCAATCAATTTTTTCATTTTACCTGTTTCCTTTCTTTAATTAGTGGAATTATATTAATTAACACCAAAACAATCGTTATAAGTAAAATAATAATTGTAGATAGTGCGTTAATTGATGGATTTATACGTTTACTCATTGTGTAAACCATAATAGAAATATTATTAACCCCATTGCCTGTAACAAAATAAGATATTATAAAATCGTCAAAACTCATTGTAAATGCAATCAGTGCACCAGAGATTATGCCCGGCATTATCTGCGGAACAATTACCTTAACAAGTGCCTGAAAGGGAGTTGCCCCCAAGTCCATGCACGCATCAGCAAGGTTCGGGTCAAGCCGTCTAAGCTTTGGTGTAACACTAAGCATTACATAGGGTATGCAAAACATAATGTGTGCCAAAAGCATGGTTCCAAAACCTTTTTTTATCCCCAGTGAACTGAAAAACATAAGCAACCCAATAGCCGTTACAATTTCGGGGTTCATAATAGGTAGGTCGTTTGTACGTTCCACCATAGTTTTAAGCACATTATTGCTTTTAGATAACCCAATGGCAGTAACTGTGCCCACTATTGTAGATACTATTGTTGCAATAACTGCTATCAGTACAGTATACACAACACCACTCATCATGTCGCTGCTGCTAAACATTTTTTCGTACCACTTAAGGGAAAATCCGCTTAAATGCGTAAGGGATTTGTTTCCATTAAAGGAAAAAACCACGGTGTAAATAATAGGTGCATAGAAAAACAACAGCATTATAGCCATAAATATTTTGGATATTATTTTTCTCTCTTTTTTCATTTTGCACCGCCTGTCTTTGCACTTGTGTCCTTATCCACACGCTTTGCAATATACATAGATACCATAATGATGATAGCCATAATAAGAGATATGGCAGAGCCAAAATTCCAGTTGCCACTGGTTAGGAACTGACTTTCAATTACGTTACCTATAAGCACATACTGCCCTCCGCCCAAAAGCTTTGGTATAAAAAAGCTTGAAACTGCTGGCAAAAACACCAACGTAATTCCGCTTATAACCCCAGGCAGGGAAAGCGGAAGTGTAATTTTAAGAAAACTCTGTACCCTGTTTGCACCAAGGTCGTTGGCAGCATCCAAAAGGCTTTTGTCCATTTTGGTAAGGGATGTATAAATTTGCAATATCATAAATGGAATAAAGTTGTATACCATCCCAAGCACAACCGCAAAACTTGTATGAAGCATTTTAATTGGCTTTATGCCAAAATAACCTAAAATTGCATTTATAACACCGTCATCTTGTAAAATCCCCATCCACGCATAGGTACGCACAAGCATATTTATCCACATTGGTATTGTTATAAGCAAAACTAGCATAACCCTAGCCTTAGGATTTGCGTTGGCAATTATATAGGCGGCTGGATACCCCAGCAAAATACATATTATCGTTGTTAAAACTGCAATTATTAGGGAGCGTTTAAGTACATCAACAAAAATTGGGTCACTAAAAAAATAGGTGAAGTTTTCTAACGTAAAGCGAAATGTGGTTACATCGTTGCCTTTTTTTGTAAAGGCATACATCACTATTAAAAGCATAGGAAGCACAATCATAATGGCTATCCACACCACATAAGGATATGCCATGTTGCGGAATTGCTTCATAATCAGTACCCTCCTTTGCTCATTATATGTAAATCCTCTGGGCTAAACATAAGCCCAACAACCTCATCAACCTTATATTCGTCAGTAGTGTCCACTTTATACTCGTAACCCTCTGTTTTAAAAGTAACAGCATAATCCCCTGCTACTATGTTTTCGGGGTCAAAGCTATATGCAACCTCAGTTATTTCCACCGCACTGTCGTCCTCTAAACTCCATGCTGAAGCATTTGCCCAGGTTTTAAGGTCTGTTTCAAGGGCAATGCTTTCTTTAATTTCATCTATCTTTTTAAAGAAATTAACAGCAAAAATTTCTTCTTGATATTCGTTGCTTACAATACGGTTTTCGTCACGTACAATCATATTTGCAGTAGCAATTGTACCTGCTGAGGTTGAAAACGTAACAGGATAAATTCCGTTTTTTGCCTCAATGCGGTATTCCACCTTATTAATGGAAATTAGGCTGTCTGTATCTGGATTCCACGCTTGAGCATCAGCACGGGCAATAATATCTGCATCCGTAAGTTCCTCAACATCATTTACGTCCAAGTAGAAATCATTTGCACTCATTTTTTCATTGGCTTCGGTGTTAAAAACAGGCTTATCCTCAGACACATGCATATTTACGGTAATGCTTGTTCCCGCACGGGTTTCAACAATAGTTTCGTAGTGTACACCCTTAAATAAAACCGATTTAACCACACCTTTAAGCATACCCTTCTCTTTAGGCACAATATCTAAGTCCTCTGGGCGTATCACAACATCAACCTTTTCGTTTTCATTAAAACCACGGTCAACACAAGCAAATTTTTTATCCTCAAATATTACCTCATTATCCCTAAGCATAATGCCATCAATAATATTGCTTTCCCCAATAAAGTTGGCAACAAATTCGTTTACAGGCTCGTTGTAAATGTTGGTAGGGCTTCCTATCTGCTGTATTTCCCCGTCCCTCATTACAACAATTTTGTCGCTCATGGTAAGGGCTTCCTCTTGGTCATGGGTAACGTAAATAAATGTAATGCCTACTTCCTTTTGAATTTTTTTTAGTTCCTGCTGCATTTCTTTTCTCAGTTTTAAATCCAATGCACCAAGGGGTTCGTCCAGTAAAAGCACCATTGGCTCGTTTACAAGGGCACGGGCAATGGCAACTCTCTGCTGTTGACCACCGCTCATTTCGGTAACACTTCTTTTGCCGTAATCTTCAAGATTCACAAGCTTTAGCATTCGCATTACCTTTTGTTCAATAATGTCTTTGGGTTCTTTTTTAATTTTAAGCCCAAAAGCTACATTATCGTAAACATTCATATGGGGAAACAATGCATATTTTTGAAAGACAGTGTTTATTTCCCTTTTGTATGGAGGTACATCGCTTATTTCTTCGTTGTCAAAAATAACCTGACCCTCCGTTTGGCTAAGGAAGCCCCCTAAAATTCTTAAAAGCGTTGTTTTCCCACAACCAGAAGGACCAAGCAATGTTACAAACTCGTTCTCATAAATATCAAGGTTAATACCCCTTAAAACCATTTGACCATTAAAGTCTTTTACTATATTTTTAAACTGAATAAGTTTTCGCATTTTGACCTCCTAAAACAGTGGCGGTGTAGACACCCACAAAATTTTTGCCATTCCTTTTTTATCGTTGCGTATATAATGAAAATCCTTGCCATTAAGGTAAAAGGTTTCTCCTTTTTTTACAAGATACTCTTTGTTACCAACCACAAGGGTCACCCCTCCGTCCAGCACATATCCAAACTCTTCGCCATTATTGGGTGTAACCTCAAAGGTACGGTTTCCCTGTTTAAGCTCTATCAGTACAGGCTCCATTTCGTTTTTTTGGGAATTCGGCACAATCCAATTAACGGTATATCCGTCTCTTTCATCAACAAAAAAATCGTCCTTTTGAAAAACTACCTTTTCGTCCTTTGCCTCCATGAAAAATTCGGACAGCGTTGTTCCCAATGCCTCCAAAATATCATTAAGGGTTGCTATTGAAGGGGAAGTCAAATTTCTTTCCATTTGGGAAAGAAATCCCTTGGTAAGTTCACATCGACTTGCCAGTTCTTCAAGGGTAAGCCCTTTTTGTTTTCTAAGCTGCTTTATTTTTACCCCAATATCCATAACTGCTCCTTTGGTTAGATATACTAATACTAAACAATACTATTATTTTTACTAAACCTATATCATTATACTATGCAGTTGTTTTTTTGCAATATATTGTAAACAAATAATTTATTTTCATTAAACTTTTATAACTGCTTGTTGCTATACTGCGCTACATTTGAACATTTTATATAACTTTTTAAATATCAAGTTCTATAGCTTTGGTATTACATATGCTAAATTTTAAATTTTGTAGTAGTAAACTTTTTTATTTTTTTGAGCAGATTTAAAATTTTGTTCTTCTGGAATTATTGTGGTAAAATACTGATATAGAATTACTTAACCTTAATTATATAAGAAAAGAGAGAATTAAAATGAACCCAAACATAAAGCTTGTAGCAAGTGACCTAGACGGAACTCTTTTAAACAGTCAAAAACAGCTTACCAAACCCTTGCTTAATGCCATTTGCAAACTGCAAAACAGCGGAATTGTGTTTGTGCCTACAACAGGGCGTGTATTAAGCTCCGTGCCTAACCAGGTGAAAGAAATCGAGTCCCTAAAATACATAATTACTTCCAACGGCGCGGCTATCAACAACTTACATACTGGTGAAGAAATTGCAAGCTGTCCTGTTCCTGAAAGCACCCTTATGCACACCATCAAAAAAGCCGCCACCCTGCCAATAATGATAGAAATATTTTATAAAGGTAAAGCCTATACTGAAAAGAAATATATAGATAATCTCAACCGTTACGGCGTAGTTGGTTGGCATGTTGACTATGTTCTTTCAACACGCACACCAATAAATAGCACTTTGAAGTTTGCCAAAGAGAATGCTTCACAAATTGAAAACGTGAACCTAATATTTGCTGATACCAACCTTCGGCATAATTTTAAACAATATCTTGAAGAAAAAGATTTTGCCACGGTTACAAGTTCTTCCCCAAACAATTTGGAAATAACAAATAAGCTTGCAACAAAAGGAAACGCCTTAAACACGCTATGCAACAAGCTTAATATTTTGCCTTCCCAAGTAGCCGCTTTTGGCGATAGCAGTAACGACGAGGATATGCTAAAATTTGCAGGCCTTAGTGTCGCCATGGAAAATGGAGAAGAACACATAAAAAAAATTGCCCACCATGTAACTCATTCCTGTGATGAAGACGGTGTTTTAGCAGCAATTGAAAGGTTTATACTTTAAACACAGATTGAATAAAAAGTCAAAGCCATGAGGTCTTTGCCCTCAAACACCCACAAGGGTATGGTCAGCACTTTGCTTTGCAAAGCTGTCCTGCGGACAGATAGCATGTCTTTGCTATTGCATCGGTCAGCACTTTGCTACGCAAAGCTGTCATACTGACAGATGGCACTTCTTTGCCATTGCCACCTTGACCCATCCAAAACCGCATAAATATGCGGTTTTAATAAAGTTTTTGGTCTTGCTTTTTCAAAAAGCAAGTGGGTTTGGGCAACGCCCAAGGTTTATCTACTCTCTGTGTTGTATATTGTATCAGTTTCTCTTTTTATAACATCAGTTTTGTGTTATAATTTACAAAATCATTTTAGGAGGGAACTGTATGCGTGAAATTGAAACCGCAAAAATAACCCAAGCCGTTAAAAAAATGTGCATTGATGCCAACTACTTTTTAAACAGCGATATATATGAGGCACTTGAGTGTGCAAAAACCAACGAATCCTCACCCATAGGCAAAGAAATGCTTTGCCAAATAACAAAAAATGCAGACATCGCCAAAGCCGACCATGTACCAATTTGTCAGGACACTGGCATGGCAATTGTATTTGTGGAAATAGGACAAGAAGTACACATTTCTGGTGGCTCACTTGCTGCCGCTATAAATGAGGGCGTTCGCCAAGGCTATACCGAAGGCTATCTTCGTAAATCTGTTGTAAGTGACCCTTTCATAAGGGTGAACACAAAAGACAACACCCCAGCCATTATACACTTTAATCTTGTGGAGGGTGACGGGCTTAAAATTGAAATTGCCCCAAAGGGTGCTGGTAGTGAAAATATGAGCAAAATTTTTATGATGAAGCCGTCTGACGGAATTGAGGGTGCAAAGCAGGCTATTTTAGACACAATTGAAGCCGCGGGCCCGAACCCATGTCCACCAATGGTAATAGGTGTAGGCTGTGGCGGTAACTTTGAAACCGCGGCTCTTCTGGCAAAAAAAGCCCTTCTTCGCCCCGTAGGTTCCCACAGCAATAAAGAACATATAAAAGAAATGGAAATTGAGCTTTTAGAAAAAATAAACAGCACAGGCATTGGCCCACAAGGTTTAGGCGGTAAAACCACAGCCCTTGGCATAAACATAGAAACCTATGCAACACACATAGCATGTATGCCCATAGCAGTGAACATAAGTTGTCACGTTACACGCCACGCAGTATGCAATTTATAAAAGGAGGATTAAAAAATGACCATTAACGTTACAACACCCTTAACAAAAGAAAAATCCTCTGCTTTGCGTGCTGGGGATATTATTGCCATTACAGGTACTATTTACACCGCAAGAGATGCGGCACATAAGCGTATGCTTGAGGATTACCAAGAGAACGGTACTTTCCCCTTTGACATGGAAAACGCAATCATTTACTACGCCGGGCCGTCCCCAGCAAAGCCAGGTGAAGTTATAGGCTCGGCAGGGCCTACCACCTCCTACCGCATGGACGCCTATGCCCCTTTTTTACTGGATAAAGGTGAAACAGGTATGATTGGCAAGGGTGCAAGAAATGCTGAAGTAATGGATGCCATGAAACGCAACGGTGCAGTGTATTTTGCGGCAACAGGCGGTGCGGCGGCATTAATATCCAGCCACATAAAAAAGGCCGAAGTAATTGCTTACGACGACCTTGGGGCAGAAGCTATTCACAAGCTTTATGTTGAAGATTTTCCATGTGTTGTAGTTGTGGACAGCCTTGGAAACAATTTATACGAAAGTGAAAAAGCTAAATACAGAACCTTATAAAGAACAGACCTTGGGCGTTGCCCAAACCCACTTGCTTTTTGAAAAAAGCAAGACCAAAAACTTTATTAAACCCGCATTATATGCGGGTTTAGGGTGGGTCAAGGTGGCAATGCTCAAGAATCTTACTTTATTTTTTTAACTTCCTCAATGGCTTGTTTTATTACGTTCAAACCTAAAACGGCTTCCTCATCAAAATTCTTAATATCCGCCTCAATGCTGATGGTTTCATCATAACCATACTCTTTTGTGGCTGTTAAAACGTCTTTAATCCAATTCAAATCCTTTTGTGTTATATAATCTCTGGCATAGTTTTCTCCTGTGTGACTTACATGCAAATGCTTAACGTAAGGCATAGCAAAATCTATTTTTGTCAACTCCTCGCCCATTACGTCCATATGGTAAAAGTCCAAAACCATTTTTATGTTTTCGTCATTTAAGTCTTTCACCATTGCAACTGTGTCTTTTGTATAATTGCAATAATCACACATATGCTTGTGGATTGCCTCATAAAGAACAATCTGACCATGGCTTTTGGCAATTTCGCTTGTTATCTTTAAAAAGGTTTTTGCCTGCAAATCTGCTTTGGCTAAATCATATCCTTGTGGAAGCTTTCTTGCCTTTGGCGCACCGATGCCAACCGAGGTAATGCCTAACTGCTCTCCTCTTTCACAAAGAATTTGGGCATATTCTTCCACCTTTTTTTCAGAAAAACTGTCCCCTACAATTGGAACACTTTCATTGCAGTATGCATTAAACCCACGTATTGGCAGTTTAACCCTATTTTTAAGTTCAACAATGGAATTAAATTCCTCCTGCGTCATACCGTAAACCTCAACACCGGCAAACTCAACATAATCATAGCCTGCCTCTGCCGCTTTTTCATAATATTTTGATGGTATACATGTTCCAATTTTCATTTGTTCAGCTCCTTTTCAATACAACTAAACTTTAATTTCCCGCCAATAATACTTTGCTTTGCCGTCACATAATTTTCTTCCCTTGCCCAACTCTCATTGGTGTTTGGGTGTATATGAAAAGCTGGGTAGTCTGATGACGAAATGTCCAGCCTAAGCCTTTCTCCTTTTCTTACCAAAACATGCAGTTTTGTAAGCCTAATTTTTAAAGAAACTGTTGTATTTGGCATATAATTATGGTGCTGTGCCAAAACCGATGAAATACTGCTTCTTAGGCTATATGCATCCCCATTTTTGTTAACCAATGCAAGCTTTGCAGTAAATGCCGTATCCTTTGCAGTTGTCTGCACATCTATATACACCCAAAAATCATTCACAAGCAAAATGTCCTCTTCAAACTTATTGGATAAAAGACTTACAACATCCTCTCTTGCCCCAACAGGAGGCAAAATCTGTATCCCCTCGGCAGTCAATTTGTTTTTATGATACATGTAATCTGTCATTATAACCTCACTGCCACAGGTGGGCGCTGGATTATTAGGATTGTACACAAAACATACCGGCTCGTGGTATTCATCAACGGGTATATTATCCAGTTTACATTCTTTTAAATTAAAATACAACACCCTTTCCAATTCGTTATTTTTTTCCTTCTCCACGTCTTCCCACGTATTTTTGCCATAAATAAAGGACATTTGCACCCCTTGGGGGAGTTCCAGTTTTTCACCACGCAGAAAGTGGTTAAACCACAAAAGTTTTGCCTTCATAAACCGTGTTCCAATATATTCAAAAGCATTCTCAACAGGAAAACTGCCGCACATGCTTTGTTTATGGTTAACTGGTGCTGTTAAAAATAGGTTTTTACCCCTAACTTCTTCCTTTAAGTTATTCCACGCCTTAAACATTCCATCAAAATGAGGGTCGTACCAACCTGCATTAAAAAGGGTTGGCACATTAAGGCTTTGGGGCATATTTTTAAGCTTGCCCCAATCATCTTTTTCCCAAAATTCTTCATCCCCCTTAAAGCTTTCCACCCAGTTTCTATACCAAGGCAGTTTTTCTCCAAGCAGTGCTTCGTCCATTTTTATTTGTGGTTTAAATTTCAAAATTTCATCATACAGCCTATCCCCTTTAAAAGCGGTGTTCTCAACACCACTGTTATATGCCGTCCATCCTGTGTAAGCCTCTAAGTGAAACATTCGGTTTGTATACAGCAAGTCATATCTGTATGGGCTATAGGCTTCAATATTCAAGGTTTTTACCTCTGCCGGAAGCTTGTCTGCCAAAATCCATTGGTTCATAGAAAGATATGATGTGCCTGTCATGGCAATTTTCCCGTTGCACCAAGGGCTGTTTATAATATATTCAAGGGTATCCTCTCCGTCATTTTCTTCATTTTTTGCAGGCACCCAACTTCCTTCACTTCCATATGTGCCTCTACAGCATTGCGCAACACAAATGTAGCCATAAAATGACATCTCAAAAAAAAACCGAAGGGACTTAATGCCATAGGGTGTACGCAAAAGAATAACCGGCAACGATTTATATTCCCCTACCGGAAAAGCTGTTGTGCATAAAAGTCTGGTTCCGTCCCTCATGGTTACATATTCATCTTTAAGATGAAATTCGTTATAAATGGGCTTTAAGGGTATTTCATCTATAAAACGTTTACCATATTCAGTTAAATAAAGCTGGTTTAATTTCATTGCTTTCTCCTATAAAACCATGGCACAAATTGGTATGGTTATTAAACAAAGTATGTTAGAGAGCATAACGCATTTTGTGGCAAAGGCAGGGTCGGTATTAAATTTTTCTGCAAGAACAACACCGAAAACCCCCGCTGGCAATCCCCAAGAAAGTACAAATACAGTTGAAAGCAGTGAAGTATCCTTTAATATAAGGCGCATCATAACAAATGCCACGATAGGCATTAGTATAAGCCTTGCCCCTACTTGAATATACACCTTTACCTCCCCAAAAAATTCTTTTACTTTAATGTCAGCAAGTTGTGAACCAAGCACAAACATAGCCATTGCTCCCGACGCATCGCTTATATTTTTTGCCGCACCACCTAAAAACGGTGGAAGTGTAATTTTAAACATAAAAAGTGTAAACCCTACTATTACAGCAATAATAGGTGGGTTAAAGAATTCTCTTATTTGCATCTTTCCATTATGCCCTGCAGTTCTTGCAAAAATTGTGTAAACAACAGTAAATACAAAAAAATCTCCTGCTATCTCCATAATAGATACGTAAAGAAGTCCTTCTGCCCCATAAAAAGCGTTCATAAGGGGTATCCCTATAAACCCTGTGTTTGGAATCATCAGCACTGCGGCAAAAATGCCCTTTTGGAAGTTGTTGAAATTTGCCGCTTTAGATACAACCACCAAAATAACCGCACTTACCGCAATCATTACACCAAACAGACCTATTATTTTAAATATATTGCCAGCCATCTCTTCCGTATATTCAATTTGAAAAGCATGAATAATTATTGCTGGCACAATAAGGTTAATTATAATGTTTGAAATACATTTTGTTTGGCTTTCTGTTATTAGACCTCTTTTTTTAAAAATAATGCCTGGTACTACCATGGTTAAAAGCATTGCCATAGAGCTTAGTAGTTGTGAAAATGCCATTTTTATCTCTCCTCAAATTTGTATGTATATGCAATTTGTTATCCGTAAAGTATACTAAAATGCATCATAAAATACAATATACTACACACTATTTATATCCTTGTAAAACAAATTTTTTTATGCTATATTTATTGTGTGTGTAAAAAATCATACAAACAAGATTTTTGAATTTTAAGGGGGAAATTTTAGATGAAAAGTCATATCACAACAAGAGGTCTTGAAAGAGCAACTCATAGAGCGCTTTACTACTCAATGGGCTTAATTCCTGAAGACTTAGAAAAACCATTAATTGCAGTTATTAACTCGCAAAACGAATCTATGCCTGGTCACAAACACCTTGACAGCATTGCAAGAGCTGTTAAAGATGGTATTATCGCTGCAGGCGGTACACCAATTGAGTTCCCAACAATCGGTATTTGTGATGGTATAGCACAGGGTAACTATGGAATGCATTATCCACTTGCAAGCCGTGAACTTATTGCCGACAGTGTTGAATGTATGATGAACGGACATAGCTACGATGCTATGGTTATGGTTACAGACTGTGACAAAATCACACCTGGTATGATTATTGCAGCTGCAAGACTTGACCTTCCTACAATCATCATCAGTGGTGGTGTTATGGCTACTGGCCGTTTCAAAGGTCAAAAAGCTGGTTACACAGACCTTATGGAATCCTCAGGCTTAGTTCAGCGCGGTCTTATGACAAACGAAGAACTTTCCGAGCTTGAACAGGCTGCTCTTCCTGGCTGTGGCGCATGTAATCTTCTTGGTACAGCGAACTCAATGAACTTCTTAACAGAAGCACTTGGCCTTTGCTTACCTGGCTCAACCGCACCTGCTATGGGCTCAAGAAAGCTTGCGCTTGCTAAAAGAAGCGGTATCAAAATTATGGAATTGCTTGAAAAAGGTATTACTGCAAAACAAATTCTTACACCTGAAGCTGTACACAACGCACTTGTTGTAGACATGGCTATTGGTGGTTCTTCAAATACAATGCTTCACCTTGCAGCTATCTGCCACGAAGCAGATATTCCTTTCAGCTTTGATGAAGTTGAAAAAATTGCTGCTGCAACACCTCACTTTGTTAAACTTAAACCAGCGGGTACTCATTACCCACTTGATCTTGATGATGCCGGCGGTATTGCAGGTCTTATGAACAGACTTAAAGGATATGGCTACATTAAAGACAACATGACAGTTACAGGTAAAACTGTATTTGAAAATGTTGAAAACGCTAGGGTTACAGACGATGATGTTGTTAAAACAAAGGAAACTGCTTACAGTCAAACAGGCGGTCTTAAAATCCTTTACGGTAACCTTGCAGAAGGCGGCGCTGTATGTAAAAAAGCAGGTGTTGACCCTGCAATGCTTAAGCACTCAGGCCCTGCCAGAGTATTCGAAAAAGAAGAGATTGCTGTTAAAGCTATTTACGATGGCCAAATCAACCCTGGAGACGTAGTTGTTATTCGTTATGAAGGCCCTAAAGGTGGTCCTGGCATGAGAGAAATGCTTACACCAACCTCAGCTATTATTGGTATGGGTCTTGGCGAAAGTGTTGCCCTTGTTACAGACGGACGTTTTTCTGGTGCTACCCGTGGCGCAGCCATTGGTCATGTTTCTCCAGAAGCTGCTGAAGGTGGTTTAATTGCCTTTATTAAAGAAGGCGACACAATTTCAATTGATATTGAAGGCGGTCTGGTTACACTTGAAGTTAGCGAAGATGAAATTGCTAAGAGAAAAGAAGGCTGGACACCGAATGAGCCCCCTGTTAAACCAGGTAGCTATTTAGACAGATACAGCAAGATGGTAACAAGTGCTATGGACGGTGCTGTTTTCAAAAGATAAAAAGCAAATTATAGATTAATTTTTCCACACACAGAACCTTTTTTAGGTTTTGTACAAGCTTAAATATTAATGGCAGTTGCATTTTGAAATTATTTCAATGCAACTGCCTTTTTATTTTTTCACCTAAAACTACGCCTGTCAGTATTTTTATGTTGAAATTAACCTCTGTTCATTATAAAATAGCTTCATATGCATATTACTAATGTTGATTTTTAAGGAGCTTATTAAATGAGTATTTTAAACGTACAAAACCTTAGCCATGGCTTTGGTGACAGAGCAATTTTTAACAACGTATCTTTCCGCCTTTTAAAAGGCGAGCATGTGGGCTTTGTGGGCGCAAACGGCGAAGGCAAATCCACATTTATGAACATTATCACAGGCTCTCTTCAGCCCGACGAGGGTAAAATTGAATGGAGCAAAAATGTGAAAGTTGGCTATCTTGACCAGCACACTGTGTTGGATAAAGGCATGTCCATACGGGATGTATTAAAAAGCGCCTTTGCTTCACTTTTTGAACTGGAAGATAAAATGAACCACATTTGCGACAATATGGGGGATGCTTCACCCGAAGAACTAGACCAAATGATGGAGGAACTTGGAGAAATACAAGATTTACTTACCACCCACGATTTTTATATTATAGACTCTAAGGTAGACGAAGTTGGTCGTGCATTAGGTCTTGAAGATATCGGCTTTGATAAAGACGTTACAGAGTTATCAGGGGGACAGCGTACAAAGGTGCTTTTAGGAAAGCTTTTGCTGGAAAAGCCCGACATCCTTCTTTTGGATGAACCTACAAACTATTTAGACGAAAGCCATATTGAATGGCTAAAGCGCTACCTTATAGACTATGAGAATGCCTTCATCCTTATTTCTCACGATATCCCATTTCTTAACAGTGTAATAAACCTTATTTATCATGTTGAAAATGGAGAACTAAACCGCTACGTTGGCAACTACGAAAAATTTGAAGAGATTTATGCTATGAAGCGATCACAGCTTGAGTCTGCATACAAAAAACAACAGCAAGAAATTGATGACCTTAAAGATTTTGTTGCCCGCAATAAAGCTCGTGTTTCAACCAGAAACATGGCTATGTCACGCCAGAAAAAGCTGGATAAAATGGATATAATAGAGCTTGGAAAAGATAAACCAAAGCCAGAGTTTGTGTTTAAAGAGGCACGTGCCGCAAGCAGATATATATTTGAAACCAAGGATTTGGTAATTGGCTACGATGAGGCTTTGTCAAAACCCCTTACACTGCAAATGGAGCGTGGGCAAAAGCTTGCCCTTACTGGTGCAAACGGAATTGGTAAAACAACTTTACTTAAAAGTATTTTGGGCATTATTCCTCCTTTAAGTGGAACAACCATACTAGGCGATTATCTGTTTACAGGTTATTTTGAACAGGAGAAAAAATATACTGAAAATGTAAACTGTATAGATGAAATTTGGAAAGAGTTCCCAAGCTACAGCCAGTATGAGGTACGCAGTGCTTTAGCAAAATGCGGACTTACCACAAAGCACATAGAAAGTATGGTTAAGGTGCTTAGTGGTGGCGAGCAGGCAAAGGTACGTCTATGCAAACTGATTAACCGTGAAACCAATGTACTTCTTTTGGACGAGCCTACAAACCATTTGGATGTAGACGCAAAAGAGGAGCTTAAACGTGCCTTAAAGGCATATAAAGGCAGTATCCTACTGATATGCCACGAGCCTGAATTTTATGAAGGTTTAGTAACAGATGTGTGGAACTGCGAAAGCTGGACAACAAAACAAATATAAAATATTACGCAAGTAGATACAGTCAAAACCTTGGGCGTTGCCCAAACCCACTTGCTTTTTGAAAAAAGCAAGACCAAAAACTTTTATTTAAAACCGCATATTTATGCGGTTTTAGATGGGTCAAGGTGGCAATGGCAAAGAAGTGCCATCTGTTCGTAGGACAGCTTTGCAAAGCAAAGTGCTGACCAATGTAATGGTAAAGACATGCCATCTGTCCAAAGGACAGCTTTGCAAAGCAAAGTGCTGACCAGAAACCCTTGTGGGTGTTTGAGGGCAAAACCCTCAATCTTTCGACTTTTTCGTCAGCCCCGGGTGCAGACAACCTCTGCACCTTTTTTTATACAAAAAAAGAGAGCACCCTAAATAGGTACTCTCAAAAAAGTCAATTTGTTTTTGTTCTTTTATTTTTAAATATAATAGTAAGCGATGCTACTACAAAACTTAGTAACACAGCGAAAATTGACATTTCTACCATATTTTATTCACCCTCATCTTTCTCTTGCTTCAGCATTTTTTGCCTACAAGGCTATAATACTATTGATTTAGGTAAATAACAAGTAAAATTTAAAAAATTAAGTTTTTTGTAATTAAATTTGCTCGCCAAAAGTATCCTCATAAAGCTCGTAAATTTCAGCTGGCGTTCTGATTTTTAACTGTTCGTTATAAAAATCCTCATAGCCGTTTACCTCATAAAAAATTTCCAGCGCGGCTTTCATGTTTTCTAAAGTCTTTTCATCCATATAAGTACCTCTTTACATTTTCTCAAATTCTTCTTTTCCTACCTCGCACTGCTCGCAAAACCAATCCTCTGGCAATTTGCTAAAAAGTGTCCTTGGTGCAACCCCTTGGGCAATATCTCCCTTTTCCTCGTCATAAATATATCCACATATTGTACATACATATTTATCCATAAATTTTCCTCCTACTCCTCAGGCATTCCTGAATACACAAAACCCTTCTTTGCGTCCACTGTTATAAGTGTTCCATCCTTAATAAGGTCGGTAACTTTATTATTGCAGATAACCACAGGAATATCAAGTGCATGTCCAACTATTTCTGCATGGCTGTTTTCGGTATGTTCAATTGGCCCAACTACAATTGCTGATGCTTTTTTTGCAAAAGGCATTAAGTCATTACAAGTTGATGTGGTTACAAGTACATCTCCTTTTTTAAACCTCTTTTGTGCCTCGCCAAACACTTTTACAATAGTTGCCTTGCCTGAGGCACGCTTTGTACCCACACCATAACCCTTACATATAACGTCCCCCACAATTTCAACCCTCATTGTGTTGGTAGAGCCAGAAACACCAACAGGTACCCCAACTGCAATTACAACGGTATCCCCATTAACGGCAAGTCCGCTTTTAACTGCAGTTTCCATAGCCAGTTCAAAAACCTTGGTGTTATCCAAAATTTCTTCCAAAAGAACAGGCTTACAACCCCAAACCAGGTTCAGCTGACGCCAAACGGTTTCATTAAAACTGCTTGCGGCAATTGGGCAAGATGGTTTAAATTTAGAAATCATACGTGCTGTAAACCCTGTTTTTGTAACAGTTGCAATACAGGTTGTATTAAGTTCTGCCGCTGTGGTACAAGCCGCATAGCTTATGGCATTTGTCATATTGGTCTGTTCAGGTGAAAACTGCTGACGAAGTCTTTTAATATAATTAATACTGCTTTCTGTAGTAAAAGCAATGCGTGCCATAGTAGAAACGCTTTCTACCGGATATTTCCCCTGTGCAGTTTCTCCGCTAAGCATAATGGCATCACTGCCGTCAAAAATAGCATTTGCAACGTCGTTAGCCTCTGCACGGGTTGGACGTGGGTTGGAAGCCATGCTTTCAAGCATTTGCGTTGCTGTAATTACAGGCTTGCAAAAAGCATTCGCTTTTTTAATTAAATCTTTCTGAACAAGTGGAACTTCCTCAATAGGTATCTCCACACCAAGATCCCCACGTGCCACCATAATGCCGTCAGCAACATCAAGTATTTCTTCTATGTTATTAACGCCCTCACGGTTTTCAATTTTGGCAATAATATTAATGTCATCACCGCCATTTTCTTCTAGCACACGTCTTATTTTAACAACATCATTGGCATTTCTAATAAAAGAAGCTGCAATATAGTCAAATCCCATTTTAATACCAAACTTAATGTCCTCTATATCCCTTTGGGTAAGTGCTGGTAAATTAACATAAACGTCAGGCACATTAACGCCTTTATTGGAGCTTAAAAATCCGCCGTTTATAACTTCGCATTCAATATCCGTATCTGTAAGACCAACTACCTTCAATTCCACAAGTCCGTCATCCAAAAGCACACGGCTATTTTTATTAAGGTCTTTTGGCAAATTTTTATAGGTAACACTTACCATTTTTTCGTTACCCTCAATTTCTTTTGTTGTAAGGGTAAATATACTGCCTGGTTCAAGATAAACCTTGGCTTTAGCAAATTTTTTAATTCTTATTTCTGGGCCTTTTGTATCCAATATTAACGGTATTGGGGCATCCAATTCCTTACGTGCCTCTTTAAGGTCGTTTATAAGCACCTCGTGAGTATCGTAAGTTCCATGGGAAAAATTTATTCTTGCTGCATCCATTCCATTTTGAATAAGTTCTTTAATTTTCTCCTTGGAATTTGTTGCTGGGCCAAGTGTGCAAACTATTTTTGTTCTTCTCATATTCTGCTATCCTCCTCTATTGTACCTTTATATAATATTTATTATTTTTCCCGAAGTAAGACGCTGTTTTCTCCAAGCATTTGCTTTAGTTCTTCCATTAATTTATCAGATGGATTTACCCAACTGCTTTTTGGAGCAATCAACATTTCTCCTGTTTCTACATTTCGTACTCTTACTGGCACTTTGCCCGCATAGGTTTTAAGCAATGGCATAAGTTCTTTAAGCCTCTGGGCATTTTCCACTTTAATAAAAAGCACACGTGTTTCATTTGCCTCCTTGATGTCATCAGCAGTTAATGGCAAAATTTTTTCTGCAATTATTTTTCCATCTTCACCATCTGAAGTCTGAACACGCCCTTCCACAATCACTATGCCGTCCTCAGTAATTAAATCCTGTACCTTTTCATATGTGTTGGGAAAAACCACAACCTCCACCACTCCGTACATATCCTCTACCTTAATAAACGCCATAACCTTATTGTTGCGGGTATATTTAACAGTTTTTTCAGTTACAATGCCACCATATTTTACACGTTGCTCGTCCATAACTTTTGTGGCACGTTCCTCGTCATCCCCTGCCATAATATCTAGGCTTGAGCAACTTACTTTTCTTCTTAGCACACTTTCATATTCTGCCAGCGGATGACCGCTTACATAAATACTTAGAACTTCTTTTTCCATTGCAAGTTTATCTTTTTGAGAGTATTCCGAAATATCTGGAAAACTATCCTGAAAGCCTGACTCTGTGTTTTCTTCTTCCCCCATTGTCATTGCAAACAAATCCATCTGACCCGCTATATTATTTTTTCTTGCGGAAGAAATGCCGTCTAAAACACCCTTATATACTGCCATATACTGGCTTCGGTTTCCACCAAAGCTATCAAAAGCACCTGCCTTTATAAAACTTTCTATAGCACGCTTGTTCAGTTCCTTTTGGTCCATGCGTTTAAGAAAATCTGTAAGGCTTCTAAACGCACCTGAATTTTCTCTTTCCTTAACGATGGCATTAATTGTGCCTCTTCCAACGCTTTTTATTGCCGCAAGTCCAAAGCGAATTTTCCCATCAGATACAGAAAATGACGGATAACCTTCATTTATATCTGGCGGTAAAAGACCAATGCCCATTTTTTTGCATTCCTCAATATACCCTGAAACCTTAGGCGAGTTATCCATAACAGAGGTCATCAAAGCCGCCATAAATTCCACAGGATAGTGGGCTTTAAGCCACGCTGTTTGGTAACCTACAACTGCATAGCAGGCGGCATGGCTTTTGTTAAAGGCATACTTTGCGAAGTCTGTCATATCGTCAAATATTTTTTCAGCCGCCTCCGCAGGTATACCATTTTTAACACAGCCGTTAACGCCCTGTGTACCATATACGAAGTTTTTTCTTTCCTCTGCCATTACCGATGCTTTTTTCTTGCTCATTGCACGGCGCACAAGGTCACTTCTGCCAAGGCTATAGCCAGCCAAATCCCGCACTATTTGCATTACTTGCTCTTGATACACTATACACCCATAAGTAGGCTCCAATATGCTTTCCAAGGCTGGATGCGTATATTGAATATTGTTGGCATTGTTTTTCCCCTTAACATATTTGGGTATAAAGTCCATAGGGCCTGGTCGGTAAAGAGAAATCCCCGCTATTAAATCTTCTAACCTAGATGGCATAAGCTCTTTCATAAAGGACTTCATTCCAGCGCTTTCCAACTGAAAAATGCCCTCTGTTTTGCCTTGAGAAATAAGATCATACACTCTTTTATCATTATCGGGTATTTTATCCATATCCAGTTCTATGCCGTGTATACGTTTAATTTCCTTAACAGCATTTTGTATTACCGTAAGGGTTCTAAGCCCAAGAAAATCCATTTTAAGTATACCAAGTTCTTCTAAAAGAGTCATTGTATACTGTGTAGTTATTGCACCATCGTTATTATTAAGCGGAACATATTCCATTACAGGCTCTTTGCAAATAACCACCCCTGCCGCATGGGTTGAAGCATGGCGTGGAAGACCCTCAAGCCTTGCACTCATATCGATCAGATTTTTTACACTATCTTCATTTTCATAAAGTTCTCTAAGTTCAGGGTTCATAGCAAGTGCTTTTTTTATAGTTATACCCAGTTCGAAGGGTATCATCTTACTAACCCGATCCACTTCTGCATATGGCATTGCAAGTGCACGACCAACATCCTTTATAGCCGCCCTTGCCGCCAGTGTTCCAAAGGTTATAATCTGTGCAACATGGTCATCACCATATTTACGTATAACGTAGTCTATAACCTCCTGCCGCCTTTCGTAGCAGAAGTCAACGTCAATATCGGGCATGCTAACACGTTCAGGGTTCAAAAACCGTTCAAAAATAAGATTATATTTAATCGGGTCTATAGTGGTTATGGAAAGGCAATAGCTTACTATGCTGCCTGCCGCACTGCCTCGCCCTGGGCCTACAATAATATCATTATCTTTTGCGAATTTTATAAAGTCCCACACAATCAAAAAATAGTCCACATATCCCATTGTTTCTATGGTGCTAAGCTCATATTCCAGCCTTTGCCTAAGGCTTTCGTCTGCATCTGGGTATAGTCGTTGAAAGCCCTCTTTGCAAAGTTCCCGAAGATATTGTTGTGCCGTTTTTCCGTCTGGTACATCAAACTGTGGCAGTTTAAGGTCGTGGAAAACAAAATCCACATTGCACCTTTGGGCTATCTTATTTGTATTTTCCAACGCATCCTTTGCATAAGGGAAAAGGGTGTACATTTCATTTGCACTTTTCAAATAAAACTGGTCCCCTTCGTAACGCATTCTGTCTTCATCGTTCACAGTTTTACCTGTTTGTATACAAAGTAAAATATCGTGTGGCACTGCATCCTCACGGTATATATAATGGCTATCGTTAGTGGCAATCATGGGTATTCCTGTTTCCTCATGAATACGCAAAAGCTGTTGGTTCACTATCTTTTGCTCACTCATTCCATGGTCCTGTAGTTCCAAAAAGAAATTTCCCTTGCCGAAAACCGCCTCATATTCCAGTGCGGTTTCCTTTGCCTTTTTATAATTGCTTTGCAAAATCGCCCTTGCTACAGGCCCTGCAAGGCATGCACTGCTGGCAATAATACCCTTGTGATATTTTTTAAGCAGGTCTAAATCCACCCTTGGCTTATAGTAGAAACCATCTATAAATCCATAGGAAACTATTTTAATAAGGTTTTGGTATCCTTCGTTATTTTCTGCCAAAAGCACAAGATGGTAGTAGTTAAAGCCTGCACTACTGTCTTTGATAAGGCGTGATGCAGGTGCAACATATACCTCACAACCAATAATAGGCTTAATCCCAACATCCTTTGCCGCCTTGTAAAACTCCACAGCACCGTACAGGGCCCCATGGTCTGTAATAGCAAGGCTTTCCATACCAAGGTCTTTAGCCCGTGCTACCAATTCCTTGATTTTTGCCGAGCCATCCAGAAGGCTATATTCTGTATGCACATGCAGATGTGTAAATTGTTTACTTTCCGTTTCCATGGTACAGCCTCCTTCTTTCGTTAATAGTATATTATAACCTTAAAAATGGAAAAAAGCCATATCTTTACTTTACATTAGCCTATTAACAACAATTTTGTCAAAAAATTTTGAACCCATTTCTTCCACCCTTTTTAACTGTATACAACGCCATGTCCGATGCCTTATACAGCTCCTCATATGTTGTTCCGTCTTTTGGCGTAACTGCAACGCCTACGCTTACTGTAATTTTATATTCTCTATCTTCCAGTATCTTTAGCCTTGAAACTGCTTTGCAAAGCATTTTGGCTTTTTCTTCAATAAGCCTCACACTCCCCGCATTTTTCATAAATATAACAAACTCGTCACCACCAAGGCGAGCCACAATATCTCCCTTCCGAAAAATATTTTTTAAAATATCTGCAACTGATATAATTATATTGTCCCCTTGCATATGACCAAATTTGTCGTTAATATGCTTAAAATAATCAATATCAATAATGAAAAAAGCATGTATTTCACCTTTTCCAAATTGATTAAGGGACGTTGCTATAAGCTGTTTGGCTACTGCCCTGTTGTATAGGTTCGTAAGTACGTCCATTTCAGCACTTTCCTTAAGCTTAAGCTCCTTTTCTTTCCTATTTTGAATATTTCTCATATATGTAAAGCACAATATATCAGATGTTTGCGGGTCTTTAAGCATATGGCTTATAGCTAATACCCAAAACTCTTTCCCATCCCTCCCCTTGCACCTTATTTCACATTCCCGTTCGCCATTTTCATTCTCAAAAACTTGAATAAGCCTTTTTGATGAAAACATGTTGGCAACACTTTCCCGTTCATCCGGATACACATATTTATTAATCAACTTTTTGCATATATTTGAATAGGAAACAGCTGGCGTAACTCTATGATTTCTGCTACCGCTTCTTACCTTCACCTGGTCATGGGTAACATTCACCTCATGTATAAGCACTGCATCTGCCATATACAATTCTCGGTATTGTTCTTCTTTTGCAAATCTTTGTTCTATTTCCTTAAGCTTTGTTATATCCTCAACGGTACCAATTGCCCAAATTGGGTTTGCCTCCTCATCCAAAACTGCCGTAAGGGTAACTTTGTACCAGTAACTTTCCTCACCATTATGGGCAATTAAAACGCAGTTGGCCGCATTTTGTCCACAGCAAATGCTTTTAAACATATTAATATACACATCGGCATAGTCTTTGTCCACAATATTTAGTTCAACAATTTCTTTGGGTTTACATTTTGTAACTGACGCTATGTTGTATTTCTTTGCAATGTCTTCACCGTTATAAATAATATCATTTTTAGGGTCATATTCAAACACAGTACAGGATAAATGCCCCATTGCAATTTTAAATTTTTCGTTAATTATCTGCTGCTCTCTCTGCACTTTTTTTGCCTTGGTAATGTCTATAACAACGCAATAATAGTATAGTTTATTGTTCTCGTCTTTAACTATGTTGCATCTGTCTGTAACCCAAATTATTTCGCCGTCCCTTCGTTCTATTCTGTATTCAAATTCTACAGCTTCCTCCCCTTTATAGGTGGCAAGCTGTTTTTGCACCCTATCAACATCCTCATGGTAAACCGTATTTATAAAGCGATTGTCAAAGCGTGAACGTATTTCCTCATGGCTATATCCTGTCATATTTATAAAGCCTTGGCTTACATACACAAACTCACATTTTTCATCAAATGTGCATTTTTGTACACCACCAGGTATGGCATCTGTAAGTGTTTTAACATCACGGTTTGCGTTTAAGATTATATTTTGATAGCTATGCTCTTTCTTAATTACATATATACCCAAAATAAGCAGTGCCCCAATTATTTTTATTACCAAAAGTGTTGCCAAATAATTCACTTGTTTGCTGTGACTAGCAACCACATCCTGTGACAATACCTGTAAAATATACCAATCGTTTACACCAACTGGAGTATAATATGCCAGTCTTGTTTCATCTTTATCGCTATATCTTATAAATCCGCTACTCCCATCCCTAACATTTTGTCTTAAATTCAGATAACTACTGCCCTTTTCGTAATTAGTATTTTGTAAAACAGCCCAAAGGTCACCATTGTCATATAACATTGATTTTTCCTTGCTGGTATTTATTATAATTTTGCCGTCCTGTTGAAAAACAACAAAATATCCTTTGTCGCCAAGGCTTTCTATTTCCAAAGCTTCAGATATCTCCTTAATTTTATACACCCCATGAACCATTCCGTTAATCTTTCCTTCATGCCTAATTGGCTCATACACAATAACAAGGTCATCCTCGCCAGATAAAGATCTTATAATATTGGTAACACCTGATTTACCCTCCATTGCATCTTTAAAATACTCTCGCTGGCTTAAATCTAAATAAACTCCATTTCCTGCATAGCTCTTTCCACTTAAATCTGTAAAGCCAATGCGTTGAAAATCCGTATCTTTCATTACTTCATCATTTATTTTTGCAGCCTGTTTAGCATCTGTGTCACTTAATACAGAATAAATTCGGGCTAAGTTTTTGATAGTTCTAACTGCCTCATCAACTGTATGAATTATAAAATCAGAAGTGTATTGTGCACGTTCTTCCAGCTTTTCCTGACTATTTACTCGTGAAATTTCCAAACTGTTTTTTGCAAAATCCATAAACGAGACGATTATAAATAATACCACAAGAAAGGAAACCATTGGCAGTGAAAAGATTTTTTTGTATTTTGTATTTTCCACTTTCATTATTTATATCACCTCCATTTTCATTAAACAGCAGTAAAAAATCTAATTCAAATCTTCTAATTTTCCTTAATTGTATAAACATAACAATTCGTTTAGTGTAAAAAACAGCCTCATGCATGTGGATATCCACAAAGGCAGAAGCTGCCAAACGTAATTTGCAAAATGTTTTTAGTTTTCATTATAATTTAACGTAGAAACAGTATACTAAACCAAACTATATATTTCAAACATTTTACCACATTTTATACTTCTTTTTGCTTAAACTTATTAATACTTCTTTAATATATTCCATAAAAATCATGGGCACAGAATATATCTGCGCCCCTTCAATTCAAATATAGCCTCAATTTTCATTTTCAATATGTATTGCTTCACAAACTTTTGAATGCAGCAGACAAATTTTATGAAAAATTTCATCCACACCATTTAAATCTTTATTCCTTATTACTGTAACAAGTTCACTGCAACTGTCAAAAAGTTCCGTCATGCTAAGGTTACCTGTAACCCCCTTAAGGGTATGTATATACTTAAGCACATCTTCATAATTCTTTTCCTCCATTGCCTTTTTAGCAAGTTTAAAGTTTTCATCATCTGTAAATTTTTTCAAATATTTTTCATATAAATCAGCGCTTCCAGAAAATCTTCTGATGCCTGCAAGGCAATCTATTCCTGCTTTTTTCAAATTTTTTTCATTCATAAGATGCCCTTCTTTCCAAATCTCCATATAAATTAATTTTCCAAATTTATAGTAAAATAGTACCATAAAAACTATAATTTCTCAACTTTTTTATTGCCTTTTTCGGTTTTTTAAGTATTATTTATTGCATTGCTAAAAATTTACATATCAAATTTACATTTTTTTTACATGAATTAGGCATTATGCTTTAAAGTTTTACATTCTTATCACATTCCACTTTTGTTCCTGTTGCATTCTATTGTTCAAAGGTCTATCATGTATTGATAATATACAGGGGCGTAACGCCTGCGAAGGGAGTACTTTATATGGAAAGTAACACACTTAAGGGACATTTATTTGCAATTTTTACAGTTATAGTCTGGGGCACAACATTTATTGCCACAAAACTTTTACTTACTGACTTAACACCTATAGAAATATTATTTATACGTTTTGTTATGGGTTTTATTGCCTTAACAATCTTTTGCCCAAAACGACTTGGCTTTACAAACAAGTCGCAGGAAATGCTTTTCATGGGTGCTGGACTTTGCGGTGTTACACTTTATTTTTTGTTGGAAAACATCGCCCTTACATACTCATTTGCATCAAATGTTGGAATAATAATTTCCATCGCGCCTTTTTTTACAGCCATAGTTTCACACATTTTTTTGGATGGAGAAAAATTTAAGCTGAATTTCTTTATCGGTTTTTTGTTTGCCATTACTGGAATCGTTATAATAAGTTTGAACGGCAGTGCTGTATTGAAACTGAACCCCATTGGGGACATACTTACCATTCTTGCTGCTCTTGTTTGGGCCTTTTATTCCGTGCTTACCAAAAAAATAAGTGTGCTTAACTATAACACTATTCTAACCACAAGGCGTGTATTTTTTTATGGCCTCATGTTTATGATTCCTGCACTATTTATTATGGATTTTTCACCAAACATACAACTACTCAGCAAACCAAAGGTTATATTTAACTTGCTGTATTTAGGTCTTGGGGCATCGGCACTTTGCTTTGTTATATGGAACAGTGCCATCCGCATTCTGGGTCCTACAAAAACCAGCGTATACATTTACGCTTCTCCAGTAGTTACAGTTATTACCTCTGCCATTGTGCTGCACGAGAGAATAACACTAATTGCAGTTATTGGAACAATACTCACCCTTACAGGGCTTATTATAAGCGAACTTAAAATGGGGAAAACAAAAGAAAATAAAGAACAAGCCCTTGATGAGATTGTCATAACCAATTCACAAGGTCTCAGCCATTGACGCCCTTGTTATTTTCTGTAATCCCGATGTACTTTTTTTCCCACCCGCCTTTTTTGTAGTAAAGGTAGGTGGTAATGCCAGATGCCACCCATGTGATAGGATATCCCAACGCTATAACATTAAAAGATGGTATAAAATGAGTCCCTATAAGTAAAAACACCTGCCTAAGCACAACAAAACAACCTATCATTATTACCATAGGTGCTATTGCCTGCCCAAACCCACGTAGTGCTCCAGAATAAATTAGACAAATTCCAAGCGTAAAATGTACTGGCATAAATGTTTTTATAAGCATATTGCCATAATACAGTACCTCTGGGTCTGGAGAAAAAACACGTAATACATATTTACCCATAAAAAATAATAGTAAGCACATTGACACGTCGAATACCATTGCCATAATTAAAGCTACATTAACGCCCTCTTTTGCCCTACTTATTTTGCCTGCACCTAAGTTTTGCCCCGTAAACGTAATAATGGCAAGAGCAATGCTTTGTATTGGAAGTATCAAAAGATTGTCAATTTTAAGGTATGTACTAAACCCAGCAATCGCTGCGGACCCAAATTGATTTATATAGGACTGAACTATTAAATTGGATAAAGCTGTAATCATCTGCTGAAAACCGCTTGGTAACCCTATCGACATTATTCTATTAATCATTCCGCCGTTATACACTATATATTTTGCCTCTACCTTATATACATCTTGTGTTTTAAAAAGCAGCACCATAACCAACACCGCCGACATAACTTGTGCAACTAACGTAGCCCATGCAACACCAGCTATGCCCATTTTAAACACCACCACAAACAAAATATCCAGCACAATGTTTATAATCGATGAGAAACAAAGAAAATATAATGGACGCTTAGAATCTCCCACGGCACGCAAAATAGCCGCTCCCATGTTGTAAATCATAAGCGCACCTATAGAAAAGAAGTAAATACGCAAATACAGCACAGCATTGTAAAAAACCTCATTTGGTGTTTTAATAATACGTAGCATAAAAGGTGAAAATACAACCCCAAGTAATGTAAACAAAACGCCAAGCACAATTGTAGCCCAAATGGATGCATGCACGGCATCACGAAGCTTACGCTTATCCCCTGCGCCAAAAAATTGAGCTATAACAACGCTTGCGCCTGTAGAAACACCAACAAAAAACCCGACCAACATGTTTATTATTGGCGTTGATGAACCTACCGCCGCCAACGCATCCTTGCCAACATAATTTCCCACCACAATTACATCCACCGTGTTGTACATCTGCTGAAACAGGTTCCCCAAAAGCAATGGTAATGTAAACATTAGTATTTGTTTAAATATGTTGCCCTCTGTCATGGATATATTTTTCAATCTGTCTCCTCTATTCTAAAAACTTATATGTATTCATATCTTCATTGATTATATTCCTTTGTATAATTTTTTACAACACTCATCATTTTTTCATTATTTTTACCAAGAAAACACATACAAAAGGGCTGATTTCGAGAAAAATTAATGCTATTTCTCATAACCAGCCCTACCTAAATTTTTTTTGTGGCTATTCCATACTAAAATCAATCCCTATTTGACAATAACCTCTGCAAGTTTTTGAAAAAAGTGCTATTTAAAACAGACAAACTCACATTCACTCCGTATTTGTTTATGTAACCCCAAAATAATCCCAAATAACAACCCCTTCTTTAAGAAAAAAGCAGATATCTCCCCAAGATATCTGCTTTTTTCCCTTTTAAACTGTACCTACTTCAAAAAAACTTTATCCCAACAACGTGTATTATCAATAAATGTAAAGGATAGTATAAATAAAAAAAGTATTTTGGGATTTTCACCCTTAAATCTGTTTTTAAAAGTATAAACGGCAATGCAAGCACTGCAAACCCCTGAACATAATTGGGGCTAAAAAATGCGGCCACAACGCTTATGGCAACAAAAAATGCAGAAGCCAACTTTACGTACTCTTCCATATAATAAAAAACAACCATGCACGCCGTGCCATAACCGCCATAGCCTTTGTTAACCATAGCCCATGCTAAAGCTACGGCTGATGCCAATGCCCAATACTTCTTTTTATTCTGCCTTAAAAGCCCCAGTACCACAATCCCAATAAATAAATCAAACATAATGTTCAGTCCTCTTCCAACAGCAAGTGTGTATATTGGCTGTGTTAAACAAGCGAATATAAGCACCCTAAGGGCATATTTCTCTACACTTTTGGTGTGCTTCACACCAATAGCTATGTGGTATGCAAAGAGGGGAAACGCAATGCGTCCAACAATTCTAAACCAAAAAATGTGTGGAAACAACAACATTCCTATATGGTCAAAGGTCATTGACAGTAAGCCAATGACCTTTAAAATATCGTTTCTGTTACTGCGCATACAAATCAACTACTATATCCTCTGCACTTATAGTTTTGCTTATTACTCCTGTATCATAAAGCCACTGTATATTTTCGTCCCACACTGCCTTATCTTGGCTTAAGAACTTAGCATTTTCTGTTTCCATAATTGGAACAAGCATGTCGATACTCTTTTTCTCAACATTTTCGTTAAGAGGAAAGTTTTCCGCAT
>JBFWMT010000015.1:0-44958 GCA_050251415.1 Anaerotignaceae bacterium | reverse complement strand
TGTTCTTTAATTACAAACCTGTCCTTTTTGTTATTTGTACTTTTATTCATTGCTACCGTACATGTTTTAAGCTGAAGACCATTCCCCACCGCATCTTGTAATATTTCATTTGTTTGCTTCTGGCATGCACAAGCACAAACTGTTACTATTGCCTTTACGCCAACCTTTCGGTCGTTTATCAGCTTATACTCCAAATGAGTAAGCTTTACCCAGGTCTGCACATCGCTAAGCCTAGTAACACCGTCTATGTTTATAAAATCTTCAAAGGTAAGTGTATCCTGCATACTATGTACAGGCTTTTCTGCTTTTTTCGCCATATATATTATGCTTAAACGCAGTCCGCCTTTAAACCCTACCCTGTCCTCTGCCGCTTTATCCTCCTCAATGTATGGTTGTGCCGCAACTCGTAAAACCTCGGCAATATCCGGCTTAATATCAGGCACAATTATATCACCCTCTAGCAGTACCTGGGTTGTGCCTCTGCCTATGGTTTCGTAGGTTTCTTTGTCCGTTTTTATTAATTCAATTGGCATATTTACCCTCCTTTAGCTTCGTCTACTATCTAATTATATTAGCAAAACGAAAGTTTATGCCTGTGAAGTAATAAATTGCGTACAACAAAAAACCGTAACCCTTATATCTGGTTACGGCTTCGTTCACTATTGTGCAGCTTCAACTGACTCTGCTTCGGCGGCTTCCAATTCTGCCAGTGCAATC
The DNA here is from genome assembly GCA_050251415.1 of Anaerotignaceae bacterium. Classification (GTDB taxonomy): domain Bacteria; phylum Bacillota; class Clostridia; order Lachnospirales; family Anaerotignaceae; genus UBA8514. The sequence continues at coordinate 44,241 of JBFWMT010000015.1, read as the reverse complement.
TTGTATTTTTCAAGCACTACAGCCTGAATTTTTTCTCGGGTTGTGGCATTAATTGGGTGCGCAATGTCACGGAATTCGCCCTCAGTTGTTTTTCTGCTTGGCATGGCAATAAATAAGCCCTCTTCCCGTTCAATAACCTTAATGTCGTGAACAACAAATTCGTTATCAAATGTTACCGAAATAACTGCTTTCATTTTGCCTTCCTTGTTTACTTTTCTTACTCTTACATCAGTAATCTCCATAAATCAAGTCCACCCCTCTTTTGTCGGCGAAACCGACCCCATTTCCTCCAAAGCAAGAGTCAATTTCACTTAGTTGTAATAAACCGTCACGTTAACTTACATAACAGAACCTTTCTTTAACACCACAGGATTGTCTTTCTCTCCTATAATGTGCTTGCCCTCTGAAATAACAACATTCTTATCGAATATTGCATTTTCAATAACACAGTTGTTGCCAATATAACAACCCTCCATAAGTATGGAGTTTTTAACCACGGCGTTTTCGCCTATATACACCCTTCTGAATAAAATAGAATGGTCTACATTTCCGTTAACAATGCTTCCGCCACCAGCAATAGTGTCTACCACTTCTGCGCCAAAATTATACTTCACCGGCGGTTCATCCTTCGGCTTTGTTGCTATGTAAGGATATTGCTTAACAAATATATCTCTTACATCTCGCTTAAGAAAATCCATGTTAGTGTTATAATAGTCTTTTATACCGCCACCAACATTGCTCCAGTATCCGTCAAATTTATATGCCTTAATATTAAGCTTTCTGCGGAAACGAATAATAATATCCTTAACTATATCATATCTTCCCTCTGGCACTACCTGCTCCAAAAGCTCTATAAGCAGTGTTCGAGACATAACGTATATACCAAGAGATGCACAGTTATTTTGAGGCTCAATTGGCTTTTCCTCAAATTCAATCACCCTGTTTTCTTCATTCATCTGCATAATGCCAAACTTGGTAAGGTCCTTATCATTAAGTTCCTTGTACACAACAGTGATATCCGCACCTGCACTCTTATGATACTGAATAACATCACGGTAGTTTATTTTATATACCGCATCTCCTGAAGCAATGACCACATAGGTTTCGTTGCTCTTTTTAAGGAAGGACATATTTTGGTAAACAGAATCTGCCGTGCCTCTGTACCAAAAGGAATTATCCGTGCTTATATAGGGTGTAAATACAAACAATCCGCCCTGTTTACGTCCAAAATCCCACCATTTAGAACTGGTTAGGTGGTCATTAAGGGAACGGGAATTGTACTGTGTTATAACTGCAACCTTGCTTATTCTTGAAGCAGACATATTGCTAAGGGGAAAATCAATTGCTCTATAGCATCCGCCTATAGGCATCGCACTTGCCGCCCTTGTGTTTGTCAGCTCTCCCAAACGCATTTCACTGTTTCCGCCTGCCAAAATAATACCTATCGCTTTCATATTGCAACCCCCCCTTTTAAGATAGACATTCCGCTTTCCAGCTTCATATCAGGGTAGTCTTGTGTCTTTGTTTTTCCAAATATAACACAGTTTTTGCCTATCTCCACTCCCTCTGGCACAGTGGTTTCTTCACCTATAACGGTAATACCTGTGTTGTAAATAGACGGCTTGTCTTTATTTGGTACGTTTTCACCTGTTCCTAGCTTTACGTTATCCCCAACGGTGCTTTTTTCGTCAATGATACATCTGTCTATGGTTGTGTTTTTGCCAATGGTGCATTTGCTCATAATAATAGAATCTCTTATAACGGAGCCCTCTTCAATTATAACCTCAGGGCCTAAAACCGAATTATAGACCTGCCCGTAAACCTCGCATCCGTCTGAAACAATGCTCATTTTTATTTTACCGTTTTTGCCAACAAACTGCGGTGGCTGATGGTCTGTATTGGTATAGATTTTCCAAAAATCCTCGTAAAGGTTAAAGGCCGGAAGCGTTTTAATCAGTTCCATGTTTGCCTGCCAATAACTTTCAATTGTTCCAACATCCTTCCAGTAATCACGGAAACGATATGCATACATAACTTCGTTACTTTCAAGCATTTTAGGAATTATATGATTACCAAAATCACTGTCTGGATGCACCTTACTATCTTCAATAAGGGCTTCTCTAAGCTTACTCCATGTAAATATGTAAATACCCATGCTGGCAAGGTTGCTTTTAGGATTTTCAGGTTTTTCTTCAAACTCATAAATCTTGTCATCATCGGTGGTATTCATAATGCCAAAACGGCTTGCTTCTTCCAAGGATACTTCCAAAACAGCAATGGTTGCCGCACAATTATTATTTTTATGAAAATCCAGCATTTTAGAATAGTCCATTTTATAAATATGGTCACCCGAAAGCACCAATACATATTCAGGGTCATTTGCGTCAATAAATTCAATGTTTTGATAAATGGCATTTGCTGTTCCCATAAACCACTCGCCACTGTCTCCGCCGCCCTTAACATGAGGTGCAAGGATTGTTACTCCGCCATTTTTTCGGTCTAAGTCCCAAGGGATACCTATACCGATATGCTGGTTCAAGCGAAGAGGTTGATATTGCGTAAGAACTCCGACATTATATACACCGGAATTTATACAGTTGCTAAGTGGAAAGTCGATAATACGATACATGCCCCCGAAGGCAACAGCTGGTTTCGCAATTTTTCGGGTTAAAATACCCAATCTGCTTCCCTGTCCTCCCGCTAATAGCATAGCTATCATTTCATTCTTACTCATGTCATCATCTCCTAATGCCCATACTTATATGGATAAGTTTTACCAAAAAAGCATACACTGCTTTATGTATTACTATTTTATCATATTTCAACACAGTAATAAACACTTATTTCCAATTATTTGTAACAATCTATCCAACCAAAGCTACATTTTAAACAGTTTTTTAGCATTTTTATATATCACTTTATAATTTTCAACAAAAATTGCATACTATTTGCACATTTACACCGTGGCAGAAGAACCACTTTTACCATTACTGTGTGTAAATTTATTTAATTCCTGTAAAAATTTTCTGCATTTTGTTTTTTTCAAAAAAGCCCATAAAAAATGCAACCTTCAAAATGTGTAAGAATCCTAGGGAAACACTGATTTAATGTTATCAAAAAATCAATTTACATAAAATCTGGTCGCTCCATAGCATTTTATTACATAAAATGCCCTTTACGCTCCATTTTTTGCCGCAAAGCTAAATTTATTTTTTGATATTTGAATTAATCAGAGTTTTCCCAGTAAAACTGGACTTTACACAAACGCTGTAGTATACTTATTGGAAATTATTTTTTTATGAATAGAGGCGTAAACAACAATGAAGCTGGATTTTGAAAACACATACAAAAATATATATTTTATAGGCATAGGCGGCATAAGTATGAGCGGTCTTGCAGAAATATTAAACTTTAAAGGCTTGCACGTAAGTGGAACAGATGTTAAGGCATCTGACGTTACGGCCCATCTTGAAAGCCTTGGTATTCAAGTTAATTATGGCCATAAGGCTGAAAATATAACCGATGATATAGATTTGGTTGTATTTACTGCCGCTGTTAAAGAGGATAACCCAGAAATAATTGCCGCAAAAGCAAGGGGTATTTTGGTTATAGAAAGAAGTGACCTTTTGGGCAGTATTATGTCCTGCTACAGCCAAAGCATAGCGGTTGCAGGCACACATGGCAAAACCACAACTACCTCTATGTTAAGCGAAATATTGCTTGCAGATAATGCCGACCCTACAATTTCTGTAGGAGGAATACTTTCTACCATTGGCGGCAATACAAAAATCGGTAATTCCCAGTTTTTCCTTGCGGAAGCGTGTGAATACCACGACAGCTTTCTTAAATTCAATCCATTTGTAGCTGTTATACTTAATGTAGAAGCTGAACATTTAGATTATTTTAAGGATTTGCACCAGATACAAACCTCATTTAAAGGCTTTGCGTCAAACGTACCTGCCGAGGGTTATGTTGTTATAAATAATGACACTGTAGGCAAAGAGTATATTACTGGCGGCCTTAAAGCAAATGTTATTACCTATGGTTTTGATAACACCGCAAACTGGTATGCCGATAATATTGTGCACGAACCAAATGGACGTAACAGCTTTGATGCAGTTTTTAACGGCAAAGTTATGGGAAGAATTGCACTGCGTATTCCAGGGGAACATAATATATTGAATGCCCTTGCGGCATGTGCGGCGGCTTGTGCCCTTACCGTGCCTATGGCAAGCATAATAACAGGTCTTGATAACTATACCGGTGTTAACCGGCGTTTCCAGTATAAAGGAAGCTACAACGGTATTCGTGTTATAGATGATTATGCACACCATCCAACGGAAATACGTGCAACCCTTGCGGCGGCAAAAAAGGTGGAACATAAAACATTGTGGTGCGTATTTCAGCCACATACCTACAGCCGTGCCAAAACTTTGTTTGAAGATTTTGGAAACGCATTTACAAATGCTGACGAAATTATTGTAACAGACATCTATGCCGCGAGAGAAAAAGACACCGGCCTTATCCACTCTCGTGATATAGTGGATAAAATTAAGAGCCACGGGAAAAGTGCAAGATACATCAGCAGCTTTAATGATATCGTTGACTTCATTAAATCCACAGCACAGCCTGGGGATATGTTGATAACTATGGGTGCAGGAGACGTATATTTAGTAGGTGAAAGCCTTATAAAAGAATAGTTATCCACGTTATCCACATAGTTGTGCACAATTTGCCTAACAAAACACACAATTTGATCTGATTTTTATGTAAACAAAAAGCCAGCACCTTTTTTCATATTGGTGTTGGCTTTTTTACTGTGAAAAACCTTTGGCGTTGCCCAAAACCTTGAGGGCTTTGCCCTCAAGCACCCACAAGGGTTTCCTGTCAGCACTTTGCTACGCAAAGCTGTCCTGCGGACAGATGGTACATCTTTGCCATTGCTACATTGACCCATCTAAAACCGCATGAATATGCGGTGTTTTTGGTCTTGCTTTTTTCAAAAAGCAAGTGGGTTTGGGCAACGCCCAGGGTTTGTCTATCTTTCCCAAGCCGCTTTTGGATTTTGTGTGGCAAATTTTCCTCCGCTTATCTCCAAACATGTTCCAGTAATGTAAGAAGCGTAGTCAGAGGCAAGAAATAATATTCCGTTGGCAATATCTTCCGCTGTGCCAAAGGTTCTTGATGATATACTTTCTAATAGCTTGTCGCCGTTGTTTTCAATGTTTAAAGCATTTAGGTCAGTTGCAATAAGCCCTGGTATATAGCCCACTACACGTATGCCGAAAGGTGCTAGTTCTGAAGCAAGGGTTTTTGTTAGACTTGCAACCGCCGCCTTTGTAGCGGCATATACACCTGTATTAACCGATGGCATAATGCTTGCAAAGGAAGATGCGTTAATAAGCACACCGCCTTTCACCATTTTTGCCTTTGCAATTTTAGCCCCAATGTATACCGATTTAACGTTAATATTGAATAAATCGTTCCACATCTCCTCAGTGGTATCCACAATTTTACTAAAAGGCATAAACCCTGCATTGCTAATCCATATATCTATTCCCCCGATCACTGCCTCACAGTCATCAGCAAACTTTAAAAGCTGTTGGCTATCCCCTACGTTACATACACCGCCGTATACTGTTGTGCCGAAGGCTTTCAGTTCCTCAACTGCATTATACAGCTTATCCTGCTTTGTTCCACAAATCGCCACATTTGCTCCGTTTTGGGCAAAAGCCTTTGCCGCCGCAAACCCAATTCCCGAATTTCCGCCTGTTATAACAACATTTTTGCCCTTAAAATCAAATTCCATTATAATTCCTCCTTATAAAAAACCTCGAGAGTATCATTTCCCGAGGTTCCAACTGCTTAACAATTATTTTGTTTTGTCAAAAAGGATTAATGCAATAATAACCAAATCCTCGTCCCCAATATTTTCAAGGCCATGACCCTCGCCTGATGGACAGAAAGTAACGTCCCCCGCCTCAACAATAACGTCTGTACCATTGTCGCTGTATTTTCCTTTGCCGGATAGCACTACATAAGTTTCAGTTTCGCCATTGTGCATATGGAAGCCAATGGAGCTTTTAGGTGGAAATGTAACAATATTGAAAAGTCTGCCTGCGCCTGTAAATTCGTCGCCCTCAAGTATCATGTTAGGGAAAATTGTTTCCATGCCACCCTGTGCATTCTTCAATTCCAATTTTTTTCTTTCGTCTGCTCTTCTAATCATTTTTATTCCTCCTTATAATTTAATGCCTTTAATTTATTCAAAGGCGTTTTTCATAAATTTTACTTATGGTATGGCTCATTTTTATTAATTTTAACCGCTCTATAAATCTGTTCTAAAAGAACAACCCTCATCATTTGGTGTGGGAAAGTCATTTTAGAAAAACTAAGGTGATACCCTGCTCGGCTTGTTACCTCATCAGAAAGCCCCAGCGAACCACCAATAACAAAAGCAATATGGCTTACTCCACCTACTCCTTTTGCCTCTACAAGCTGTGCCAGTTCCTCTGAAGAAAGCTGTTTGCCCTGAACCTCAAGGGTAATTACAAAGGCATCTTCTTTAATGGCTTTCAGTATCCTTTGGCCTTCTTTTATTTTAACCTGCTCTTCCTGTGCGGCACTCATGCTTTCGGGTGCTTTTTCATCAGGAAGCTCGGTTATTTCCAGTTTAACATACTTGCTAAGACGCTTGCAATACTCTGCCACAGCATCTGACCAATATTTTTCTTTAAGTCTTCCTACACAAATAATGGAAATCTTCATATATCTATTTCACCTCAAAGCTCTATACATCGGCTTATGCAGTGACGGTTTGCCATTTCCATAGAAAAATCCCGTCCCACTTTAATTCCGTTTTCGTACAAAATACTCTCTACCGACTTATATGCAAGGCTAGGGGTGTTATTTTCAGAACTTAAATGCCCCAAAAAAACATGCTTAAGGCGTGTTGTCATCATTTCGGAGAGCACTTTGCCTGCATTTTCATTTGCAAGGTGTCCAAATTCACCAAGTATTCTTTGTTTTAGAGAGTATGGATACGGCCCTCTTTTAAGCATATCTATATCGTGGTTTGCCTCCAGCAAAAGTACATCGCTGTCGGCAATTCCATTTTTAACCGAGTCGCTTATATGCCCCAAATCTGTTGCTACTGTCATTTTTATATCCCCGGCCATAACGCTGTAGCCTACAGGCTCTGCGGCATCATGGGGTATGTTAAATGGGCTAATAACAAGGTCATTCAGCTCCAGTTTTTCACCGCTGTATATAATTTTTTTATTTTTTCTAGATATTTTACCCAAACCATCTTCCATCGCATTCCACGTACCTTCGGTAGCATAAACAGGTAAATCGAACCTGCGTGAAAGCACACCGACACCCTTTATATGGTCGCTGTGCTCATGGGTAACAAAAATGCCGTCCAGCATTTCACCCTCAACATTTATGGCGCAAAGCCCCTCTTGTATTGTTTTTCCGCTAACCCCTGCATCAATAAGCAAGTGGGTATAGTCTGTTCCAATATACACGCTGTTTCCGCTGCTTCCGCTTACAACAGGACAAAACCGTATCATAGCCTACGCCCCTTTACATGGAAATACGCTTAACATCCGCACCCATTTTGTTCAGTTTATCCTCAATTTCCTCATAACCACGGTCTATATACTTAACGTCGCCTATAATAGTTTCGCCATTTGCATTCAGCGCCGCAATCACCATAGCCGCTCCTGCCCTAAGGTCTGTGGCATCCACCTTTGCCCCTGTAAGCTGGCTTATACCTGTTATAATTGCCACTCGTCCCTCAACATTAACTTGTGCACCAAGGCGTTTAAGTTCGTCTGTGTACTGATAGCGTTTTTCCCACACATTTTCTGTTATTTTGCTTGTACCCTCTGCAATGGCCAAAAGTGCCACCATCTGGGGCTGAAGGTCGGTAGGAAAACCTGGATATGCCATAGTTTGCACACTAACGGCATTCAGCCTTCTGTCTGTGGCATTAACTCTTATGTAATCATCAAACTCCTCCACATCAACGCCCATTTCTACAAGCTTTGCTGAAAGAGAATCCATATGCTTTGGTATAAGGTTTCTAACAATAACATCACCGCCTGAAATAGCCGCCGCTATCATGTAAGTGCCTGCCTCTATTTGGTCTGGTATAATTGTATATTCTGCTCCGTGCAGTTTTTCAACGCCAACAATACGTATAACATCTGTGCCTGCGCCTTTTATTTTTGCCCCCATAATGTTAAGGAAATTTGCCACATCAACTACGTGAGGCTCTTTTGCCGCATTTTCAATAGTTGTAGTGCCTGTTGCAAGGGTTGCCGCCAGCATAATGTTTATGGTTGCACCAACGCTTACTGTATCCATATAAATTGCGGCGCCTTTAAGCTCCTTTGCTGAAATTCTTATAATATCACGTTCAATTGTTACCTCAGCTCCCATGGCTTTAAAGCCTTTAAGGTGTAAATCCACAGGTCTTGTGCCAAAATCACATCCGCCTGGCATAGCTACCTCAGCTTTTTTGTAGCGCCCTAAAAGCGCCCCTAAAAAATAGTAGGATGCACGCATTTTCTTAACTTCTTCAAAGGTTGCACATATATTTTCAATTCCACGGCTGTCTATTTTCAAAGTATGCTTGTCCACAAAATGGCACTTTCCGCCAATTTTGTTTATAGTTGTAAAAAGGCTCTTTACGTCCTCAATATTTGGCAAGTTTTCTATTAAACATACATCATCTGCCATAATTGCCGCTGGTATAATCGCTACCGCCGCATTTTTTGCTCCGCTTATAACCACTTCACCCTTAAGGCGATTAGGGCCATTTATAACAAGTTTGTCCATTTTGCCTATTCAAACCCTTCCAATAAATATGTAAATTCACATAATGTACCTAGCTTAATAATCAATTATACCACATATGTATATAATGTGGAAAGTTTTATTTTACCAAAGATTTTTTCCATTTACCGCTGATGTAAAACAGCCCTGCCGTTACCACCCCTGCATACTGCGCAAGCCCCATAGCCATAAACACGCCCTTAAGCCCAAGCCCCAGCACATTTTGAAAAAGAAAAATTAGTGGTATTCGTACAATAATAACGCTTAGTACCGCATTGCCCAAGGCAAAAATTGCATTGCCCGAGCCTGCCGCAAGGCCGTTTATAACAAACATAACCGAGTTTGCAATATAAAAAACTGATACATATTTTATGTACATCAGCGCAACCTCAACCGTTTCAGGCGAGCAATTAAAAGCATTTACTATTTTCCCACCCAAAAGGTTAATAAACAAATAAATAATTATTCCAAAGCTTAAACTAATGCGCACCCCAGCAAACACGGTTTCCTTTGCACGAAGTATACACCCAGCGCCCAAATTTTGCCCCACCATAGATGCTACCGACTGACTTACTGCAAGGGTTGGTAAAATTGCAAAAGAGTCTATTTTTGCCCCTATGCCAGCCGCCGTAGATGCTGCAAGACCATACCCATTGATTGTAGTAAGCACAAAAAGCATAGAAAAATTTACAACTGTGCTTTGAATTGCCGATGGAAGCCCTATTTTAAGTATCATTTTAAGTTTATCCTTGTATATAATAAAGCTTTTCAGCTTGAAATCAAAAACAAAGTTGTTTTTATATAGCGTATGCACCGCAAGCCCAAAAGACAGCGCCTGTGCTAAAATAGTGGCAAATGCCGCACCACCTGCACCCCAGTTAAATAGGCCAACAAAAATTAAATCCAGCACTACATTAACCGCAGTTGCAACTGCAACAAAATACAACGGACGCCTGGAATCACCCAGTCCACGAAGCACTGCACTTACAGCATTGTAGCCGCAAATAAAAATTGTGCCTGCAAAACATATGCGCAAGTAATTTCGTGCCTCCCCCACAGCCTCTGCTGGTATTTTAAGCAGTGCAACAATATTGTTTGTAAACAAAACTCCTAAAATTGTTACAACCACGGCACAGTAAATAAAAACCGTAAATAATGTCCCTATAGATTTTTTTGCATTTTCTGGCTGTTTTGCACCTACAAATTGGGCTACAAGCACTGTTCCGCTTAGGGCAAAGCCATTTACCAGCATTGTTATAAGCATAATACAAACCGAGCTATTGTTTATGGCAGATATTCCATAGTCGCCCATAAACCGCCCCGCTATAAGCATATCTGCCATGCTGTAGCACGCCTGCAAAATTTGGGCAACAAAAAAGGGCATAGCAAAGCACAATAGCTGCTTTGTTACATTGCCCTCAGTTAAGTCGGTTTCATATTTTTTCATGTTGCACCCCAAAAGTTTTTGCTTACATTATAACGCCAAAAAAAGCAAAAAACAAGGAGAAAGGGAATTTGCCAAGTTCCCATGCCTTTGGATTTTATCCAATTTGTTAATTCATCATTTCGTTAGTATAAGCGTTTATTAGGTATACCTCGGAGGAACCCGATATAAAAATTCTATAGCAGGGTATCAGTCTTAATTTACTTCCGTCAGCAACATCCCCTGCATCCTGAAAATCATATCCCAACTCAATTTTTTCTATGTACACCCCGTCTGTTTTTCCCTCTTTTTTAACCTCTCCTAAAAAAGTAAGCAAAGCCTCATCGCAGGCGCAAATTTTTCGGCTGTCGCCAGCAAAATTCTGTACTGTGTAATACGCCGCACTAGCCATTATTACACCATTTTGTGACACTGTAATTTTTTTTGAATTTATAAAGAGCTTATAATCCTTATACCTTTCATTATATTCAAAAACATACTTTCCATCGTCATAATCCACACTTTCAAGCTTTATATTTTGGCTTGTGTTCATGCCAACGTTTTTAATAAAATCATCAGCTGCCTTTAATGCTGTTTCCTTTGTAAATGTATCTATATATCCGCTTCCGCCCGGGTTAAGAAATTCAATGCCGTTATCCTGTATAACAAGGCTTTTTGATTTGCTGGCTAACGTTGTTTTAGCATACTCCAGTGTAATTTTCACATCCTCGTCTTCGCGAAAGAACATGCTTTTAAAATTTTCCGTATCTAAGGACGCCATGGATACGCTAAGCTGACGCATTGGTTTGGTTGTTTTAATAAGGTCGGTATACATGCCAATGCCGTTAGCACCCAACACCTCATAAATTGCCTTTTCCTGTGCGCTTGTCATTACATACTGTCGGTTTGAAATATAGTTGGCACCAAAAAGACCTACATTGAGGCCTATCAGCAACCATATAAATATCCTTTTTACCTTTTCCCAGTCCATTTATTGTTCACCCTCTGCCCCGTTTTGCTTTGGTGTGTCCTTCACTGTGTCAACAATATATGTTCCATCCTCTACATAGGTAAACCATTTAAGGGAACCTTCCCCACTGTCATCCACATAGTAACCCAACACAATATCTCCTATTTCAGTCACTTCATCTCCATGCCCTGTGCTTGCAATTGCCTGGTTCATTGCGCCCAAAAAATCCACCTCTACCCTTTGGTTTTGGTTTGAAGAAAGGACAAAATCGTAGGCATAACGCTTATATTTCTTTACTGTATTGTTCTCAACAACTACCTCCGCCGCATGTTCTATAGATAGCTTTTCCTTAATCTCTTCAGACAAAAAAACTGGTATGTCATTTACACAGTAATCAAAACAAAATACAAGTCCATCACTTTTATTAAGCTGAACATCGGATAGAAACAACCTCGTGTTAAGGGTTGCATCCTTTTTCAAAAACTCCTTGCAGGCAGAATACGCCGGTGAAAGTGTCTGCTCTGTTTTATTTGCCGTACCTTGGTAATTGTAATACTCTATAATGCCTTGTGGATAATATTTAACTACGGTGTTGTCATCGCTAATCATATAAACACCGTTTGTATCCTTAGTTAATGTTTTTGTATAATAGTTGTCAAAAAAGCCAGATGTTCCGCTTTCCAGTGCCGTATCAATGTCATCTCCAAAACGGCTTAAAGCACTCACCTTATTTATGGCGGCATATTGGTAGCTGCTTTGCGTCCACTGCGGCACAAAGGTATTTTCCTTAAATATATTAAAACCACTTTGCGTGGTTGAGATATACTTTATATTGTCAACATTAAGTCCCTCAAGTTCTTCGATTGCGGCATACAGCTTTTCACTTTCGTCAGCAGCAGCAGCTTCAAATATATTTGTCTTTCCAGTTTCTGCATCTACAATATATAAATAGCTCAGGTCACTTTTCCCCGCCGATGGCACCGCAATAATATGGTTTATAGCATTTATTCCGTTAAGGGCTTCATCGTTTACTGTGCCTATTCCAATAAAATACTGGGTTGCAGACACATCAAAGGCAAAGTCGTAAACCACACATTTTTGGCTTATGTATTGCTCCAACGCTGTATCCTCCGTAGCCACATACTCACCGTTTTCCAGTACAGCCGAAATAAACCCATTGGTTTTGGACATAATATTGTTACTTTCCATAAGCCCTGGGTAAACCAGATTGAAGGATTTATTGCCATATCCAACCACTATTTTTTGTGCGTCTATAACTGTGGAAGATGTGTTTTTCCCGTTTCTGCCGCCATTATCGGTATTTAAAATAGAATAAAAAAAGTTATGGCCTGTATAATTGCCAAGCCATAACGTTCCTGTTTGATAAACTGCGGCAAAAACTAAGCCCACTATTACAAAATTCTTAATTTTGAACTTTACAGATTTCATTTTGTATTCACCGCTTTAATCCTATGTTTTCTGAATTTTTACAAGCATCCTCCAGGTATATAAATGCTGTTTTCTAACTGTGTTTTAATAGCTTTATTTTTTCGGTTTACGGTAACACTTCCCTGGTAGTCATCGTATCCTTCCATACTTGCACTAAACTCAATATAATTTTCACCTACGTAAAGTTCCACTGCTTGGCTGAACAAGTTGGAGTCACCAACCTCCACACTATAACTTTCTGCCTCCGTAAGCTTTCCAAGACCGCTTTTTGTATACACAATAATATTTATAACCGTGCCTTTTTCTGCCGTACCAGAAAGTGTTTTTGAATCGTTAAAGGTAGAAACCTTCTCCTTTTCAAAATCCAAATCTCCTGTAATACTTATTTCAACCTCTGCCGCCTGTACAGAACCTGCATACGCAATGCTTGCACTTATACATAACAAAAATCCCACTAACATACCCATAAACATTTTTTTCATAGTATACAGTCTCCTTCCTTTAAGCTAGTTTATCCACATTATTCTATCTTTATAGGAAGAATTATACACTATCATTGTTACAATTATATTACATGATGCTTACTTTTAAATTACACTTTCTACCAGAATTTTTAAATCTCTTGCACCTCTAATTTTTTAAGAAACCACATTATCATTGTAGTTCCCCTCCCATAGTTGCTTTCGGCAGTTATTTTTCCGCCGTGGCTTTCCATAATCTCCTTGGCAATGGCAAGCCCAAGCCCTGTACCGCCCATTGCACGGCTTCTTGCTTTGTCTACCCGGTAAAAACGCTCAAATATCCTGTTTAAATCCTCTTTTTGTATGCCCATACCGGTGTCCTTAACTACAATTTTGTAATACTTTTCGCTTTCCTCTATCCATACCTTAATATCCGCACATTCTTGGCTATATTTAATTCCATTTGTAAGCACGTTATTCATTACCTGCGTAATTCTGTCCTTATCGGCAGTGATATACACGTCTGTTTGGTAAGGAGTAAAGGTTAGTATCTGTTGTTTATTCTCGGCATGGATTTTGCTTTGGCGTATGTTTTCATTCACAAAATCGTTTAGGTTAATACGGGAATAGCTAAGAACAATCTGTTTATTGTCAAAGCGTGAAAGCTGCAATAAATCTCGTACCAAAAAGGACATTCTGTCCGCCTCATTATTAATAATATCAAGAAACTCCATTGCCACCTCACGGTCATCAATTGCTCCGTCCATAAGGGTTTCTGTATAGCTTTTAACAGTGGTAAGGGGTGTTCTAAGCTCGTGAGATACGTTGGCAACAAACTCCTTACGCATATCATCTAATTTTTTAAGTTCGGTATTATCCTGCAAAACCACCACAAGCCCCTCCATCTCTTTCCTTTCGCTGGCATATGGAGAGAAACTGGCATTTATATACTTATTCTGCGCCCAAAAGCTTACTGTTTTGGTAAATTCCGAACCTATCATATCTATATAAATTCCTGCATTAATATCGAATTTCTTTATAAACTCATCAAAGGTAAAATCCGTTTTGCTAAAGCCCAGCAGTTCCATGCTGGCACTGTTGTAGTGCATTACATTCCCATCCCTGTCAAAGGAAACAACGCCGTCGGTCATGTTGTGCAGTATAATTTCGAACTTATTTTTCTCTCTGGAAATTTCACCCATGGTGTTGTTAAGTTCACTTGCCATATAGTTAAAGCTTTGAGAAAGCTGACCTATTTCATCATCAGAAAATACCTTTACACTTTGGTCCAGTTTCCCCTCTGCCAGTTCCTTTGCCTTGCCTGTAAGTGCCACAATAGGCCCTGTAAGTGTTCTGGCAAAAACATAGCCCATCAGCGCCGTCATAAAAAGGGCAAGCACCATACTAAACATAATCGTTCTTCGGGTTTGGTTAATACTGTCATGTATCGCCTCTGCATCCATTCGAGTATAAATAACATACTCTGCCTCGCCGTTAAGCAGCACAGGGTAAGCATAGCTTAGGTACTGTATACCCGTTATATCTTCGTCATTACTGGTTTTTGAAAAGGTTGCACTGCCCGCCATTGCACCTATGATTGCTGAATTTTTATAACTTGGATAAGGCGGTTTATTGGTAGTGGTAGATGCTATTGTTTCCCCTGTGTTTTTCAAAATATTTCCTTGTATCTGCGCTGAGCTGCTGCCGCTTTTACTAAACTGAATAAGCCCCGTCTGAAAGCTGTCCTCTTCGTAAGAAAGCACCACCTGCTCACTTATTTTCTGGGCATACAACTCCATTTGGTTTCTTGCTTTATCCATTTCTATGTTTTGCAGGCTAATTAAAATATAACTTCCGCTTACTATCATTACCATAAGCACCAAACCCAAATACATAGCTATAAGCTTCCATTTTATACTTTTCATGCCTGTCCACCCTTTAACTGCCGAAATAGTACCCCACACCACGTTTTGTAAGTATGTACTGTGGTAGTCCTGGGTCAGTTTCTATCTTTTCCCTTAGCCGCCTAACGGTTACGTCCACTGTGCGCACATCGCCAAAATACTCATAACCCCAAACCTTTTCCAACAATGTTTCACGGGAAAAAATCTGTGTCTTTTGGGTAGCCAAAAACTTCAATAATTCAAATTCTCTAAAGGTAAGCTCTACAACTTGGCCGTCCTTTTTCACCTCATAAAGGTCTAAGTCAACCTCAAGTATACCAAAGGATAATGTATTGCCTTTAGGCGCCTCCTCTGCCCGTGGTACAATATTTTTCCGCCTAAGGTTTGCCTTAACACGTGCCATAAGTTCCCTTACCCCAAAAGGCTTTGTAACATAGTCGTCAGCACCCAGTTCCAGTCCCAACACCTTGTCAACTTCCTCTGCCCTTGCTGTAAGCATAATTATTGGGGTATCATACTTCTCTCTTATTTTTTTGCAAGCCTCGTATCCGTCCACCTTGGGCATCATTATGTCCAGCAAAATAAGGTCGGGATTTTCCTCATAGGTCTTTAAAATTCCCTCCGCACCATCTGCCGCTGTAATCACCTCATACCCCTCTTTTTTAAGGTTGAACTTAATGATATCCACTATATTTTTTTCATCGTCAACAACAAGTATTTTTCTGTCCATTTAAAGCCCTCCGCCATTATTTACTATTTTGTACCCACAACAATAATCTCTGTAACAGGCTCAACGGTAATCGTTTCCGACACCGTTTTCTGCTCGCTTTCAAAACCATTTATTCTTATAATTTGCGTGGTAACCTCTTTTTGTCCATCCTTACCTTGCTGTATCACCTTTTTGTAGCTTACAGGCTTCGTATTATCCTGCCTGTACTCAATCTCTTTTTCTTGCTTTTCGGTAAACACGGTGTTTTCTGCTGTTTTAACTGAAATGAAAGGCACCATAACCTTTAGATTTATTTTGCTGCCTACCATGATGGTAGTATTAACCGTCATGCCTGGGTTTGCCGCCAAAACATCCTCAACTGTTATGCTATTTTTTGTGGCAATTTTAAACAAAGTGTCCCCCGACGCAATGGCATAATCTTTGGTTGTGCTTGTGCCATCCGTAAGCTTTGCCACCGCCTCCTCCTTGGATACAATGGCCTCAGAGTCAACAAATTTTGTAATGGTTTCAACCTTTTCAACAAACCCACTTTCAACTATATTAGAACCTTCTGGTATATATTCAGCAATAATTCCATCTAGTATTTCCTTTGCTTGTGTCTGGGTGGCAAGTGCCATTATTTCCGCCCCATCTACTGTAATTACAGCCGCCTCAACTTTATAAGTAACCATCTGCTTAATTTGTGAAAGAGCATATTCCGGCGTTACAAATTCCTTTTTTTTGCCATGCACAGGCACAAACTTAATTTCCTCATTAATTTTAACATTAGTGCCAACTTCCCCTGCCAACTGCGCCGTAACCGTATTCACAAAATCCTCTGCGGTAACCTTGCTTTTTTTAAGCATACCAACGTATTCATCGCCAAGGTACACCTTCTCTGCATCTTTACGCAGTGCAATAAACATAGACAAAGCCACAACAATAATAAAAGCAACTATTCCCCATATTTTGAACTGTCTGCGTTGTTTTTTTCGCCTGTTAAACCTTAGCTCCTTACGCTTATCACTTCCCTGATGATACACGCCCGTGGTGTGCTTTATCTCAGGATTAGAGCTGTATATCGTTTTTTTCCCATTTTGCCTGCCCTGTGAACTACTCATATACAGTTCCTCCTTGTATTTGAATTTTATATGTATGTTTTCATTTAAAATTAATTAGTGCTTCCTTAGGTAATTCTATTCTATTTTACCAGTTATTTCAATAAATTATAGGTTTTTTAATTTATTTTAAGGATTTAAGTATTACTTG
Organism: Anaerotignaceae bacterium; assembly: GCA_050251415.1. Taxonomy (GTDB): domain Bacteria; phylum Bacillota; class Clostridia; order Lachnospirales; family Anaerotignaceae; genus UBA8514. The sequence continues at coordinate 27,212 of JBFWMT010000015.1, read as the reverse complement.
TGTTTGATGCTCTATGTGTTCTGCCATCACTTTTATTCCTTCTTCTTCAAGGTGATTTTCTATAGCGTTTATTATGCCTCTGTGGTGGTTTAAAACTGCCGTTTTTGTTTCATACACCTTTAAATACGCCATTCGGTAACGATAAACCTGTGCTCTCATATTACTTATTATTTGCACAAGTCTGTCATTATGTGCAGAAGCAAAAATAATATCATGCATCTTTTCATCTGTGTTTGCAACCTTTTCGTAGTCCTTTTCTTCAAAGGCACGTTCAAACTCCTCATTCAATCTTTTAAGCTCGTTAATACGTTCCAATTCCATGTTTCGGCATGCATGGCGCATGCCAACAGCCTCCAGTGCACTTCTTATTTCCAACACATTCTTTATATCTGCTGCAGATAAATCTAGCACCTGTGCTCCCTTACGTGGCACAAGGGCAACCAAATTCTCCTGTTCCAGCATTCTTAACGCCTCTCTTACAGGGGTACGGCTTACGCCAAGCTTTTCAGCCAACTGGTTTTCAAGCAACCTCTCCCCCGGTTTAAGCTCTCCATTAAGTATGGCATCTCTAAGATTGTTAAACACAACCTCTCTAAGCGGCAAATATTCGTTAACACTTACACTAAATTTGTAGTCCATATCAGTTTCTCCCCTTTTCACCTGTTGAATTATATATTTCAGTTACATATACATCTTTTATTTTAAACTTACCTTTAACATTTTTTGCAGCTTCCTTGGCTGTTTCTTTTTTATCAAATATTGCAAACACCGTAGGTCCGCTTCCGCTCATCAGCACTCCCAAAGCGCCTTGTTTCTCAATAAATTTTTTAATATCCCCAACTATCGGTTTATAGGGTATTGTAACATTTTCAAGTACATTGCAAAGTCCTAAGGAAATACCCATTTTGTCCCCATTTGCAATTGCCGTAAGCACCGCCTTTGTATCAGGATGGTTCTTCACCCTATCCAGTTTAAGGTTTGTATAAACATATGCTGTAGACACACTTATGTCTGGCTTTGCCAACAGCACATAAAAGTGTGGGCAAGGTGCAAGACGTGTTAAAACTTCACCGCGTCCCTGTGCCAAGGCAGTCCCCTCCATAAGGCAGTAGGGTACATCAGACCCAAGGCGTGCACCCAATTCCATCATTTTTTGCATAGATAAATTAAGACCGAAAAGCCTGTTCATACCCTTAATTACTGCTGCACAATTTCCACTGCCACCTGCCAGCCCTGCGGCAACGGGTATACGTTTAGTAAGTTCAATATAAACGCCTTCATGTATGCCAAATTCTTCCTTAATAAGCTTTGCTGCCTTGTATGTAATATTTCGCTCATCCGTAGGCAAATAATAAAGGTTAGTTTTAATAACTATGCCATCTTTTTCAGCTTTTTTAATAAAAATGCTGTCGTAAAGGCTAACGGTCTGCATAATCATTTCAAGGTCATGGTATCCGTCATCACGTTTGGCCGTTACATCCAGGGTAAGGTTAATTTTTGCTCTGGATTTTAATTTTATATATTCCATATAATCACCGTATTCTTTGTGTTTTTTATATACTGTATACAGACATTATACCCCATTTTGTTTTTATTTCAATACAAAGTTTTTATAAATTGATTACAATATTAAAAAGTTCATATAATTTATTTACAAATTTATTAATATTATTGAAATAGTACCGTTTCTATAGTAATTTACAAAAAATGGTGTTAAACTACTTATGTCAGTAATAACAAAAAAAAGGAAATAAAGGGAGGAAACTTGTATTATGATGAAATTTAAAAAGTTAGCCGCAATTGCTATGGCATCTTTAATGGTGCTTGCACCAAGCAGTGCTTTTGCACAGGAAACAACTGCAGCACCTGAGGTTGCACAAGAAGTCGCTGTAACACCTGAGGTTGTGGACGAAGCTATTGAAGATGAAGCTATTGAAGATGAAACTTTTGATGAAGATTTTGAAGAAGAGGTAGCTGTAGAACCTGAACTTGCAGTTCAGCTTAACGGAACGGATATGACATTTGCGGATGCAGAGCCTATTATTGTAAATGGCCGTGTATACGTACCTTTTAGAGCTGTATTTGAAGGCCTTAATGCTGAAGTAGCTTATGACGCTGCAACAAGCAAAATTACAGTTACAAAGGAAGGTACCGAAGCAGTTTTTGCGATTGGCGAAAAAAACCTAACAATAACAAAAGACGGCACAAGCCAAACTGTTGAAACAGATGCAGCTTCCTTTATACAAGACGGCCGTACATACGTACCAGTTCGTCTTGCAGCACAGGCACTTGACTGCACAGTAGGCTGGGATGCTGAAAACAAAACAGCAATCATTTTTGATGCTGACGAAGTTAAAGGCGTAGGCGAAACCTACACAATTATGAATAAATACCTTGCATATGCAAAGGAATTTTCTGAAAAAACATATGCACTTACAGGTACATTTAACTTTGATGTTAAAAATATTGGCGGCGACAGCGATGCCTATATTAAGGGTGTTTGTAACCTTGATGGTATAACAGATTCTTCTAACGTAAACATGAACATGGTTGCAGAGCTTGACCTTGCGGCAGTTGAAAAAATGCTTACAGCCGAAGAAGCAGCTGATGCAGAAACCCTTGCTATGCTTGAAAGCTTTAAAAACATTAACTTTAACTTAATTTTCAGCATGGACACAGGCAAATACTACATCCAAAGCAACCTTTTCTCAACACTTATGGGTGCGGCAGAAGGTACATGGTACTCAATTGATATGAACTCTATGCTTGAAATGGCTGGCACAGGCTTCAACTTTACAGACCTTGCAAAGATGGCAAAAGAAGCAGATTTTGAAAGCTATATGACCGCTATATCATCTGAAATTCCTACAGACGATAAATATGCATCTGCAGCAACAATATCAACATATAAAATTCTTACAGGACTTTTCAGCGACAACGCATTTAAGGCTGTAGCAGACGGATATCAGTCAACTTATACTGAAGAAGCAGATGGTATGTCAACAACAATAGCTATGAAGCTTGCAACAGCAGACGACAAAGTAACTGGCTATTCAATTGATATGACAATGGGTTATATGGGCGCTGAAATGATGAAATTAACAGTTGCACAAAGTGGTCTTAAAACAACAATGAATATGACAATGGGTATGGACGATATGTTCGACATGACCATGACAGGCAACATTGATTATTCAGAAACAACAAATAAACCACTTAGCGCACCAAAATCTGGTGAAACAGTAATTTCTCTTAACGATATGTTTATGTAATGTATTTATGGCATACCAGTAAATTGAGATTAACACTTGTGTAAAAAACCAAATGGTTTCATATGAACACACAAAACGCCTCGGCCAATAGGTCGGGGCGTTTTTAATATTTGAACAAATGAGTATTTCCCTAGTTATGCTCTCATTCCACAATTTTCAAAACCGTATACCCCTAAGTTTGTGGTTGTGCTGCTACTTTTTTCTTGACAATTTTAATTTTTAATACTATACTTTATATTTGTTAGAACTCTAACAAAGGAGGGTGCGTATGATTACTGACAGCAATCACAACATTTTGTATGGTGCATATATGAACAGAATAACCCACCTTATGCACTTAATGATGGACACTGCTTTAGAGCATCAAAATGTAACCCATCAACAGGGAAGAATTTTATGCTACATCAACGATAAATCCAAGGTTAGAGATGTTTTTCAGAATGAGTTGGAGGAAATCTTTCAAATTAGACGTTCGTCTATTACAAGCCTTCTATCTAATCTGGAAAAAAAAGGGCTTATACTAAGGCAAGGGTGTGCTGAAGATAAGCGTATTAAAAAGCTTATTATTACACCTGCTGCCAAAAAAAATATAGCTGAAATTAAACAGGCACTTAGCACCATAGAAAATAGGCTAGTGGAAGGGATGAGTGCTGAAGAAAAGGTACTGTTTGCAAATCTTTTGCACCGTGGGCTTAAAAATTTAGAAAAGGTAACATCTTAGGAGGAACTTTAATGGAGAACGAAATTTTTGAAAAACTGCCTATTCCAAAGGCAATTATAAAACTTGCACTACCAACAATGCTTGGTATGCTTGTTACAATTATCTACAACCTAGCCGACACTTTTTTTGTTGGTCAGCTTAAGGATGCAAACCAAGTAGCGGCAGTTACCATTGCAATGCCAGTTTTTATGTGCCTTATGTCATTTGGTAGTATTTTTGGTATTGGTGGCGGTTCATACATATCACGTCTCCTTGGTCAAAAACGAATACAACAATGCAGGCAGACAAGCTCAGTTGCTTTTTACTCGGCTATTATAGTAGGCATTTTTTGCATGGTAATTGGGCTTTTGGCAATAAACCCAATCCTTAGTGCTATTGGTGCAAGCCAAATGACCTTTGATTTTGCAAAAAGCTACCTTGTTGTAATTATAGGCGGCGCACCATTTGTTATACTCAGCTTTTCTCTTGGGCAAACCATAAGGGCAGAGGGTGCAGCAAAAAATGCAATGATGGGCATGATGCTTGGCACGGTTATAAACATAATATTAGACCCTATACTTATTTTATATTTAAAAATGGGCGTTGCAGGCGCCGCATATGCAACCATAATTGCCAACATTATATCCGTGTTATATTATATTGTTTATATGCTTAAAAAAAGTAAGAACCTTTCTGTACTGCCAAAAGATTTTCATTTAAGCGGTGAAATTTTCAAAAACATACTTTCAATTGGTCTGCCAGCATCAATTAACACCTTGCTGTTGAGTTTTGCCAACATTGTATTAAACAACTTTGCCGCAGGCTATGGCGATAATGTTGTTGCCGCCTTGGGTATTGTGTCAAAGGTAACCATGCTGCCTGCTATGCTTTTAATAGGGCTTGCACAAGGAGTTCAGCCCTTGGTTGGGTATAATTATGCCTCAGGTGACCATTCCCGCATGAATAGTGTTATCCGCACAACAGGCATTGCAGGCACAGCAATAGGCGTAGCATTTACAATCCTTATATTTTCTGCAAGCCCATATATTATAGGTGCTTTTTTAAATGACGCCGAAGTTATTTCCATGGGAACGTATTTCCTTCGTGTAAACATTATCTCCGTACCATTTATTGGGTGTTTGTTTCTTATGGTTAACGTATTTCAGGCAATGGGCAAAGCTATACCGTCCATGATTTTATCTTTTTCACGTCAGGGGATTATATTTATACCTGTTCTTATTGTATCAAATGCATTAATCGGGCTTAACGGATTGGTTTTCGCACAGCCTGCGGCGGATATATGTTCCACACTGCTTTCAATATTTCTGTACTACAAAGTTACACATCCTAAACAGGCAAAATCTTTGGCATAAAAAAATCGTGAGGCTATTGCCTCACGATTTTTTCTTATTATTGAAACGCTGATTTAATTTAATCATAAATCAATTTGCGTTTTCTTAGTTAAATTACAGTTTTCCATAATCCGTGCAAATTGCAGTATGCATATACTGCTACAGGTTCATCATCTGTAACAACAAATGCTGCCTTAGGTGCTTCACCTGGTTTAAGGGATTTTCTCTGTCCCCCCTTCTTTGTTTCAAGATATATCCATTTAATAAAATGCTCTTCAAGCATAGGATGTTCAACACTACCAACTACAACCTCAACCTTATCACCATTTACACTAACAACTGGTGTATGTTTTTCAAGGCTGGCATCTACAGTATTTGCAACAAGCTCGGTCATTTTTTCACCACAGCACACAATTGGTACACCTGAATTCTCAATCATTCCAATTAAATTTCCACAATGCTTACAGACAAAAAACTTAGTTTCGCTCATATTGTTCACTCCTTCTTAAGTAAAAAAATATTATTTGCGTTTACTTTTTTATTATACCATAGTCTTTTAAAAAAGTCCAGTAGTCAATAATAATTATTATTTAATATTTTATGTTAGCGTTTGAATATATATTCGCTTTCCATATTTTCTATAGGCACTTCGTAACCTAAAAGGGCTTTGGTGGACTGCACCTGTATTTCCTTAAGGCGTGTTATATCTTTTGCCCTAACTGTGGCCCTAAGCTCCTCATCACTAAGGCTAAGCATATCATACACACTTCTAACTATAAAATGATTTTCCTCGTTAACATTTCTAAACTGAGTCCAAATAGGTATCACACTTACCTGCTCTATTTCAGGTTGTTCATCGTTAAGCTGTTGAATTTCAAGGTTTAGTATCACCCCTGCGTTTCGTGGCGGTGTAGTCTGTGAGGATATGCAGTTGCCTAGCGAATATATTACAAAGCCCTCTCTTTTTGTGCCGTCAGCATCGGTTATTGTTTGGTATTCCATAGGCTGAAGCACATGGGGATGGCTTGCCAAAATTATGTCTGCCCCTGCGGTAAACATTTTGTCTGCCAAAGCTTTAAACTTGTCGTTAACGGTTTCTTCATACTCATTTCCCATGTGGGGCATAACAACCACAAGGTCTGCCATATCCCTTGCGCGGCTAATGTCTGCCTCCATTTTTCCTCCATCTATCAGGTTAACACTATAATTTGATGACACAGGAATCCCATTTGTGCCGTAGGTGTAAGAAAGAAAGGCAATTTTAATGCCATTTACATCCTTCACAAGTATGGTATCTCGCTGTTCTTCACTTAAATAGGTTCCAAAGTGGTCTATGCCAAGGCCATCTAAAACCTCTATGGTTCGGTTAAGTCCGTCAGTGCCTTTATCCATACAGTGATTGTTTGCCGTGGTAAGCAAATTAAAGCCTGCCTCTTTAAGGGCATCACCAAAGGAGTCTGGGGTGTTAAAATTGGGATAGTCGCTAATATCCCTGTCCTCGCCTGCAAAAACCGTTTCCAAATTGCCAATAACTAAGTCACTCTCTGTAAAAAATTTCTTAATCTCACTAAAATTATGGGAAAAATCGTAAGCACCTGTTTCAGGGTCATAAGCCTCGTTATACTGCCAGCTATGCACCATTATATCTCCCGTAACAGTAAGCTTTGCAGTTTTTATAACATCCTCTTTAACAGGAGGTAATTCCTCTTCCTTCTCCTGAACAACCGCCTCTTCAACAGTCTGTGGAATTGCGCTAACAGCAACCTCCTTTTTCCCGCACCCACTAAAGGCAACGGCAGATATCGCTGCCAAAATAAACATTATATGCATAAGGTACTTTTTCATTTATATCTCTCCTTTTTGTTTCAACTTAAGTATACCATTTAATCTTAAAATCTACAATAAAGACAGGGATTTTGCCATATAGACCCTAAATTACAGCAAAAAAAGAGAGGTTTTAAGAACCTTTTCGTCCTTAGAACCTCTCATATTGAATACACAGTCAAACCCCTGAGGGCTTTGCCCTTAAACACCCACAATGGCATGGTCAGCACTTTGCGAAGCAACGCTGTCCTACGGACAGATAGCACGTCTTTGCCATTACCACATTGTACTAGCTTTTCTTTAACTGAAAATGCCTGTAATACCACTCCAAATCTTTTTAAATATGCCTGCAATTCTTCCCAAAAGGGTTCCATTGTCCTTTGCATTCATTGCCTCAAGGTCAACATCATCCTCCACCGAGTCCTTAGTAATTTCCTGTGTTCTAACAATAACCTGCACGCTTTTTGGTGCTATATTCTTCGATGATGTAAAAGACACTGGGCTTTCACTTGTATCAATGTTTAGCAAACCATTTTCGTCCTCGCTATATTTGTCCCATTCATCGTCTATTAAGTTTTTAACGGTATCCTTAGAGTTCTTTAATACAGGTGCTTGTGCCAGACCCGTCATAGACTCCTCTAATGCTTGCACCAAACCACTTATAGTTTTTTGTGTTCCAACATCCAGCGAATTCCCGCTGGTTTTTGCTACTTCCTCAAAGGTTTTAATAAAGCTGTAGGTATCGTTAAGGCTTTTCACACTTGTGGTAAGCAAAGCACTGCACTCTTGGGCTGTTTCCTCCATCCCTGCCTCATGCTCATTTAAAATACCGTTTAACTCATCTACGTTATCTATAAGGGTTTGGCAAGTATCCGTTATATTGCCTGCGACACCGCAAATCTCATCTGCATTATCCAAAAGAGAAACAACGTCATCGCCGTGGTCTTCTGCTGATGTCATATATTTATCAGTCAGCTTTGTAAGCTTTGCCATGGTGTCTGTAAGGTCGCCACCTGTTTTGCTAACGCTTGCACCCGTAGTTGTAAGGTCTTTAAGTGGCTTTGTAAGGGTGTATGCTTTTCCCCTAAGTTCTTCAATGGCAGTGCTAACCTCGTCAAGGTCTTCATTTACAACACTTGCAATGTCATTCAATTTTCCTTGTATGGTTGAAAGGGTGATATATACCCCTGCAACATCCGATACTCCTGCACCAGCTAAAGCACTTGCATCAATATCCGTTGTATCGATTGGAATATTATCAATATGAGGCAAATTCCATAAAAGTTTGTACAGGTCATCTGTTGCCTTGCCCAAGTCGTCCATGTTGTCGTAAAGGTCGTCCATATCTTCGCTTATACATGTCATTTGGTATACTATTTCCGTAAACATTTCTTTTCTGTCTTTTTCGTTGGCCTTCATTTCCTCTACCATAGTTTTAAGTCCATCAACATCGGTCTGGGTTTTTTCCAAGGCTATGCTAAGGTCATTAAGCTGTGGTTTTAATTCCTTTAATGTTGAAACAGTGGTGTTAAGGCTTGTGTTCACCTCATTTAACATGGTCTTTGAATTATCAATATGTGGCACAAGAGGTTCAATTGCGGCTGAAAACTCTTTAAGGTCTTCTGCGGCAATGTCTCCGCTTTCATACACTTTCCCTTTTGAATTGCTTATGGTTTCCCTTGCCTCATCAAGGCTTTGAAGCCCCGTAACTGTTGAGGCGAATCCGCTTTGCAGTCCATCTAAAGTGTCCAATATAACGTCCATGCTGTCACTCATTGCGTCTGCAGAGTCCTCAATTTTTTCCTTCGTTTCTTTAAGTTCCTTTATGTCCTCCATTTGTGAAAGAGTAACAGGTATCATCATCATTTCAACCCCTGCAAACTCGAAATCATCACTGCCTATGCGAATTATAAAGGTCTGTTCCTCCTGTGGCAACGCCATAAACACAACCGCTTTTTTGTTACCCAAAGACTGTATCTGTGCCCCTGGTGCTTCAAGGCTAAGTACCTCGTCGGCATTTACAGCCGTACCCACCTGTAATATCATGTTGTTTTTGTAATAAGGGTTCGTGTTAGGGTTTGGAATAGCGTGTATTTCAATTTCCACAAGACCTGCTTTCCCTGGTAATGTATCTGCCTGTACTGGCACACCGTTCAGTTTGTAGGTCACATCAAAATTCCAAGGCAAGTTAGCCTGATTATTTTTCATTTTCCCTTCAAAATAGAAGCGGTCAACATCCTCATCGAAATTGAAACTTACCTTACCGTCCTGCGTTATTGCCTGTGAATAGTTGGTCATGTTTATGATGTCGGTGTAATCTCCATAATCCACAACCTCTTTCGTTCCGTTCATGCTGTAGCTTTTTACCACACTTACGTTTTCCGCCTTACCATAGTAGTCCAAATTTACATACATAGCCTCGTCACCTGTCGCCACAGGCAAGCCAGCATATGCCGAGGAAGTTCCTGCGGATACTGCTATTATTAAAGCCATTAAAATAGCTGTTTTCTTCTTATAAAGTTTCATCTTTTTCTCCTCCCTTAGCTGTTATCTGCTTTTGCTTTTTACCTGTAAGCAGCCATGGTTTTTTACCCCCTGTAAGCAGTGGCGTTTTGTCCTTTGGCTTTCTTGCAATATTAACTGAATTTGTTTTTGCTTTTATGGCAGTAAAATGTTTATCTGTAAAGGCTTTATGCCTTTCTTTTCTGGCAGTGCTTTTTGCCTGCTGTTTTTCAATGGTTTTATCAAAAAGTGCAAGCAATGCAGGCAATAGGGAAAGTACAAGCACCATGGAAAAAAGTGCTCCACGACCTACCAAATGCCCAATTTGAGAAATACCCTGAATTGTTGATGTAAAATACAAGCCGTAGCCAACAACAGTAAGTATTGAGCCTGACGTAAGTACAGACAATGCACTTTTGCTTATTGCCGCCTTTGCGGCTTCTTGCTTTTCCATTTTCTTTCGTGCATCAAGATAATTGTTTGTTAGCAAAATAGAATAGTCTATGGTTGCCCCTAACTGTAAACAGCTAACTATTATATATCCTATGTAAAGCATGGTATCACCAATAATGTACGGAATGGTCATATTAAGGTAAATAGCCACCTCTATAGGTATAATAACCAGTAAAGGCATAACTGCCGACCCAAAGGTTATTGCCACAACCAATGCAACCCCAATCATGGACAGTATACTTACATAGTTGTAATCTTTGGTTAAAATGTCTCTTATATCTATAGTTGTTGGTGTCATCCCTATTACGTAGGCATCATCGGGATAATATTTATCTACAATGGCCTGAACCTTTTGGCTGCATTCAAAGGCATAGTCACTTTCCTGTGCCGTTTCCATAGAAACTATAATTCTTGCATAGTTTTCTGTACGAAGCTCTTTTACAAGTTCATTTGGCAAAAAGTCCTCAGGTATTCCCTCTGGAAGTGTTCCACCTAACGAAAGGGCATAGCTTGTAAACTCCAAATCGTCCAACTCGTCTGTAAGTTCTCTTTCTTTAACAATAGAGCCATTTGGCACTATCGCCAACAAAACATTGCTTTTGCCAAATACTTCGTCAATTCTTTTTGTATCCTCGTAAACTGTAGTACCCGGGCCTGCTCCTAACGCATCATCGCCGTAAAGGAAGTTGTTCATTCCCTGCCCTACATAAGTTGGCAATGCCATAACAACCGACACTATTATTACAATGGTTCTAATTTTATACATTGCACTTGCAAGTCCGTCAAAACTAGGGAAAAACGGCTTATGTGCATATTTTTCTATTCTGTCGTTAAAGCGAACTATTAGCGACGGCATTAAAAGCATTACTGTTGCAAGGCTTACTATAATGCCCTTTGTAAGTACAAACCCTACATCCTTGCCTACGGTAAACTTCATTAAGGCAATCGCCAAAAAGCCCACTATTGTAGTTGCGCCACTGGCAAAAATAGAGCTTGATGACTCATGCAGTGCTTTTTCCATTGCCTCTTTAATATCCATGCCCGCATTTTTGTTTGCAGTAAATGTATGTAGTAAAAATATTGAATAATCCATCGATACCGCCAACTGCAAAATAGCCGCTGTGCTGAAGGTAAAAAAGGATATTGTGCCAAACATTATGTTGCTGCCCATGTTTATAATTATGGCAACTCCCATAACTAATATAAACAAAAACGGCTCAAACCATGAGGTTGTAGTAAGGGTTAGTATGGCAAAAATAATGACCAGTGAAAGTCCCATAGCTATTGTAACTTCCTTGCTAATGGTTTCCTGTCTTGATTTATTGCTTACTGCTGTGCCACCAAAGCACCCTCTATCTCCTACTATTTTATATATTTCATCCAACGCATCATGTGTTCGCTGGTCGCTGTCGCCATCTTCAAACACAATTGTCATAACTGCACAGCCGTCCTTGTAAAAATCGTCTATGCTGTCTGCGTCAATAAAGCTTTCCGACAAATTTACGTCTTTAAGGCTGTCTACACCTATAACAAGGTCAACGCCGTCCACATCGGCAATTTCTGCCCTAATGGCTTTTGCCTCATAAAGGGTAACGTCCTCCACCATTATTCGTGCCATGCCGGGGTATCCAAACTCTCTCTCCATTACATCCAATGCTTGCTTTGTAGGTGCAAATTCAGGCAAATACTCACTTAAATCGTAATTTACACCAACAAAGGGATAACTTATGGCACAAATTATTACCAATGCTAAAAATATTTTTTCAATAACCTTGCCTTTATAAACAACATTGTGTGCTATTTTATTAATAAATCCATTACCCATATTGTCCTCCATTATCCAACATTGTGTTGCTTTTTTATGACAATTGAATTATAATGCTATTAGATAATAAAGGCAATAATCAATCTTTGAACTTTTGTTAATATTTGAACATTATTTCTGAAAATGTATATTAGTTTTAAAAAAGGAGTAAATTTATGGATACTAGACAAGAAGACCGTAGAATTAGACGAACAAAAAAGCTGTTAAAAAGCGGATTTGCCTCACTAATGAAAGAAAAAGAGTTTAAAGACATCCGTGTAAAAGACATCACTGATTTAGTTGATTTAAACCGAGGCACTTTTTATTTGCACTACAACGATACCTACGATTTATTGGAGAAAATAGAAAATGAGGTTTTGGGGGATTTTCAGGCTATGATAGACACCTACTGTCCACAGGTTGACGCCCACAGCATATTGCCCGTTATATCCCCTATTGTAGATTATATAGTAGACAACCTTGATGTCTGTCGTGTTTTGTTTCAAAGTAAAACTTCTAACGATTTTTGGGAAAAGTTTCAAAAACTTATACGTAATAACGGCGTTTCCATGATACAAATGGCCTATCCAAACTACAACCAAGAGTATTTGGACTATTTTTTCAGCTTTGTAACATCGGGCATATTGGGTCTTATAAAAGAGTGGTTTGACACTTCAATGAGACTGCCAAAAAATGAATTGGTACTTGTGACGGACAAGCTTATATCTGCAGCAGCAACAAGCATATTACAGCAAAAACTGTAAATTTTATTTTTACTTACAACTTAAAGGAACCCAATATTCACGTTTTAAAAAAGCGATATCTGCAGTGTTTACAGATATCGCTTTTTTAAGTGTTACAGGAACCCTTGGCTCAGGCTTGTCCTTCAATACCCTATTTTATCAAAGCTTTCCATTATTGTATTTTAATACATTTTATGCTATATTGTGCTTATTAAAATTTTATTGTTGAAAAAAGGTGGTTGTCTTTATGGGAAAAGCTAAGGGATTTTTTGGAGAGTTCAAAGAATTTATTACCCGTGGTAATGTAATGGATATGGCAATTGGTATCATTATAGGTGGAGCATTCAAAGGAATTATTGACTCTCTAGTAAAAGATATTATTATGCCGCTTATTTCCAAATTGGTGGGAGGGTTGGACTTTTCCAATATGTTTTTTGCTTTGGACGGCAACACGTATTCAACACTTGCGTTGGCCCAGGAGGCTGGTGCTGCAACCTTGAATTACGGAACGTTTATAACGGCGGTTGTAAACTTCGTGCTAATGGCATTGGTAATATTTCTTATGGTAAAAGGAATGAATTTACTTGCCAATAAGCGCAAAAACACTACGGAAGAAAAGCCAGAGGCATCTAAAACAAAAGTGTGTATTTATTGTAAAACAGAAATTGCAATTGATGCAGTAAGATGCCCAAATTGCACCTCAAATCTTGAATAAAGGTAATATGTAACTACGGCTTTGTTAAGCCATCAATTTATATAGCTCGCTGAGGGCTTGGGAACAAAGAGTTCCCAATTGGAATCGTGCAGGCGGAATTCATTTCCACCGGATCGCAAAAAAGTCAGTGTTTTCAAGGCTGTTAAGCCTGATTTGAAAACACTGACTTTTTCCCTACCAATACCTAAATCAAGTCGGCTTGCGGCTTGATTTAAAGCACTTGTGCTTAATTTCCGCATTCTATGCTAATTTGGTTAAACATCTTTAAAATATCCTCAACCTTAGTTTCTGCCTTTTCTTCTGGGTTTTTATCCAATATGGCATTGCCTTGGTGCATCATTATAAGGCGGTTGCCATAATCTATAGCGTATCTAAGGTTGTGGGTAACCATAATAGTAGTCAGCTTTTTTTCTTTAACCACCTTATCCGTGAGCTCCATAATAAGGTCCGCCGTTTTAGGATCAAGGGCGGCTGTATGCTCGTCAAGAATAAGAAAATCAATGGGTGTCATAGTTGCCATAAGCAACGCCATTGCCTGTCTCTGTCCGCCAGAAAGCGAACCCACCTTAATATTCATCTTATCTTCCAGACCTAAATTAAGCTGTTTAAGCTGTTCCTTGTAAAAATTAATGCGTGCTTTGTTTGTACCACGTCCCAAGCCAAAAGCTTTTCCTTTGTTGTCTGCTATGGACATATTCTCAAGTATTGTCATGGTTGGGCAAGTCCCCATGGATGGATTTTGAAAAACACGTCCAATCACCTTGTTCCTTTCAAATTCCTTCATTCGGGAAATATTTTTGTCATTAATTAAAATATTACCACCGTCAATATCTATGCTGCCACAAATGATATTCAGCATAGAAGTTTTCCCCGAACCGTTACTGCCTACAACCGATACAAACTCTCCCTCATTCACTGACAGATTAAAGTTGTTAAAAAGGCACATTTCGTTAATTGTGCCTGGGTTGTAATATTTACTTATGTTCTGCAACTCAAGCATTGCCTTTCACCTTCCTTTTTCTGTCCATCGTTACAACTATAATAACAAGGAATAACGCCGATGTAATCAGCTTCATATCTGTTGCTTTAAGCCCACACCATATTGCAAAAGCAACGCAACCCTTATATATAATAGAGCCTATCAGCACTGCTGTAGTTGGCTTAATTTTTGTATTTTTAAATATATTTGTACCTATAATAACACTGGCAAGACCAATAACCATTGTACCCGTTCCCATGGAAACATCAAAAAACCTTTGTTGCTGGCACATAACGCTTCCACCTAATGCCACCATAGCGTTGGCTATTGCAAGGCCAATAATTTTAACCGTACCCTTGTCTTTTGCAAGGCTGGTTACAATAGTTTCGTTATCACCCACAGCACGAAGTAAGTAGCCAGATTTTGTTTTTAAATAGGCGTCTAAAAGAATTTTTACAATAAGAGCAATAATTAGTGCTCCAATAAGTATTTGCAATAATGGTATATTAGCAAATACTCCGTCTATAACCCTGTTTTCCAGTACCGTTTCATTGGTAAAAAGAGGTACATTTGCCTTGCCTGTAATTCTTAAATTAATGCTGTAAAGTGCCGTCATCATAATAATTCCCGAAAGCAAATCCCTTACTTTAAGCTTAACATGTATCAGCCCTGTGCATATACCTGCAACTGCACCTGCCAAAAAAGATATAAGAAGAGCCAGATATGGATTTACTCCTTTTGTTAGTAGCACTGCCGTCACTGCCGCTCCCATTGGGAAACTTCCATCCACGGTTAAGTCTGGAAAATCCAATATTTTATAGGTAATGTAAATGCCAAGAGCCATAACTCCGTAAATAAGTCCCTGCTCCAACACACCAATGAAGATGCCCATATCTGTTCCTCCTAAAATTTCTTATGCTTTATTTTGCTATCTCGTCAAAACTTTCTACTGCTGTGCCAACATATGTTTCGTCTAATGTAATGCCAAGTTCAGTTGCAACTGCTTTATTTACATATAATCCACACTCTGAAATAAGCTCAAAATTCATTTGGGAAGCCTTTGCTTCGCCTTTTAATACCTTAGCCGCCATTTTGCCTGTCTGGATACCAAGGTCTGTATATTCAATACCTACCGCCGCAAGACAACCGTTTTTAACCTGTTCAACCTCACTGCCAAATACAGGTATTTTTACCGCATTTGCCTTTGAAAGAACCGTAGCAAGACCCTGAACAACTGTGTTATCTGTTAAGTTATTAATGCAATCCACTTTAGCAACAAGGCTGTCTGCCGCAAGTGGAATATCTGCTGTAGTGCTGATGCCAACTGTTTCAAGGGTAAAACCAAACTCTGCAACGTGTGCTTCATATTCCTTAACAGTCGCTTCTGAATTAGCTTCGCTGGTTGTATAAATAATACCAATGGATTTTGCATCTGGCAACATTTTTCTTATCATTTCCAACTGCTGTTCAACAGGAAGTTTATCCGATGTACCTGTAATTTCTGCCACAGGTGTTCCATCTGCGTTAGCAAGCCCTGCTGATATTGGGTCTGATACAGCTGTGTATATTACTGGAATATCACTTTTCATTGCTGCTGTATATGCGCTTGCGGCACTTGGAGTCGCAATAGCACAAATCATATCAACTCCGTTTGAAACAAAATTGTCTGCAATCTGTCCTGCTGTGCCGGTGTCTGCCTGAGCATTTTCATATGTAACGGTTAAATTTTCTCCCACAATAATTCCTTCTTCAGCAAGACCTTGTAAAAACCCTTCACGGCAGTTATCTAAAGAACCATGTACTGCAAACTGGCTAATACCTATTGTATAGTTTTTACCATCTGCTGCTTCTTCCTTTTCAGAACTGCTGTTGGGTGTTGCAGAAGATTCTGCCGGCGTTGGTGTTGACGCCTTTGGAGTACATCCTGCAAGTGCCGTTGTCATTGCTAAACCTAAAACCAAAGCTAAAATTCTTTTTTTCATTATAAAAACCCCTTTTCTTTAAATTCGTCATTTTTTGAACAAAAAAATCCGCCCCAAGCAATCATGCTTGAGGCGGTTATAAACAAAGTTATAATCGTGGTACCACTCAAATTGTCAAATAATATTTGACCACTTATAATGTACTGACATACATTCCATAATTTATAACGGGTTTGGGTTTCCCGTCAGCGCCTACTTGCTTATAAAAGCTTTGGGGCTGCCCTCAAAAGTCCATTCAGCTAACAACGCCATACCGCATTCACACCCTCAGCGGCTCTCTGTAATATTGTTAAAAGCTTACTCCTCTTTCTCAATGGTTTATCTTCTGTATAGAATAATACTTTGCTTTTAAAAAGTCAAGTGGTTTTTAAATTTATTTCTCTTTAAGCCTAAATTTGCTTACCTCTTCTTCAAGCATGGTTGCCTGTCCTGAAAGTTCTTCGCTTGCCGCCGCACTCTCTTCTGCCGTTGCAGAATTCGTTTGTACAACCGTTGAAATTTGGTCAAGGCCACTTGTTATTTGAGAAATTGCTTCTGCCTGTTGGTTAGATGCCTTGGCAATTTGTGTAACATCCTCCACAACCTGCTTTGCATTATCTACAACCTCACCTATTGCCTTTGCGGTTTCCTCTGCAATTTTAGTACCCTCACTTACGGCTTTAATTGCATCTTGAATAAGCACAGTGCTCTCTTTTGCCGCCTGTGCGGATTTGCCTGCAAGGTTTCTAACCTCGTCTGCAACAACTGCAAAACCTTTACCACTTGCGCCTGCCCTTGCGGCTTCAACTGCGGCATTTAATGCCAATATATTTGTTTGGAAAGCAATATCATCTATAACCCTAATAATCTTTCCTATTTCTTTTGATTTGTCCTCAATTTGTATAATTGCTTCCATCAT
Organism: Anaerotignaceae bacterium; assembly: GCA_050251415.1. Taxonomy (GTDB): domain Bacteria; phylum Bacillota; class Clostridia; order Lachnospirales; family Anaerotignaceae; genus UBA8514. The sequence continues at coordinate 9,988 of JBFWMT010000015.1, read as the reverse complement.
TTTATCCATTTGCTGGTTGCTGTAAACCAGCTGATTACCCACTTTAGATGAAACACAATTTGCTTTGTCTGCATTACTGGCATTTTCCTTAATCTGCCCAGAAATAGATTCTATAGAGGCAAGCAATTCTTCTAAAGCACTTGCCTGCTCGGTTGCACCCTGTGCCAGTGTTTGTGCCCCAACAGAAACCTGGCTTGATCCAAGATTAACGCTGTCTGCCGATGTTTTAACCGATGACAATGTATCGCTAAGGGAACTTATTATACCATCAATGGCATTTAAAATACGCACAAACTCTCCATTAAACTCCACCTCTGGCGCAATTTGAAAATTGCCTTTACCTATTTCCTCAAGTCCTCTTGCCGCATCTCTTACAACTGCCTTTATGTTTGCTGTCATTTGGCGCATGCTGTTTGCAAGCCTGCCCATTTCATCGTTGCCTTTGTATTCCATTTCTACATCAAAGTTACACTTAGCCATTTCGTTTGCCATTTCTTCAGCCTGTTTAATAGGCTTTGTTATGCTGTGTGTAAACCGAATAACAATTGCCGCTGCAACTATAAGTGCCGCTAAAGAAATGCCCAAACAAATAGCAATTGCCCTGTATCCGCCAGCCATAAATTCGTTAGAGTCAATTCCTATACCAATAAACCACGGCGTACCTTCTATTTCATGGAATAAACCTAATTTTTTAGCCCCTCCAATTGAGTAATCGCCGCTAATTTCACCTTTAGCAACGGCTTGGGCAATTAGGTCTGCCAGGGGCTTCATTGCTGCATCGGTTTTGCTGGCTTCAAATACGCTATACTGAGTTAATACCATGCTTTCATCCGGATGGGCAACTACTGTTCCCTCTTCGGTAAATATGTAAGCATATCCTGTTTGGCCAATTTCAATTTCATTTGTAATATTTGAAAGGAAACTTCCATCAATTTCTAGATAAACAACACCAACAACGTTTGTGTTATACAAACCCTTATCCCAAAGAGGTGCCGACATTTTCATAGTGGTTTTAGTACCGTCTGCCGTAGGCATAGGTGCTGTTATAATGGTTTGGCTTTGCAATGCGCCTTCAAAAAAATCTTCCCCCGAAACATTTTCTCCACGCAAGGATTTTCCTGTTTTGTCGGCAACATCCATATTTATAAGCCCATATTGTGTAACTTTGCTATCTAAAATTTTCTGCTTTTCTGCTTTTGAAGTTGTTGCGTTTGATAAACGAGCAACCGTGCCCACCTCTTCAACTATGGACCTGCTTCTTAACAAGCGGTTTTCCACAGCCTTTGCTGCTGTATGTGCTGTTTCCCCCAAGATTTCAACAGACGTTGCCTTTATTGTGGTAAGGCTCAATATTGAAAATATTGCTGATACCGTACCAAGAGATAAAATAAGAAGTGCCAGTACAATTGCCAAAATTCTTGTTTTAATGCTTTTTTCTTTTGAACTGTGTTTTTTTACTTGTGGTTTGCTGTCTGCTTTTTGTCTTTGTTTTTTAATCCCATACCATTTCCGCCTCTCACCGCTTCTGAATAATGCGCTTAGGTTCAATTTTTCCCAAGTAAACCTATGCGCATAGAACAAGTTCCCTCACAATAGCTTTTTCACAGTTAAATATATTTAATTGTCTTTTTCTCTTTTAAAACAAAGGAACCAATCTAAGCAATATAGACCCTCATCCGTGTTTGCAACTCGTTCTTTTACAGCCTCACAGGTAGTTGGCGTATGCATAATTACATCCTCTCCAACTTTCCAGTCTGCTGGGGTTGAAACACCTTCCTCGTCGGTTTTTTGCAATGCAGAAATAACTCTTTTAATTTCGGCAAAATTACGCCCTGTTGAAAGAGGGTAATAAAGTATTGTACGTATTATTGCATTAGGGTCTATTATAAACACCGCACGAACCGCATGTGTTGTAGATTGATTTGGCTGCATCATACCAAATTTATGGGCAATTTCCATCTTTATATCCTCAATAATAGGAAACTTGATGTCAGTGTTTTTCATACCCTTCCATTCAAGTGAGTTCATTGCCCTTATCCATGCTATGTGGGAATGAAGAGAATCTACTGACAAACCTATAAGCTTTGTGTTTAATGCTTCGAACTCATCTGCCATGCTGGCAAACGTCATAAGCTCTGTGGTGCACACAGGTGTGAAATCCGCTGGGTGTGAAAAAAGCACCACCCAACTACCTCTGTAATCCTGGGGGAAATTTATTTTACCTTGAGTAGTTATTGCCTCAAAACTTGGGGATAAATCACCCAACAAAGGCATTTGATAAGAATTTTCATTGTCCATAAACATTACCTCCCTTTGGTATAATTAATTCGCTAAATCGCTAATTCGCTTTATTATATCACACTCAGTTGCCATAAATCGACGAAAAATTTAACTATTTACAAAATATGGCAATATTCACAATAAAACACCTTTGCATTAAAATGACACTCTTTGTTGACATAAATCTTGCACACTGATATTGTATAAACAAAACATTTTAAATAAAAGAAGGGCATTTTCTTATGAAAAAAAATTGCACAAAAATAATCTCTGCTTTGGTTGCATCTATGGCTTTTTCCTCTACCGCTATGGCGTCCACTATAATAACTGCACCCCTAGACAGCAGACCCATCAGCACCAAATACCTTAGTAACCTTACATCTTTATCTAGTGACAGCCTTATAGTTGCCGGGGAAGATGACCTAGATTATTTTGCTTCCGACAACAGCGTAAACCGCTTTGCCAATAGCCAAAAGGTTCGTGACCACCTGCTTAGCCTTGCCAAAAGCAATAATAACGAAGATACAACCTTTATAATTAATACATCTTCTTCACTTACAGGTGGCCTTGTAGGCAGTAGAAGTGGCGTTAACTACACAAACATTGATGATGGGTTGGCAGACTTATTCAACATAATGCATAGATACTCCAATCCCTCTTATTATGTTCATCTGGTTATGCCCCGAAATTTGCCTGAAACCCGTGGAAACGAAATTTGGCCCGATAACACTCCCGTTAGGGGTTTGGGGTATTACTATCTGCAAAACAATCCAAATTGTCAACTAGCCCAAACCATAAAGGAACACTATAGCAGTGTTTCCCCCGCACAGGCACTGATGGAATGGGGATATGTTGAGGGTAAAAAAACTGAACTCGGCATGGATGCTCTTGCCCCATGGGAACAGGAATATCTTGAATATTTCACCCAAAATTACTGTTCCTCTGAAATCTATAGCAACTACACCCAAAAATATATACTTCCCTTTAAGGCAACTGCTGAAATATTTAAAAGCCTTATTCGCTGGCAAAAAAATGGAACTGTAGACGAAATAATTATAGGTAACGACGATTCTCAACTTCCTTCCTCTGTTTCCTATTTGTATAGCAACACAGATAGCAGTAGTTGGATTCCCCTTGAAGACGGCTCGCCTATTAAATATAGCTTTGCACGTACCTATTTAAAGGGCTCTGCCGACAGCATTTATTACTACATAGATAAAGCTTATGGCTATGGTGAAAAAGACCTAAGCCTAAAGGGAAACAGCCAAAAAGTTAATTTTCTTTTTGGTCTGGATGAAATTCCCCAAATGATTTATGCCAGAGATTTGGCAAAACGGCAAAAGCTTTCTGCCAATATCGACATTGTAAACTACGTTAACAGCCTCTCTGTTGAAAGCTATGATGTGCTTAACCCCAATCAGCTAGTTAAAAATGGCTTAAATTATCTTAATGCGGGGCAGAAAAAAACCGAAGAAAAAACAGATATGTATGTTTTTGACTACATAGGAGATGTGGAGGAAAAAACCCAAAGTGCCGTTACCAAAATGACCCAAAGCCTTAAAGATGGTAAAAGCGTAGGTTTAATAGAGCTTTACACTTACGATATTATAAATACCGGTACTAATCAGCTTTTTAAACGCCTTATGGACAACAACCCAAAGGGCGAGGAAATATCCATAACCCAACTTTCAACTTTTAGTGCATGGAACACCAATGCCAATGCCATAGGTTTAGGGCTGGCACATGCACAGGTTTATAGCCTTGCAAAGGAAAGTAACCCTTCGGGGAAAGCTTTCGTTCAGGCACAAATTAAAATGCTGGGTCAGCATATATTAGAAGACGGCGTGTATTTTGGACAGGTTAGAAATCAGCTTACACGTGAGGGCTATAACCCCCTAAACCATACAGAAACTAATAATAAACGGCTGTATACGGCACTTTCAGCAAATTTAATTATGGAAAAATTTATGGAAACCAAGTATGATGTAAATGGAAAGAATTACGTTGTAAATGAGTGTACCCTTGCACAATGGGGCTTTCCGTGGAATAGACTGTTTGACTGCTATATAGATGTAGAGGCAAAGGCTTCAAAGAATTAAACTAATGGGGAGGTGTTTATATGAGGAAAAAAGTGTTTATTTTTGCAATGACTTTTAGTTTGCTTATTATTATGGCAGGTTGCACAAGTCAAACTAATGGCGACCCTAAAGATTTAGAAATTGCCCAATTGCAAGAGCAAATAAGTAGTTATGAAAATGACATTGCACAGCTGAAAGAGGAGAAAGAGAACTACAAAAAGTTCATTGACTCTTCCATTAAATATTTAGACGAAAATGAACTTTCAGCATTAGCAAAGAATTGCTGGCGCTATGAAATTAGCGTTGTCGATGCCCCTATGAATTTTAAGGACGCATATAAAATAGAAAAAAGTAATTTTAAGATTACATATTCAGAAAGAGTGAACAACCTATCCACCAGTGAAGAAGGACTTTTTGATAATGGTAATATTAGCGGAAATTTCTATGACCATTTAGCTTTTATAGATATACAGCCTACCAAAACATATATAACCGATGGCACTGTGGTTCAAGGTATGAATTATGAATTTGAAAATGTTACAAAAGGCAGTGTCATAAAAATGGAGGTAACTGATGAACTTAAAGAACGCCTTGAATTAGAGGAGAATGTTATAACTATTGAAGTGAATTAGTTTTATTTATAAGAAATTTATTTTCCAAAGGAGTGGTTTCAGCATGAAATGCCCTTACTGTAATGAAGAAATGGAACTTGGCTATTTACAAAGTGCTCGTACCATATCATGGAGTCCTAAAAAACATAAATTTATATTTATACCCAACGAAAAAAAAGGAGAGCTATATATGCCAACTGAAGGTTGGGATAGCTATGTTGAATCATATTTGTGTAGAAAATGCAATATAGTGATTTCACCATTAAAGAAATAAGTCCGTAACATAAATTTTTTTAACCAAACTGATGTTTCGTCCTCAACCCAAAAAACCGCATGAATATGCGGTTTTAATAAAGTTTTTGGCCTTGCTTTTTTCAAAAAGCAAGTGGGTTTGGGCAACGCCCAAGGTTTTGACTTTTCCCCACATCCATTTTTATTCACTTAAATATGCCTTCTTAACAGAATCATTGTTCATAAGCTCTTTTGCGTCTCCGCTTAGGGCAATATTTCCCGTTTCCAAAACATAGGCTCTATTGGAAATAGAAAGTGCCTTTTTGGCATTCTGCTCTACCAAAAGCACCGTTGTTCCATCTGCACTTATTTTCTCTATAATATCGAAAATCTCCTTTACAAAGATAGGCGAAAGGCCCATAGATGGCTCGTCTAACAAAATAAGTTTAGGGTGGCTCATAAGGGCACGCCCCATGGCAAGCATCTGCTGTTCACCGCCTGAAAGAGTTCCTGCGTGCTGATGCTTTCTCTCCTCCAGCCTCGGAAATCTTTCATACACCATTTTAAGTGTGTCCTCAATTTCCTTTTTGTCACTTCTTGTGTACGCACCCATTTTTAAATTTTGAATTACGCTAAGTTGCGAAAATACACGTCTGCCCTCTGGCACATGGGCAATACCCATAGGCACAAGCTTATGCCCTGGCATTTTTGTTATGTCTGTTCCGTTATAGAAAATACTTCCGCTTTTAGAGGGCACAAGCCCTGTTACTGTATGCAAAATTGTGGTTTTTCCCGCACCGTTTGCACCAATAAGGGCAATGACTTCGCCCTCGTTTACTTCAAAGGAAATCCCCTTAATGGCACGGATAACGCCATAATATACTTCCAAGTCTTTTACTTCAAGTAATGCCATAAGTTTGCCTCCTAATCTCCAAGATATGCCGATATAACCTGTGGGTTGTTCAACACTTCCGATGTTTTACCCTGTGCAAGCACATGCCCAAAGTTCAGCACCGTAAGCTTTTCGCAAATACCCGCCACCAGTTTCATATCATGCTCTATCAGAAGTATTGTCATGCCAAATTCGTCCCTTACAAAGCGAATGGTTTCCATTAGTTCCGCCGTTTCGTTAGGATTCATGCCTGCGGCTGGCTCATCTAAAAGCAAAAGCACAGGGTTTGTGGATAATGCTCTGGCTATTTCCAACTTTCTTTGCTTGCCGTAAGGTAAATTGGAGGCCTTAAAATTACTTTCTCCGTCAAGACCAAACACCTTTAAAAGCTCCATGGCACGCTTGTTCATTTCCTTTTCCACCTTATAGTAACGGGGCATGCGGAAAATTCCTTCAATGGTTGAATATTTATAATGGTTATGTAATCCAACCTTTACATTGTCCAACACCGATAAATTTTTAAACAGACGTATGTTCTGAAAAGTTCTGGCAACACCTGCTTGGTTGATGTCAATTGTACGCTTGCCAGTAATATCTTTTCCACCAAGGAAAATATTTCCCGAGTCTGGCTTATAAACCCCTGTCAGCAAATTAAATACAGTTGTTTTGCCAGCACCGTTAGGGCCAATCAAGCCGTAAAGTTCGCCCTTTTCAATGGTTATATTAAAACGGTCAACTGCCTTTAATCCTCCAAATGCAATGTTTAATTCTTTTACCTCTAACAAAGCCATGGTTACGCAGCCCCTTTCTTTTTATTGCTGTTAAATTTCTCCATTACTCTGGCTCTAAAATCAATTGCCTTAGGGCTGGAATTGAAAATCATCATTGCAATAAGCACAATGGCATACATAAGCATACGGTAGTTGTTAAGCCCTCTTAAAAGCTCTGGCAGAAGTGTTAAAATAACCGCCGAAATAACTGAACCTCTTATGTTGCCTATTCCGCCTAAAACAACAAAAACCAGTATCATAATAGACATATTGTACCCGAAGTTTTTAGGCAAAGCCGTAAGGGTTGAAAGGTTGTGGGCATACAAAACACCCGCAACACCTGCCAATGCCGCCGAAACAGCAAAAGCCAAAAGTTTGTATTGAGTTATATTTATACCTACAGATTCTGCGGCAATCAGATTATCTCTAATCGCCATAATTGCTCTTCCTGTTCTGGAATGTACAAGATTTATAATTACAAATAAAGTAATAAGTATAAGAATTATTCCTAGTGTAAAGGTTGCGGCATGTGGCGTTCCCGTGATGCCTTGAGCCCCGTTTATAATAACCTCGCCGCCCTCACCCAATTTAAGTGAAACCGCATCTTTTGTAGATAAGTGCAAACCTGCACTGTCTTTACCTACGTAAAGTACGTTCACTACGTTTTTAATAATTTCGCCGAATGCAAGAGTAACAATAGCAAGGTAATCCCCTTTTAAACGAAGCACGGGAACCCCTATAATAATACCAAATAAGCCTGCACAAGCCGCCCCAACTAAAATAGCAAAAAAGAAACGTACCCCAACGCTTGGAATAGTTTGGGCCATTACTTTCGTAAAAAATGCACCCGAAAATGCGCCAACGCACATAAAGCCTGCGTGTCCAAGGCTAAGTTCGCCTAAAATACCAACCGTAAGGTTCAAAGAAACTGCAAGAATTACGTATACGCAAAGAGGCACTAACAGTCCCTCCATAAGGCTGGACATATTTCCTGTTCTAAGCATAATTTCAACAATTATGTACACCGCAATCACCATGGCATATGTAATAAAACTGCTTTTTGTACTTTTTTTCATTTTTTTAATATCCATCTTCGCCACCTATACCTTCTCATGTATTTTCTTGCCCAGTATTCCCGTAGGTCTTACAAGCAAAACAATTATAAGTACACCAAAAACAATTGCGTCTGCCATTTGGGAAGAAATATACGCTTTAGAAAGATTTTCGATAACACCCAGTAAAATACCGCCTATCATAGCCCCTGGAATAGAACCAATGCCGCCAAAAACTGCCGCAACAAAGGCTTTAATACCAGGCATAGCACCTGTGTATGGTGTAAGAGATGGGTACGCGGAACAAAGAAGCACACCTGCAACTGCCGCCAACGCCGAACCAATTGCAAAGGTAATGGCAATCGTTCCATTTACGTTTATACCCATAAGGGTTGCCGCACCTCTGTCTTCTGAAACTGCAAGCATCGCCTGTCCTGCTTTTGTTTTTCTAATAAATGTTGTAAGGCCTAGCATAATAACAATGCAGCTTAAAATAGTTACAATAGTTTCGCCAGAAATTGTAAGCTGACCCTCTGCAAGCTTAATTGCAGGCACTGTTACTACTGAAGAAAATGCCTTTGTGTTTGCACCAAATAGAAGAAGCGCAAGGTTTTGAAGCAAATAACTTACGCCAATGGCCGTAATAAGTACAGCCAGTGGTGACGCCCCTCTAAGCGACCTATACGCAACCCTCTCTATGGTTACACCAAGGGCAGTACATACAATAACTGCAAGCAAAACACCAGCAATAGGAGGAAGCCCCAAACTGTTTACAGATATAAAAACCGCAAACCCTCCTATCATAATAATATCGCCATGTGCAAAATTCAACATCTTTGCAATGCCGTAAACCATGGTATACCCAAGGGCAATAATAGCATATACACTGCCAAGGCTTATACCATTAATTAAATACGAAATAAACTCCATACCAACACACCTTTCCTAATATTTTGAATATACATTGTTTTAGCCAATGTATAAATTTCTTCACCCCAAGGTACAAATCACTAACTTAATGTAATCCGTATTTTCTTATTACCAATGCCAAAGGTATTACCTTTGCCTTAAACTAAACAGGAGGGCTGTCTACAGACAACCCTCCGCAATTGCTTTCATAATAAAAGCACCGTTTTGTTATTTGCAAAACAGAATTTAAAATACTGATTTAAACAATTAACCAGCGTTTCATTAGTTACATAGCTGTGTATGCACCGTTTACAATCTTAACAGCTTTTGGCTCTTTGTTTGGCTCGCCGCTTGCGTTCCATGTCATTCCAGCGCCTGTAAGACCATCAATTGAAATCTTAACCATAGATGCCTTCATTGCCTCACATGTGTCAGATACGCTCATGTCAGGTGTTACCTTTGCATCTTCCATCGCTACTTTAATTGCATAAATAGCGTCATATGCATCTGCCGCAAACTGGTTTGGTGTGTCGTTGTAGGCTGCTTTGTAAGCCTCTACAAATTTCTTTGTAAGGTCATCCTGTGCATCTGCCGCAAATGGTGTAAGAAGCATTACGCCTTCTGCAAGTGTTGTGTCAAATTTTTCAACATTAAGAATACCGTCAAGACCGTCACAACCAAAGAAGATTGGTGCAAAGTCAAGGGTTGCTGCCTGTGCAAGAATTAAAGATGCCTCTGTGTAGTAAATTGGTAAAAATACCATTTCAGCACCTGCTGATTTTGCTTTTTGAAGCTGAACAGAGAAATCTGTTTTGCTGTCAGCAGTAAAAGCTTCTGCGGCAACAATTTCAATCCCCTGATTTGCTGCTTCTGAAGCAAATTTTTCGTAAATGCCTGAAGAATAAACGTCAGAACTATCGTAAATTACAGCAACCTTCGTCGCAAGCTTGTTTTCGCCAATGTATTTTGCAGATGCCGCACCCTGGTCAGGGTCTGAAAAGCAAACACGGAAAGCGTTATCATTTGCAATACAAGGAACTGCTGAACCTGATGGTGTAATCTGGAACATGTTGTCTGCCGCTGTTTTATCCGCTACTGCAATACAAGGTGTGCTTGTAACCGTACCCATAAGTGCCTGCATACCCCAATCCTTTAATGCGTTGTA
>JBFWMT010000014.1:0-45035 GCA_050251415.1 Anaerotignaceae bacterium | reverse complement strand
CCACGCAAAATACCCCGGATAAATTGGAAATTTTAGTAAATTCAGGTGCTTGGGCAAATCTGTTACAACGCCATATTGACAAAGAAAATAACGTAGTTTATACGTTTGCCCGTCGCAGCCTTGCTGAGGATATTTTGCAGAACATCGACCTTGAGGTGGAGTGTTTTGAAGTGCAGGCAGAAGAAGAAGGTGTTCAGGAAACCGCTCTGAACTTACTGAAACAACTTATGGAAAAGTATTGCTAATTGAAGAAAGAAGGACAATACTATGGGTTACCAATTGGAAAGGGCATTTTTGTGTACCTATGGTAGCTCTTGGGTTTGAACATTTTACGAAAAATTTGGAGTTACGCGTGTATAACGAAAAAAGGTGGGAGCAAACGTTTAAGTTCTCACCTTTTTTCATTTGATAACAATGTAATTTTGTTGGAGTAGCCCATATTTCCCAATAATGGTGTGGTTGTATTGCTTGCTGAAAGATCAGATATTCCAATTTACGGTACAGCAGCTGCCAAACATCGCTAGAAAAGAAATTAGTTATTATATGCCAAATTGGGGTATATTAAAGTTTGAGCTTAAATTAAAGGGGGATTTATCTATGAACAAGTTTATTTTTAATGATTATTTTCATGAGCCTCAAGAAAAAATTGCCAAGCGAATGCTTTTCAAAAGTGATAATGTAATTGCCTTTGTTCTAAACATTGCAAAAGGGGAAATACTACCGGGACACACACATCTCGAATCAACTCTTTTCCTGCAAGTCATGGAGGGTAATGCCAAGGTTATCACGGATGGTAATGAAAACTCGTTGCAGGCGGGGGAATTAATGCAGGTCGATGGACAGGAAAGCTTGCAGGTCATAAATATCGGTGAAGATGTTTTGCGCCTTTACGTCACAATTTCACCAATGGGTTCAGATGCCTTTGCAACAGGTGCAAATGTTTAATGACTTATCTTTATCCTTCCTATGTGAAAAAATTTTTAACTATTTGTACTACTAGTTAAAATTGATAAAAGGCTAGATAAGCATATAGTAATGCTGATTGTTGATTGGATGAAAAGGAAAAACCTTGAAGGCTACGAAAAAGAGTTTATTTGTGGCGCAGAGTAAAAGTACCATTTTTGAGCCTGAAAAAATGAAGAAAATATAGATGACATAGAGCACTTTAAGAAAATAGAGTAAAATCAGAGGTTAAGTCTGGGTCATAAATGACACTTCGGCTTAGCCTTTTTTAATATATATGGAAATATTATGCAGATGCATGTATAATAAAGAAAAAAGGTGCAAAGAGTGGGAATTCAATTATTGAGCATTTTCAACGGATATGTTTGTTTTTGGCAGATAGCCATATAATATCATCATATAATTTAGCTAAATTTATAGTAGCATCTTTGGCAAATATATGCATGCAAGATAATTTGAATAAGGAGAATGGATATGACAGGACCAGATAAGAAAAAGCTTTATCCCAATGAAAAAATTAAAACAGTTTGCTATATTAGCAATCTACCCAAAAGACCAAATGTTGAGATTGGAGAATACACATATTACAGTGATAACAAAAAGTCGCCCGAGAAATTTTATGACAATATAGAACACCACTATGAATTTCTTGGAGATAGACTGATAATAGGCAAATTCTGCGCAATTGCAGAGGGTGTTAAGTTTATTATGAACGGTGCAAACCATAGGATGGATGGAATTACAACCTATCCATTTAATATTTTTGGTTATGGATGGGAAAAAGTGACACCTACAATACAACAACTTCCTTTTAAGGGTGACACAGTGATTGGCAATGATGTTTGGATAGGTCAAAATGTAACCATTATGCCTGGCATTCAAATTGGAGATGGTGCCATTATTTCGGCTAATGCAACAGTTGTAAAAAATGTTGAGCCTTATGCAATATATGGGGGGAATCCCGCTAAATTAATCAAAAAAAGATTTAGTGAGAAAATAATTGAATTTTTGCTTGAGCTTCAATGGTGGAACTGGTGCGAAGACGAGATATTTAATAATCTTGAAAACCTTACATCAGAAAGCGGACTAGTGCAATTCATGAATCAGTCTCTGGACGCGGGGCCTTTTTATCATGGTGCAAAAGTAGATTTGAAGGTGGGTGACTTGTTGAAACCCGGCTATAGCTCTAATTATGGGGAGAGAAAGAAAGCAAATTATGTCTACCTGACTGGCACACTGGATGCAGCTATTTGGGGAGCTGAACTGGCGGTGGGGGACGGACGAGGTCGAATTTATATTGTGGAGCCTTTAGGTGCTTTTGAGAATGATCCAAATTTGACAGATAAAAAATTCCCGGGAAATCCCACAAGATCCTACCGGACCAAGGCATCATTAAGAGTAGTAGGCGAGGTGTTGGATTGGGAGGGACATGACTCAGAGGTACTTCGAAACATGTTAGATAATCTTGAGGAACTAAAGCGACAAGGCATAGAAGCAATTAATGACTAATCATAGGGCAGTTAATAATATTGTGCACAGATTGTCGGATGGATAAATACATTCTTTGATACCATTGATGTTGAGGAGGATGTGAAATGAATTATCGCATTGTTGAGAAAGAAAAATTCAAATAGTAGGTTTTAAGAAGAGAATTCCAATTGTTTTTCAGGGGATTAATCCTGAGATTGCAAAAATGACCGAACTTTTGACCCACAGATATTATAAAACAATTGAAGTCAATTTCCAATGTAGAACCAATTGGTATAATTAGCGCATCAACAAATTTTTCAGAAGAAAGAATGGAAGAAACGGGTGAGCTGGATCATTACATTGGGGTAGCAACATCAAAAAAATGAAAATGCAGAGTTTCATGTGTTAGAGATTGATGCCAGTACTTGGGCAGTATTTGAATCCATTGGATCTTTCCCTGAGACACTTCAAAATGTGCGGAGCAGGATATACCCAGGGTGGTTTCCATCATCAGAATATGCGGCAGTTAAAGATCCGGAAATTTTGTGGAATGAAAGTCCAGATACATCAAACCCCCAATAAACAAGTAAAATTTTTCAAAAGAAACTTAAAGGTTTTACAGTGAAGAACGTCCTCAGGATAGATATAACTGCAAGACACCGTTGAAAGTAAGAATAGAAGCGTTATCTTCAGATAGGCCGATGGAATACCCTATTCCTGAAAACAAACGAATTATTAAATATAAAGAGAAATGGTGTGCATAAAAAAACGACCACATAAAACTACGTGTGGTCGTTCATCAGCATCTCATTTTAGATATTTCCACTGTCTACTTGACAAGGGGTATATCATTAAATTGGTTAGAGGGGTTGTTTAATTATAATTAATATGCACGACCCCAGTAAAGCATATGCTTGGCTTTTTTGCCACAACATACACAGGTATCTGCAATTTCTTCCTGTTCAAAAGGAATGCATCTAGAGGTTGCACCTGTTTTTTCCTTAATTGCATCTTCGCAAGCTTTATCGCCACACCACATAGCCTTAATAAAGCCAGGTGTTTCGTTAAGTGTTTTTTCAAAATCAGTAAGATTTGTTGCTGAATATGTTTTTGAATTACGAGTTTGTATAGCTTTTGCAAGCAGGTTAGCTTGAATATCTTTAAGAAGTTCTTCAACCTTTACTTCAAGCTCATCCATTGATACAACAATTTTTTCACCTGTATCACGTCGTGCAAGCACAACCTGATTGTTTTCTATATCTTTTGGGCCTACCTCAAGGCGAATAGGAACACCTTTCATTTCATACTCACTGAATTTCCAGCCAGGTGCCTTATCGGATAAATCAGATTTTACACGGGCTATTTTACTAAGACGCACAGTTAATTCTTCAGCTTTTTCAATTACACCTTCCTTGTGCATTGCAATTGGAATAACCACAAGTTGTGTGGGTGCAATAGCAGGTGGAAGCACAAGACCGCTGTTATCACCATGCACCATAATAATTGCGCCAATAAGGCGAGTTGTAACACCCCATGAGGTTTGGTGAACGTACTGTAATTTATTATCCTTATCGGTATACTGAATACCAAAAGCTTTTGCAAAACCATCACCAAAATTGTGTGATGTACCACTTTGTAAAGCTTTGCCATCGTGCATCAAGCTTTCAATGGTATAGGTGGATTTGGCACCTGCAAATCTTTCTTTTTCGGTTTTTTCACCCTTAATAACAGGAATTGCAAGTATATCACTGCAAAAATCTGCATATACATTAAGCATTTTAATTGTTTCAGCTTCACTTTCCTCGGCTGTTGCATGGGCTGTATGCCCCTCTTGCCACAAAAACTCAGTTGTTCTTAGGAAAGGTCTGGTTGTTTTTTCCCATCTAACTACAGAACACCATTGGTTATAAAGCTTAGGTAAATCTCTGTAGCTTTGAATAATGTTTGCATAATGGTCACAAAAAAGAGTTTCAGAAGTAGGGCGCACACAAAGACGTTCTTGAAGCTGTGTTTCACCACCATGGGTCACCCATGCAACTTCAGGGGCAAAACCCTCTACATGGTCTTTCTCTTTTTGCAATAGACTTTCTGGTATAAACATAGGCATATACACATTTTCGTGTCCTGTAGCCTTAAAAATATCGTCTAACTGCCTTTGCAGAAGTTCCCATATTGCGTAACCATAAGGTCTTATAATCATACAGCCTTTAACGCTTGAATAGTCAATAAGGTCTGCTTTTTTTACAACATCGGTATACCATTGTGGAAAATCCTGTTCCATGTCTGTAATGGCGGTTACAAGTTTTTTCTCTTTAGCCATTTTTTTGTTGCTCCTTTCGGTTAATATATACTTTGTTGATTAACACATTACAATTTTTACAATTTACCATCAAACAATTTTATAATATTTTCTAACTTTTAACAAGGGTAAATTAAAATATATTGTTTTATGAAGTTTAACTAAAGATTTAGAATCAGAAATATTCGTCCTCTTTTTCATTTTAATAAGTTGCAAATACTGTTATACTTCTTGTGAAAAAACAAATAGCTTTTTGTAAAACCAGCTCGTTTATATAGCACTTAATACAAATTTTAAGGAATTATTATTGCAATTATGTTATAATAGGGAAAATGATATTTTATGGAGGTAGCCATGTTAAGAAGTTTAAAATTTTATGTGAAGGGATTAGGGAGCCTTGTTTTATTGATACCAAAGCTTAACAAAGCAAAAAAAATGCAAAAAACAAAGGACCAGTCCTTTAGTAACAAATATGTACAAAAAATAGTTCAGCAGTGGGCGGCAAACAGGATAAAGGACTCAGGGGCAAAAATATTTGTACATGGGCGAGAAAATATACCAGCTAATTGCAATATGTTGTTTATTGGTAATCATCAAAGTAACTTTGATTTTGCGTTACTGCTTGCAGAGCTAAATGTACCTGTTGGCTTTATTGCTAAAGTTGAACTTATGAAAATTCCGCTGATTAGGGACTGGATGAATTTAATACACTGTCTGTTTATGGACAGAAGTGATATGAAGCAACAGCTGAAAACAATTATAGAGGGTATAGACCTGCTTAAAAACGGATACAACCTTATTGTTTTTCCTGAAGGGACTAGGAGCAAGGACGGAAAAGTTGCAGAATTTAAGGCGGGAACCTTTAAATTAGCAACAAAATCCAAAGTGCCAATTGTACCTTTTACAATAAGTGGTGCGGCAGATGTACTGGAAAACAACAGCCATCACCGTATAGCACCGGCAGATGTGCACCTTTATATTCATAAGCCTATAGATGTGACATCTTTGGATAAGGAAGAATTGGCAAAAATACATGAAAAAGTACAGTCTGTTGTTGAAAAGCCTTTAAGGGGATCAGTATGATAAAACTTAAAAAAATAAAGCTGGTTTTACTTGCCCTAATGTTATTTTGCGTTACAGCTTGTTCGGCAGGTGTTCAGTCAGGGTTAGCAGACACGACACAGCAATCCAATGGACAGCTTGTTGTGCATTACATTGATGTTGGGCAGGCAGATTGCACGCTTATTATGTTGCCTACAGGCGAAAATGTGCTTGTTGATGCTGGAAACAGGGAAGACAAAGATTACATATTAAACTACCTTAATAACCTTGATATAACGCATATTGATGCGGCAATAGCAACTCATCCACACGAGGACCATATAGGCGCAATGCAATATGTGCTTGCAAATTATGACGTAGACAGGCTGTTGATGCCAGACTTTGATATTGATACAAATGTATACACAAATATGCTATATGCAATGGAAGAAAATGACGTGGAGGAGATTAGGGTAACAGAGCCGTTTGATATGGAAATTGGCGGTATTCCCTTTGAATTTTTGGCACCAGTTGCATGGTATAGCGATGCCAATAATAATTCAATAGTTTTCAAAATGACTTATGGAGAAAAGACTTTTCTTTTTACAGGAGATATTGAAAAAGAAGCAGAAAGAGATATTTTAAATTCGGGTGCCGATGTATCGGCAGACGTTCTAAAGGTTGCACACCACGGCTCAAACACCTCTTCCACCACCGACTTTTTGGCTGAGGTAAATCCAGAATTAGCAATTATTCAGGTTGGTACTGATAATGACTATGGCTTACCCAATGAAGATGCTTTGAAAAGATTTAGCAATGTTGAGGTGCTTAGAACAGACTTTCATGGTGATATCGTGGTTAAATGCGACGGGGAAAAGATAACTACATTTTGTAGTAGTACTGAAAGCAAATCTCTTATTGACGTTAAACCCCAATTGACCATAGCGGCAGGTAACACTTTTTCAGAAAATAAAGAGGTCACACCAGATAAAACTGCTACAGTTGATTCAGCAGAAAGTATTACATATATTGGTAACAAAAATTCACTTGTGTTTCACTTGCCAGATTGTAAAAGTCTTCCAGCTGAAAAAAATAGAGTGTATTTTGATGATAAGGAAAGCGCAATTAGTGCAGGGTTTCACCCCTGTGGCGTATGCCAGAAGTAGGAGGACATATGGATACAATCATAATTATTCTTTTATCAGTTATTATTTTACTTGTTATTTTACTTTTTATTGTTTTAAGTAAGCAAGGCCGAGGAAATGATAACTCCATTTTAAAAATCGAACAAATTAAAAAAGATATGGATGAACAACAAAGATTTTTGAGGCAAGAAATGAGCAGCACTACCCAACAGTCTATTAAAAGTTTGGGGGAAATTATTGCAAGCAATGAGAAAACTGCAAACGATACTCAAATAGAAAAAATAATTGCTTTGGACTTAAGTATAAATTCTAAGCAGGATATTATGCAAAAGGGTCTTTCCTTGCAGTTTAATCAGCTTGAGGAGAGGTTTAAAAGTTTCGCTTTGGAAAATGAGCAAAAGCTAGATAATATACGTGCCTCTGTGGAAAAAAGGCTTACATATTTGCAGGAAGACAACAATAAAAAGCTAGATGAAATGAGGAAAATTGTTGACGAAAAGCTTCAACAGAGTCTAGATCACAGAATGACAAAATCTTTTCAGCTTGTTAACGATAGGCTGGAACAAGTGTACAAGGGTTTAGGTGAAATGCAAAACCTTGCTGTAGGTGTTGGTGACCTTAAAAAAGTGCTTTCAAACGTAAAATCCAGAGGAATTCTAGGTGAAATCCAGCTTGGTGCAATATTGGATGAAATACTTGCGCAAGAGCAGTATGCAGTTAATATTGCAACAAAAAAAGGCAGTAAAAACGTAGTTGAATTTGCAGTTAAAATACCAACAGAGGGTGACAAAATAATTTACCTTCCCATTGATTCTAAATTTCCAGGGGACGCTTATTCAAACCTCAGAGATGCTTATGAAAATGGTAATGCAGATGAAATTCAAGCCTGTGCAAAGCTTTTGATGAACACAATTAAAAGCGAGGCTAAAGACATTCGGGATAAATATATTGACCCACCTAATACAACTGAATTTGCAATATTGTTTTTGCCCTTTGAGGGACTTTATGCAGAGGTAGTAAACAGGGGTATGATTGAGATACTTCAAAAAGAGTATAAGGTAAATATTGCAGGGCCAAGCACAATGGCAGCTATGTTAAATAGTTTGCAGATGGGTTTTCGCACATTTGCTATACAAAAACGCAGCAGTGAGGTGTGGAATGTACTTGGTGCTGTTAAAACAGAGTTTGATAAATTTGGTGATGTTCTTACAGCAACGCAGGCTCGTCTGGAACAAGCTAATGCCGAACTTGATAAGTTGGTTGGGGTGCGCACAAGGCAAATACAACGCAAATTGAAAAGCGTGGAGAGTCTTAGTGATTTTGAATCCATAGCAGTTTTTAACGATGTGCCAATTGATGTTGTTGAAGAAAACATTAGAGATGATAATTATGCTTAATTTAAATACTAAGGTAGGTCTTTATTTTAAGAAATGGAGAAATTTGAAATGAAAGATTATGAAGAACTTTATGAGAAATGGCGAAATGTGCTTTTTTATACAAACTTGGGTATGTCGGCTTTCGTGTTTATCGTTGAGGTTTTAATGTATTTCGTACTTGCTAGAGGGAATTTAATATTACAGCCATTGCCAGAGTATTTGACGAAATTTTTGATATTGCCTACAATAATAAATTGTGTGGTTATTTGTGTTGGATACATTGCTTTAAAAAGGGCATGCCCAAAAATGAAATTTATTAACTACATACCAGTTATACAAATGTCCGTAATATGTATGGTGATTGCATGTACCCACAGTTTTTTTTCAGTTACTCAATGCATATTTTGCATACCTATATTTACAACCTTGATTTTTAATGACAAAACCATGACAAAGCGTGTTGCGGTAATAAATTTTCTTTTTCTAATTTTCGTATTTATAAGCCGAAAATATTCAGCAACTAACGCTACCATGATTGCTTATTTGTTTCCAGAGGCATTAGTTTCATTTTCATTTACAATTTCTGTGTATATAGTTTGTAACATACTTATTAATTATCAAGAGGAAAAAGACATGCTTATAGTAAAAGGTTATGTACACAAAATTAGAATGCAGGAGATGCTTAACAAAGATCAAAAAACAGGGCTATATGGACATACTGCACTACTTAACACGCTGAAAAGGAAGACTTCTGTTGAGGATGGATGTGCAGAGGAATTTGCTTTAGTTATTATAGACGTAGACGATTTTAAAAAAGTAAATGATACCTATGGACATGCTATGGGTGACCAAATAATAATTGCATTGGCAGAACTTATGAAAAAACATTGCGGTGATAAACATTTACCCGCAAGGTTTGGCGGAGAGGAATTTGCAATAATCCTTAATGAACAAGAAAAAAACTATTGTTTCAATTTTGTTGAGAAGTTAAGAAAAGATTTTGCTTTAATAACAAATGATATTATAAATGAAACTGTTACAATAAGCTGCGGAATTGCAACATGGACACCATCTTTAACATCAGAGAAGTTATTTAACAATGCGGACTCAGCAATGCATCAGTCAAAAACAACTGGTAAAAACAAAACCACCAATTTTGAATAAACAATGATATCCCCTTGCTTGATTTATGGTAATTATTTACAAAAAACATGGTAGAGTTTTGTGAATAAATACGAGATATTGTGATTATATGTGAATTTACAAATTTTGTTTTATACTTATTTGCTAAAATAGTGGAAATTTAAAACAAATAATGTTATAATTAGACATATAATTTTTAAATTATATATATACTAATTTTATTGTGAATAAAATTAGCAAGGGGGATTAATTATGGTATCGATTAAGGATGGGGTAATACAATTAGAATATCTTGAAATGGAGGATGTAATAGACATTAATACACTGCAAAAGTTTTTAGATAATTTTGCAATCGGAATGAACTGCGCTGCGGTTTCTGTAAACAGAAAAGGGGAAGAAGTAACACACCCTAGCCATTACAGGGACTTTTGCAGTAACTACATACATAGCAATAGCCTTGGAGATAGCCGATGTGCTACATGCCATAATCAAATGGGTGAGATGGCAGTGCGAAGCGGCAGACCACATGTAGGAGAATGTCATGCAGGATTAATAGATTTTGCTGCACCTATCATTATAAAAGGTGAACACATTGGGACTGTGCTTGGGGGACAGATACTTGACCGCAAACCAAATGAAGTTACAATAAAAAGAGTTGCCGGAGAACTTAGAATAAATGAGGACAAGCTTTGGGAAGCAGCGCAAAAAATAGATATTGTTGATAAAAAGAATATTAATGCAGCTGCCGAGGTTTTGAATATAGTTGTAAACACACTTGCGCAAGATGGATATAAACGCATTGAAACCGAAACTTTATCTGGAAATTTGGCAACAAATTTTATCCAAATTTCTGCAACAGTTGATTTATTGGCACAATCGGCACAGGAAATTGCAGCAAGCCAGCAAATACTTTCTAACGAAATTGATGAAATTAATGTAGTAACAAAACAAATTGAACAAGTATTAAAGGACATAACAAGGGTTGCAAATACAACAAAGCTTATTGGCTTTAATGCAGCAATAGAGGCAGCAAGGCTTGGTAACGACGGAAAAGGGTTTGCAGTGGTTGCAAATGAAATTCAGCTATTATCTGATAGCTCTAAAGAAACTGCTTCCCACATAACTGAGTTAAATAAACAAATTAATGCAAAGATTAATTCTACAGTTACAAATGCAGATAAAACTGTTGAAATTACTGAAGAACAATCTGCTTCTATGGAGGAACTTGCGGCTACTATTCAAAATTCTGTTGAACTTGCGGCCAAGTTAAAGGAATTATTTAACATAAAATAAAATACTTAAACCCTCTTTTGTTTCTTATACAAAAGAGGGTTTTTTTACATAGAATCAAATAAAATTTCTAGGGTGCTCATTTTTCCTTGTTTAGTTGTAAGCGGAACTTTATTTTATAAGGTTGAATTTTTGACAGAAATATGTTAAATTAATTATTAGGAAAGTTTTGTCTTTCTTAAACTTTGATATATCAGCTACAAGGAGGCAGTTTAAATGTATAACAGGATTGTGCTAAAGCTTAGCGGAGAGGCACTTGCGGGAGACAAAGTTGGCGTTAACTTTGATAACGACGTTATAAAAGGCATAGTTTCCCAAATAAAAGAAATAATGGATAAGGGAACGCAGGTTACTTTAGTTATTGGCGGCGGTAATTTTTGGAGAGGAAGAAGTGCAGACTCTCAGATGGACAGAACAAAAGCAGACCAGATTGGTATGCTTGCTACTGTGATGAATGCTATTTATGTAGCAGATTTTTTAAGACAACAAGGGATAGGTGCAGTTGTGCAGACACCTTTTAAATGTGGCACAATGACAGAGGAATTTTCAAAGGACAGTGCGTTAGAACATCTTTCTAATAAAAAAGTTGTTATTTTTGCAGGTGGACTTGGACATCCAATGTTTTCTACAGATACAATAACTGCTCTTCGTGGAGCAGAGCTTGAGGTTGATGGGTTGTTTTTCGCTAAAAATGTTGACGGCGTTTACGACTGTGACCCAGCACAAAATTCTAATGCCAAAAAAATTGATGAAATAAAATGCGAAGATATTATTAAAAATAATCTTAAAGTTATTGATTTAACAGCAGCATCACTTTGCTTTGAACAGAAAATACCTGTTGTTATTTTTGGCTTAAGTGATGAAAACAGCATTATCCGTGCCGTAGGCGGAGAAAAAATAGGAACAATTGTCACTGTATAAGTTGGGCTTAATTTATAAGTTTTTAATATTTAGGAGGAAATTTTATGTCAGAGAAGACGGCAGTATATGAAGAAAAAATGAAAAAAACTGTTGCAAACCTTGAAAATGAGTATTCAACAATTAGGGCTGGACGTGCAAACCCTCACGTACTGGATAGGATTACAGTTGATTATTATGGAACCCCTACACCAATTAATCAGGTTGGAAACATTTCTGTTCCAGAAGCTAGACTTATCCAGATTCAGCCATGGGATTCTACTCTTATTAAAGCGATTGAAAAAGCAATTAATACATCAGATTTAGGTATTAACCCGGGCAATGATGGAAAAGTTATTCGCCTTGTTTTTCCAGAACTTACTGAAGAGCGTCGTGTTTCCATTACAAAAGATGTTAAGAAAAAAGGCGAAGATGCTAAGGTAGCTATTCGTAATATTCGCCGCGATGCTATTGACTCTTTTAAAAAGGCAGAAAAAGCAAAGGAAATTTCAGAGGACGATTTAAAGACAATGGAAGAAGAAATTCAGAAGCTTACTGACAAATTCACTTCGGAAATTGAAAAAAAAGCTGAAGCTAAATGTAAGGACATTCTTTCAGTATAAAAAATTATGCCCCTTAAATTAAGGGGCTTTTTCTTGATGGAGGCAATTTAACGTGGGTACAAAAGACAAAATTGAATTGGATAGGGACAGTATGCCAAAGCATATAGCCATAATTATGGATGGCAATGGGCGTTGGGCAAAGAAAAGAAACTTAATAAAAAAAGCAGGACATAAAGCAGGTGCAGATACCCTTGAAAAGATTACCAATTTGGCATCAGAATTGGGTGTTATGCACCTTACAGCATATGCTTTTTCGACAGAAAACTGGAGACGCAGCGATGATGAAGTGTCAGGAATTATGGATTTACTTCGCCAATATCTAAAAGAGCATATTCGTACAGCTAAAAAGCGTGATATTAAGGTTGACATAATTGGAGACAGAACACGCTTGGATAGTGATATACAACAAAAAATTATAACACTTGAAGACCTTACAAAAGATAAACCTGGTCTTAATTTGCACATTGCATTAAACTATGGTGGACGAGATGAGCTTTTAAGAGTTGTGAAGAAAATTGCTGAAAAATCCCAAAATGGAGAAATTGCACCTGAAGATATTACTGAAGATTATATTGCACTGCACCTTGATACAGCAGGCGTGCCAGACCCAGAGCTAGTTATACGTACCAGTGGCGAAGAGCGGGTAAGCAACTTTCTTCTATGGCAGATTGCATATTCAGAATTTAGTTTTTCGGATAAATTATGGCCTGATTACACTGGAGATGACTTAAAGCAAGCAATTTGGGAATACCAAAACCGTGACCGTCGCTTTGGCGGACGCAATAGTTAGGAGGGAATCAATGTCTACCAGAATTGTATCAGGTTTAGTTCTTCTGCCTGTTTTGATATTTTTTATTGTATACGGCGGACTTCCGCTTAAAATAGCTGTGCTAGCTTTATCGGTTATTGGTATGTACGAATTTTATAGAGCCTTTTATATAAAACCGAAGCCACTGGATTTTGTAGGGTATTCATTTGCAGTGATTTATGTTATTTTTGCGGAATTTTTTATAAATGAAAACAATATGTTTAACATTCTTGTTTCAGCATTTTTGGTAGTACTCTTGGTAGCCATGGTTTTGTTTCACAATAATGTTAACATTAAAGATATTATGGTAACCTTTTTTGGTTTTTTTTACGTATGCTTCTTAATGTCCCATATATACCTTATACGCCAATATACATATGGTAAGTTTTTCGTTTGGCTTATTTTTATATGTGCTTTTGGGTGTGATACTGGTGCATATTTCAGCGGCATGTTGTTTGGTAAACACAAGCTTATTCCATCTCTTAGCCCTAAAAAAACAGTGGAAGGAGCAGTGGGTGGTGTTATAACAGCTACAGTAATATCGGTGATTTATGGTACGTTAGTAGAAAGATATTTTATGTTGGAAAATGTAAATACTGTTGTGTTTTGCATTATTACTGGAATTGCAGGGTCTGTTTTATCACAAATAGGTGATTTGGCCGCATCATCAGTTAAGCGTTTTGTTAACTTAAAGGATTACGGAAACTTAATACCAGGGCATGGTGGAATTTTAGACCGTTTTGACAGTGTGCTTTTAACCGCACCAGTGGTTTATTACATTATGCTATTTTGGATAGAGGTGCTTTAAAAATGAAAAACATATCAATTTTGGGCTCTACTGGTTCAATTGGAGTACAAACCTTAGAGGTGGTAAGAGCGACCTCTGATTTTCGTGTTCTGGGGCTTTCAACAAATACTTCGACAGAGCTTTTGGAAGAGCAAATTAGAGAGTTTAGACCACTTAAAGTGGCGGTTATGGACGAAATAAAGGCAGACTTGCTTAAAGAGAAAATTAAGAACCTTGATGTTGAAGTGCTAACAGGGCTTGATGGACTTGTTGAAATTGCTACAATGAAAGCAGTAGATACCGTTGTGATGAGTCTTGTTGGTAATATTGGTATAAAGCCTACGTATGAGGCAATATGCGCAAAAAAAGAAATTGCCCTTGCCACAAAAGAGGTGCTTGTTTCAGGTGGAAGCCTTATTATAGACGAAGCAAAAAAACAGGGGGTAAAGATATATCCAATAGACAGTGAGCATTCAGCAATTTTTCAAAGCCTTCAAGGCAATAATATGAACAAAATAGAAAAAATTATTCTTACAGCATCTGGTGGTCCGTTCAGAGGTAAAAAAGCTGAACAGCTTAAGGACGTTACCCCTGAAATGGCACTTAAACATCCAAACTGGAGCATGGGCGCAAAAATAACCATAGACTCCTCTACAATGATGAATAAAGGCCTTGAGGTAATTGAAGCCAAATGGCTTTTTGATGTAGAAGTGAATAAAATTCAAGTGCTTGTACAGCCCCAAAGCATTGTTCATTCCGCAGTTGAATATGAGGATGGTGCAGTTATGGCTCAACTTGGCGTACCAGATATGAAGGTGCCCATTGCCTACGCTCTAACTTATCCCAAGCGAGTGAAAAATTCTTTTGAAAAGCTGAACCTTGCGAAGGTAGGTACACTTACATTTGAAGAACCAGACTTGGAAGCTTTTCGTTGCCTTGCCCTTGCCTATAAGGCAATTGAAATTGGTGGAAGTATGCCTGCGGTACTTAATGCGGCAAATGAAATTGCAGTTGAAAAATTTTTAAATAAAGAAATAAAATATCTTGACATACCTGCTATAATAGAAACCACAATGAATGCATATACTGTTAAGTATAACTTTACCATTGAGGAGCTTTTAGAGGCAGATAAATGGGGCAGAGAATATGCCCAAAATATTAAATTATAAAAAGAAAGGACTAATAAAATATGTCCGGATTATTTTCGGTGCTGATTTCCTTACTGGTTTTCAGCATTTTGGTTTTAGTACATGAATATGGTCACTACATTGTGGCAGTAAAAAACGGAATACTTGTAGAGGAATTTGCCATTGGTATGGGGCCTACTGTTTTCAAAAAAAGAAAAGGCGATACAATTTACTCTGTACGTCTTTTGCCATTAGGCGGATTTTGCCGTATGCTTGGGGAGGATGAAGAGGATAACGACCCACGTTCTTTTAACAGCAAAACTACCTTCCAAAGAATGGCAGTTGTTGTTATGGGTCCTATAATGAATTTTGTATTTGCATTTTTTATTGTATTTGTTGTTGCAGCAACAGCCAATGCTGTAGTTTATCCAACGGTTGTAAGTGTAATTGAAGGTACAGATGCCCAAACAAAGGGGCTTACCGAAGGGGACGAAATAATTGCAATTAATGGGGAAAAAATTGGTACTTATCAAGATTTGTATTTAGTGCTTGACGGCTGTAACGGTAATGATTTAGAAATTACAGTTTTGCGTGACGGGAAAAAAGAAAATCTTACAATAAAGCCATCTACATCAGAAGATAACAGATGGATCGTTGGCTTTACACCATTGGTTAAAACTGGGTTGCTTGCCCAAAATGTTGAAGGTTATGAACGAACTGATGTACTGGAAACCGTTAAAACTTCAATTTATACGATGCGCTACTACATAAAATCAGTAGTGGTGGGCTTTGTGCGCCTTTTCACATTAAATATTACGCCCCAGGAAGTTGCAGGCCCAATTGGTATAGTACAGATAATGGGCGATACAGTTGAAGAAGGATTAACCTACAGCGTTGGCAGTGCAATCAGAAGTCTTATGACAATTGCAGCATTGCTAAGCACAAATCTTGGTGCAATTAACCTGTTTCCAATACCAGCAATGGACGGGGGAAGACTGGTTTTTCTTATTATTGAAACAATAAGAGGAAAAGCGATAGATAGAAATAAAGAGGGATTTATTCATTTTGCAGGTTTTGTGCTTTTAATGGTGTTTATGGCACTAATTGCATCCAACGATATTATTAGGATTTTTAAGTAGGTGAAAATGATGATTGAAAGAAAAATAAAAAAAACAGTTGAAGTTGGTGGGCTTAAAATAGGTGGAGATCATCCCATTATAATTCAGTCGATGTGCAACACCGATACCCGCGATGTATCGGCAACTGTTAGGCAAATAAAGGCACTTGAAGAAGCAGGCTGTGAACTGGTGCGTGTTGCTGTGCCAGATATGGAGGCAGCCATTGCCGTTGGTAAAATAAAAGAGCAGATATCCATACCCCTTGTAGCGGACATTCACTTTGACTACCGACTTGCACTTGAGGTTATGAAGCAAGGTGTAGATAAGGTGCGTATAAACCCTGGAAACATCGGCGATGAAGAAAAAATTAAAGCTGTTGTTGATATGGCAAAGGAAAAGAATATTCCCATAAGAATTGGTGTAAATTCAGGCTCGCTGGAAAAAGAACTTTTAAATAAATATGGGCACGTTACACCAGAAGCCTTGGTGGAAAGTGCCTTAAAACACGTAAAAATATTAGAGAAATTTGATTTTCATAATATAATAATTTCAATAAAGGCATCAGGAGTGCCTATGAGCATAGAAACTTACAGCCTGTTAAGTAAAAGCTGTGATTATCCTATACACGTGGGCATAACTGAAGCTGGTACGGTTTATGGCGGAACAGTAAAAAGTGCTGTTGGCATAGGCGCAATACTTGCCATGGGCATTGGAGATACAATTCGTGTTTCCCTTACAGGTGACCCAGTTGAAGAAATAAAAGCGGCAAAAGAAATACTTAAAAGCCTTGAACTGCGTAAATTTGGCATCGATTTTGTATCATGCCCAACTTGCGGAAGAACAGAAATTGACCTGATTGGTATTGCAAATGAGGTTGAAGAAAAATGCCGAAAAATAAATAAAAACATTAAAGTTGCAGTGATGGGCTGTGTAGTTAATGGTCCAGGAGAAGCACGAGAGGCAGACATTGGCATAGCAGGTGGCAATGGTGTTGGTCTTATATTCAAAAAAGGTGAAATTATAAAAAAAGTTGATGAAAGCCAGCTTGTGGATAGCCTTATGGAGGAAATACTAAAGCTATAAGAAAAGGATTTGATTTTGGTGGAAAGAAAAAAATTTAATACTGTGTTTGAAAAAATATCTCTTTCACCAAAAATTAAAGAGGTCTTTGAAAATGCGGTTATAATAAAATTCGTTATACACAGCAAGGAAAAAGTATTGGAAATTGGCTTTGAACTGCCCGATATAATAGCTGAAAAATACATAGACAAGCTTAAAAAGGAACTTGAAACAAGACTTCCAATTAAAGAAGCGGTTATTGAATTTACGTACCTTAACACTCAGCGTCAGACCAAGGAAATAATTGAAAAAACATGGGAAAATGTAATTTACAGCGTAGCAAAAATTGGCCCTGGCTGTGGCAGTATAATATGCGCATCAGACTGGACGCTAAACGAAAATAAACTTGAAATTTCTGTTAAAAACAATGTTTCCTATTTTCTTGTTAAAAAAGAAATAGACAAGCTTATAGAACAAAAACTTAAAACAGAAAATGACCTTGATGTTAGGGTTTATTTTAAGGATAAAAAATCCTCTGCTGAGGAATACGCCTTGTTCCGCAAAGAGCAAGAAACTAAAGAATTTGAAATACTGAAAGACCTAGAGGCACGTAAAGCAGAAATTGCGGCAGACGCCACAAATGAGGCCATTGCTCAGGCTGGCGAAAAAATTGCCAACGGTATTATTATTGGTAAGGAGATTTCGGGAGCTGTATCCAAAATCATTGAAACAAAAACAGAGGGCGAAAAGGTAATTATTGTTGGCAGTATATTTAATGTGGAAACCCGCGAAATAAAAGGTGAACGATACATAGTTTCTTTTGACATTACCGATTTTACAGACTCCACTACTGTTAAGTTTTTTGTAGACAAAAAAGTTTACGACAGTGAGATGAACCAGCTATTTAAAGCTGGAAATTATCTTAAAGTTAAGGGGGATGTGCAATTTGACAAATATGCTAAGGAAATAAATATTATGTCACGAGATATTTCCATAGCCACTAAACCTCCATCACGCAAAGACAGCTCCAAGGAAAAACGAGTGGAGCTTCATTTGCATACAAAAATGAGCCGTATGGACGGCATTACGCCAGCTAAGGATTATGTTAAACGTGCCATAGAGTGGGGACATAAGGCAATTGCCATTACCGACCATGGCGTTGTACAGGCATTTCCCGAAGCAATGGAAACCAGTAACGGTAAGGATATAAAGGTGCTCTATGGCGTTGAGGGCTACCTTATTGACGATTTGGGTACAGCAGTTGTTTGCCCACGAGGACAGGGTATAGACGATGAATTTACTGTGTTTGATCTTGAGACAACAGGGCTTTCAAGAGAACGTGACAGAATAACGGAAATTGGTGCTGTAAAAATAAAAGGCGGTGTAATTACTGATCGGTTTTCGTCCTTTGTTAACCCTAAAGTACCTATTTCTGCCGAAATAACAAAGCTTACTGGCATTACCGATGAAATGGTTAGCGACGCACCATCAATAGATGCAATATTGCCAGAATTTATAAAGTTCTTCGGTAATACAGTGCTTGTAGCACATAATGCGAGCTTTGATGTTGGCTTTATACGTAAAAATGCAGAAAATCTGAAATTGCCTGATATTGAAAATACTGTGATGGATACAATTGAACTTGCCAAAAGCCTTCTTCCTGACCTAAAAAAGTACAAGCTTAACATAGTTGCAGAACACCTGAAGGTGGAATTAAAAGGTCACCACAGGGCGGTAAACGATGCAGAAGCAACAGCACAAATATTGATGAAATTTTTGGACATGCTGGCAGAAAAACAAGTTTATAATTTAGATGCAGTTAATGTGTTTTGTAGCAGAACGATTAATTACGACAAGCTTAAGCCGTATCACATAATAATTTTGGTTAAGAATTATGTTGGCCTTCGGAATTTATATGAGTTAGTAAGTATGTCTCATTTAGAATATTTTGCAAAGAAACGACCACGTATACCAAAAAGTAAGCTAATGGAATACCGTGATGGACTGATCATTGGCAGTGCATGTGAGGCAGGGGAGCTGTTTCGGGCATTGCTAGACGATAAGCCAAAAGAAGTTATAGACGGCATAGCCAGTTTTTACGACTATTTGGAAATTCAGCCTTTGGGTAATAATCAGTTTATGATTGAATCTTCAAAGGTAGATTCTGTATCTTCTTTTGAGGACATAAAGAATTATAACAAAAAAATAATTTCCCTTGGAGAAAAGCACCATAAGCCTGTGGTTGCCACTTGTGATGTACATTTTATTGATCCTCAAGATGCAGATTACAGAAAAATAATTATGAGTGCAGAAGGATTTTCCGATGCCGATAATCAAGCACCTCTTTATTTCAGAACAACAGAGGAAATGCTTGAGGAATTCGAGTACTTGGGTAAGGAAAAGGCATACGAAATTGTTGTTACGAACACAAATTTAATAGCAGATATGATAGAGCAAATAAAACCGATTCCAGACGGTACATTTCCGCCTCGTATAGATGGTGCAGATGACGATCTTACGCAAATTACAACCACAAAGGCAACAAGCATGTATGGAGAACCGTTGCCTGATGTAGTGAAAAAAAGACTGGACAGAGAGCTTAATTCTATTATCAGTAATGGCTATGCGGTGCTTTACATCATTGCACAGAAGCTAGTTTGGAACTCTGTTGAAAATGGATATTTGGTTGGCTCACGTGGGTCTGTAGGCTCATCTTTTGTGGCTACAATGGCAGGTATTACAGAGGTCAATCCTCTTCCGCCGCACTATCTTTGCCCGAAGTGTAAATATTCGGATTTTGAAAGTGAAGTAGTAAAAAAGGTGTTCCTCGAAGGCGGCAGTGGCTGTGACATGCCAGATGCCGTTTGCCCTAAATGTGGTGAATCGCTACTTAAAGAAGGGCATGACATTCCTTTTGAAACCTTTCTTGGCTTTGAAGGAGATAAAGAACCCGATATTGACCTTAACTTTTCAGGGGAATATCAACAACAGGCACATGCCTACACTGAGGAATTGTTTGGTAAAGGCAAGGTATTTAAGGCAGGCACAATAGGAACACTTGCAGATAAAACTGCCTACGGGTTTGTGCTTAAATATTTGGAGAAGAAAGGTAAAATTGCCCACAACGCAGAAATAAACCGCCTTGTAAACGGTTGCACAGGGGTAAAACGAACTACAGGACAGCACCCCGGCGGGCTTATGGTTGTTCCTCGAGACCGTGATATAGGTGAATTTTGCCCTATTCAACGACCAGCGGATGATGTTACCTCTAACATTACAACAACGCATTTTGATTACCACTCAATTTCAGGGCGTTTATTGAAATTAGACTTACTTGGTCATGACGACCCTACGGTAATCCGAATGCTTTATGACCTTACAGGTGTAAATCCACAGTCGGTGCACCTAGATGACCGTGACACGATGTCACTTTTTGAATCCCCTAAAGCACTGGGTGTTACAGCAGAGAAAATAGGTTGTGAAACAGGAACGCTGGGAATACCTGAATTTGGAACCAAATTTGTTCGTCAAATGCTTTTGGATACAAAACCAAAATCATTTTCCGACCTTTTAAGAATTTCTGGGCTTTCTCATGGTACAGACGTTTGGATAGGTAATGCGGCAGACCTTATTGCAAATGGCACAATAACATTAAAAGAAACAATTTCCACTCGTGATAGCATTATGGGCTACCTAATAAACAAAGGTGTACCCAACAAGGCTTCATTTAAAATTATGGAAAAAGTACGTAAGGGCAAGGGCCTTACAGACGAAGATATGGAGCTTATGAAAGAAAACAGTGTACCACAGTGGTATATTGATAGTTGCCTTAAAATTAAGTATATGTTTCCTAAAGCCCATGCGGCGGCATATGTAATGATGGCGTTTAGAATTGCATACTTCAAGATAAATTATGCGTTGGCATATTATGCGGCATATTTTACTGTACGTGCCAGCGATGACTTCGACTATAGTTGTATGTGCCGTGGGGAAGAAATTGCAAGACAAACCGCAAAAGAGATAGAACAAAAGGGAAATACTGCAACTACCAAGGAAAAAGGCAAGCTAACAGTACTGGAGCTTGTTATAGAATTTTATTGCCGTGGCTATAAGTTTTATCCTATAGACCTATATAAATCCGATTCCAAAAAGTTTATTATTACCGATAATGGTTTAATACCACCGTTTAACTCTTTGCAGGGGTTGGGTATTAATGCAGCACAAGGTATTGTTGATGGGCGTAGCGGAGTGGATGAATTTAAAACCATTGAGGAATTTAAAGAATATACAGGTGTTGGAAAAACACTAATTGAGCTATTGAAGGAAAATGATGTGTTAAAGGGGATACCAGATACAAACCAGTTAACATTATTTTAGCCTTGAAGAAACTTAAAATGCTGTAATAAAAGTTGTGATTTCATAAGATTTCACAACTTTTTTGTTTGAAAAATAAGCGTTTTTTTACACACAACCTTGCACCTAGAGCGTAGATTGAATTTTTGATACAGAGTCTAATTAAAAGTCTATGCTCAATTATCATTTTTGTGAATACAATGTTAATGAAGGGAGGCAAGTAGTAATGTATACAAAAATTAGTAATCCAGAAATAATTATTTACGACGGAGAGACAAAGAAACTTATTGGCACAGCTAAGTTTAACTTATCACCAACGGCAGAAAGTGATTTATTACAATTAGTTAATTACAATATAGCACCCTCATCATTATTATTGTTGAACGCAAGTTTATATGAACCATCAAAAACCTATCTTTCTCCAACTCCATATTTTGAATATATGCGTGAAGGAAGAATAAGGGCATTGTTTACAGATGTCTATACTAAAAATCAAGTTCCAATTGAAATTATAATAAAGTATAATGCTAGAGCTAATAGCGCTAATCCAAAAAATCAGAATTTCTATGATAGCGTAAATTTCTACAACATTGAAGTTAAGTCTGTAGAAAGAATGCTAAATACAAGTAATAAAAAAAAATGACTGTATAATTAAGAGCATCTGTGATATTTGCAGGTGCTTTTGTTATGGAACAAAAATGGATAAGAGCAAAGATTTTTTGACCTAGTTGTGTATTTATAAAAGGGAAAAGCCATGCTTGGGAACATGGCTTTTAGGAAGGATGGTATTATGAATTTCTTTTGGGGTTCGGTGTATCTTACTTACAAGGAATAATATAGAATAAATTTATTAACGTCATATGTAAATTATGTAAACAATTTGTTAATCAAACAAATTTTCTTAAGGTTAAAAAAGGTTTTAAACGGGTCAAAAGCCACGCTTGGGAACATGGCTTTTGGAAGGATGGTATTATGAATTTCTTTCTTGGGGTTGTTGCATCTCGTTTACAAATACTACTATAATGCACATTTGTTAACGTAATATGATTATTGTGTGAACATAATGTGAATTTCAAAAAAATAATTAAGTAATATAATAAGCGTTGAGAAAAGCCCCATTTTGTGGTACACTGATAACTGTTACACTATGTTCAAAAACTATAGGAATAAGGTGGATTTTCCAATGCTTACAGAAAGAAAAAAAGACGTTTCACAATTGGAGCTTGAACGTCAAGAATGCTTTATTGATGAAATAAGAGTGCTTAATGATGCTGAAAATAAGGATAAATATTTTTATAATTTGGCAATGGGATGCCAGATGAATGCCCATGATAGCGAAAAGCTTAGAAGTATGCTTGTTCGTATGGGATACAAAGAAACAAAAGATGAAGAAAAAGCTGACTTTGTTATTTATAACACCTGCTGTGTGCGTGAAAATGCAGAAGTTAAGGTTTATGGTAAACTAGGTTTTTTAAAACATATAAAACAATCGAAGCCAAACCTTATTGTTGCAATTTGCGGGTGTATGATGCAGGAGGATGCAGTTTTACAAAAAATCAAAGAATCCTACCGCCATGTTGATATTATTTTTGGTACTTATAATTTGCATAAGCTTCCAGAGTTACTTAAAACACGCCTTGAAACTGGTGATATGGTTATAGATATTTGGGAGGAGCATGGAGAAATTATTGAAGACACCAGCTATCTGCGTGAATTCCCATATAAAGCTTCTGTCAATATCGTATATGGTTGCAACAATTTTTGTACATATTGCATTGTGCCATATGTAAGAGGGCGTGAACGAAGTCGTGAAAAAGAAGATATTAAAAATGAAATAAGAGGGCTTATAGCAGATGGGGTTAAGGAAATTGTGCTGTTGGGGCAGAATGTAAATTCCTATGGCAAAAACCTTGATAATCCCGTTACATTTGCTCAATTATTAAGGGAAATTAACGAAATAGAAGGTTTGGAACGGTTACGTTTTATGACCAGTCATCCAAAGGATTTATCCGACGAGCTTATATATGCAATGAGAGATTGTGACAAGGTTTGTAATTATCTTCATTTACCGTTTCAAAGTGGAAGTACAAAAATACTTAAAACAATGAATAGAGGTTATACAAAAGAGCAATATCTTACGCTAATTGAAAAAATTAAAATGGAAATTCCGGACATACTAATAAGCACTGACATTATTGTCGGCTTTCCTGGGGAAACGGAAGAAGATTTTGAGGAAACACTTGACGTTGCTAGAAAAGTAGGATTTTCTACAGCTTTTACCTTTATATATTCAAAACGCACTGGCACACCTGCTGCCACTATGGAAAATCAGGTAAGTGATGATATTGCACACCAACGCTTTAACAGGCTTCTGGGTGTACTTAATCCAATAATTTTCGATATTCACTCTGCTCTTGTTGGCAAAACCTTAAATGTTCTTGTTGAGAATGTTAGCAGGCAGGATGATAATATAGTTTCCGGAAGAAGTGAAAACAATTGTCTTGTTCACTTTAAAGGAGACAAAACACTTATAGGACAAACTGTACCTATAAAAATAATAGGCAACAAAACATTTTACTTAATAGGAGAAAGGATTTGAAAAAATGAGTATTTTTGATCAGGCAAGAGCATTAGGCAAGGAGATATTAGAGTGTGAAGAGGCACAGAAACTTTATGCTGCAAGAAAGGCTTTCGACAGCGATGAAACAGCTAAGGTACTTGTTGACCAGTATACAGAGCTTAAAGATAAATGGTCAGCAATTATGGAAGACCAAGAGGCTGATAAATCTATTCTTTCCGAAATTGGAGAGGATATTATGGCTAAAGAAGAAGAAATTAAAAATCACCCTGTAACTTATGGTCTTATGCAGGCAGAAAGCCAGTTTGGCGCATTTGTTAATTCTGTTTTCAGCCTTCTTAGTGCTACAGTTCAAGGTCAGGATACACAACAGAGTGATGGTTGCGACCCTAGCTGTTGTTCAAGCTGCGGCGGCGGTTGCCACTAACAGCAAACTAAACATAAACAAATTACGTAATATTATTTAAAGGATTTCGGGAGGTCACTATGGCAAAGATAACACCTATGATGGAGCAATATTTTGAAATTAAGAAAAACTATAAATATTGTTTGCTTTTTTTCCGCCTTGGCGACTTTTACGAGATGTTTTTTGATGATGCACTTATAGCCAGTAAGGAACTAGAAATTACCCTTACAGGCAAAAACTGGGGACAAGAGGAACGTGCGCCTATGTGCGGCGTTCCTTTCCATAGTGCAGACGGCTATATTGCACGCCTGGTTGACAAGGGCTACAAGGTGGCAATATGCGAACAAGTTGAAGATCCTAAGCTTGCTAAGGGCATCGTAAAGCGCGATGTGGTACGTGTTATTACCCCAGGAACGGTTATTGATAACACTGTGCTGGATGAAAAGAAAAACAATTACATAGCCTCAATTTACTGCGACAAAAATGGTTATGGACTTAGTATTTGTGATGTAACAACAGGAGAATTTCAGACTACAGAATTTGTATCAGTTAATGCAGTAACAAGGCTAACGGATGAACTTGCAAAGTATTCTCCATCAGAAATTATATGTAACGAGGGCTTTAAAACTATGCCCGAAGGTATTACCACTGAAAAACGCTTTAATATAAAACTTAGTATATGTGATGACTGGATGTACGACTATCATTCAGCCAATAAACGTCTTTGCCGTCATTTTAATGTAGACAGGGTGGACGGACTTGGGCTTAAAGACAAAGTTTTTTCTGTTTGTGCAGCAGGCAGTTTAATGGAATATCTTTACCAAACACAGAAATCGGACTTGAGCCATATAGCACATATTAAAAATTATCAAAGCAGTCAGTTTATGCTTTTAGATATAAGCAGCAGACGTAACCTTGAATTGACAGAAACCCTTAGAGAAAAGGGCAGAAAAGGCTCGCTTTTGTGGGTGTTGGATAAAACCAAAACGGCAATGGGTGCACGCCTTTTACGCAAATGGGTGGAACAGCCACTTATTAACAACGATGAAATAAACAAACGTCTTGATGGCGTTGAAGAATTAAAAGATGACCTTTTTATACGTGAGGAAATCAAAGACATACTGAATTCTATGTATGATTTTGAACGTATAATGAGTAAAGTTATTTATAACACAGCAAATTGCAGAGATTTGGTTGCGTTAAAAAACTCTATAGAGAATCTTCCGCTTTTAAAAAATGTTTTACAAAAATGCAAAAGCAGATATTTAGAAGAGTTATTTAACGAAATTGATACCCTTGAAAATATATTTGAATTAATTGAAAAAGCAATAAATGATGAAAACCCACCCTTCACTGTTCGTGAGGGCGGAATGATAAAAGAGGGCTTTAACAACGAGCTTGATGTACTTATACGTGCAAAACATGAAGGCAAACAATGGATTGCAGACCTTGAGACACGGGAAAAAGAATTAACAGGCATTAAAAACCTTAAGGTTCGGTACAACAAGGTTTTTGGTTATTATATAGAGGTTACAAAATCTAATATAAGTGAAGTGCCAGATAGATATCTTAGAAAACAAACATTGGCAAACTGTGAAAGATATATAACCACCGAACTTAGTGACCTTGCAGAGTTGATTTTGGGTTCTGAGGGAAAAATGGTGGATATGGAGTATGATATTTTTTGTGAGGTTAGAAATTCCGTTGCCGCAGAGGTTGACCGTATACAAAAATCAGCACATATCTGTGCCATTATAGATGCGTTGCAGTCGCTGGCAGAGATTGCCCAAAGCCAAAATTATGTTAAGCCAGAAATTAACACCGATGGCGTGATAGACATTAAAGACGGTCGTCACCCTGTGGTTGAAAAAATGCTCAACGACCCCTTTATTCCAAATGATACATATCTAGATAGTGATGACAACCTCCTTTCAATTATAACAGGACCAAACATGGCAGGTAAATCTACATATATGCGTCAAGCTGCACTGATAGTACTTATGGCACAAATTGGTAGTTTTGTGCCAGCGCAGTCAGCAAAAATTGGGGTTGTAGATAGAATATTTACACGCGTAGGTGCTTCAGACGATTTAGCCTCTGGTCAAAGTACCTTCATGATAGAAATGGTAGAGGTAGCAAATATACTTAATAACGCAACAAATAACAGCTTACTTATTTTGGACGAAATTGGAAGAGGTACAAGCACCTTTGATGGACTTTCTATTGCGTGGGCTGTTTTGGAATATATAGCAGACAAAAAAAGCGTGGGTGCAAAAACTTTGTTTGCAACTCATTATCACGAAATAACAGAGCTTGAGGGAAAACTAAGCGGTGTTAAAAACTACTGCATAACCGTAAAAGAACAAGGCGAGGATATTATTTTTCTTCGAAAGATTGTTCGTGGAGGTGCTGACCACAGCTATGGTGTGCAGGTAGGTAGGCTTGCTGGACTTCCAAACAAGGTAATAAAACGAGCCAACGAAATTTTAAAACAGCTTAATGCGGCAGATATTACAAAAAAAGCAAAGCGTTTAGCAAAAGAGGCAGAGGCAAACAGTGCTGTAACCTCTCAGCAGATGGATGTTTTCACAATTAACGATACACAGCTTTCAGATGAAATAAATAAAATTGATGTAATGAGCCTCACACCTATACAAGCTTTGCAGACACTGTTTGATTTGCAGAAGAAGACAAAGGGAATGTGATTAACCTATGAATAAAATACATTTACTGGATAATAACACAATAAATAAAATTGCCGCAGGTGAAGTTGTTGAGCGACCAAGCTCCGTAGTAAAAGAGCTTGCCGAAAACAGCATAGATGCCGAGGCAAGTGCTATAACTATCGAAATACGTGAAGGTGGAACAACCCTTATTAAAATAAGTGACAACGGCAAGGGCATTGAAAAAGAGCAGGTTAAAACAGCCTTTGTACGCCATGCCACCAGTAAAATTGAAAAAATAGATGATCTTGACACTGTATATTCGCTAGGTTTTAGAGGTGAAGCCCTTGCAAGTATAGCTTCTGTAAGCCAAGTTGAAATGGTTACAAAAACCCATGAACAGGAAGAGGGATATAAAATTGAAATAAGCGGTGGAAACCTTATTGCCGAGCAAGAGTGCGCAACCACAGAAGGAACAACAATAAATGTAAAGAACATTTTTTACAACGTGCCAGCAAGGCGAAAATTTCTTAGAAAGCCAACCACTGAAAGCGGATATATTTCGGATATGGTAAATAAACTTGCTTTGGCACACCCTGAAATTTCCATTAAATACATAAACAACGGTAACGTAATGCTTCACACCAGTGGAAATAACGACCTTAATGCCGCTGTTTTTTATGTATATGGGAAAGAAATAAGCCAAAAAATGATAGAGATAGACTGTAGCGAAAATGGCTTTCGTATTTATGGCTTACTTGGCAAGCCCGATCTTTCCAGAGGTAACCGTAATTATGAAAACCTGTTCATCAATGGAAGATTCGTAAAAAATGACACCGTTTCCCAGGCAGTTGAAGATGCTTATAAAACAAGGCTTATGGTTGGTAAATTTCCTGTGTTTGTGCTAAATTTAAGCCTAAGTGCCGATATGGTGGATGTTAATGTACATCCTGCAAAGTTGGAGGTAAGGTTTAGAGATGAAGACGTAATTTACGATTTTATCTATAATGCAGTACTGGAGGTTCTTAAAAAGCTTGTGCTTATACCCGAGGCGGATTGGAATGGTAAGCCATCTGCGCAAGTAAAACAGCTTATGGAAGGAACACAAAAGCCTGTATATGTGCCAGATAAAGCTGTTCAGCAAATAATAAATCAAGATGTGATTGTTTCAAAGCATGAACCCGTAAAATATAGCGAAAGTAAGCCAACAGACGCAAATATAGAGGATTTGCAAAAGCTTTACAAAAGCCGAATGCTGTCTGATGAAATACACAATGGTAAAAATATATTGAAAGAAAAGCCGTTAAGCTATCTTCCGCAAGAAGAAGTTGAACAAAATATTATGCCAGCAACCAAGCTAGAGGAACAACCTGTAAAAGAAGAGCAAAAAAAAGAGAGCTTTTTTAAAAACTACAAAATAACAGGTCAAATTTTCTCTACATACTGGATAATAGAGCAGGGTTCAAGTATTTACCTTATAGACCAACACGCAGCCCACGAGCGTATACTTTTTGAAGAAATAAGCAATAAATTTAAAAGTGGGGAAATTGTTGCGCAAAGGCTTATTCAGCCACTTGTGGTGAACCTTAGTGAAAGAGAAAAACAGCTGTTAAAAGATAATAAAGATATTATTGAAGAATTTGGGTTTGAAATTGAGGATTTTGGCGGAATATCATATGCAGTAAGAAGTGTGCCATATATATTTAAAAACCCAGAAAATATTGGATTTTTTACAGAAATACTGGATATCCTTGACACAGGAGCAGTAGCTAATGTGTATGATACCAAAATACATGCAATTGCAACTATTGCGTGCAAAGCGGCCGTTAAAGCGAATGACAAGCTTGGCATACAAGAGGCCGTAAACATGGTGGAAAGGCTTTTAACGCTGGACAACCCATTTAGCTGCCCACATGGACGACCAACTGTTATAGAGCTTACTAAATATGAACTTGAGAAGAAGTTTAAACGTATACAATAAGGAAGAGTTTATGAAAAAACAACTTGTAATTATTGCAGGCCCAACCGCTTGTGGAAAAACAGATACAGCTATAATGCTTGCAAAAAAAATTAACGGCGAAATAATTTCCGCCGATAGTATGCAGGTATATAAGTATATGGACATAGGTACAGCAAAGGTTACACAGGATGAAATGGAGGGTGTTAAGCACTATCTTATTGATGAGCTTATGCCAGACGAAGAATTCAATGTAATGATTTTCCAGCAAAAAGCAAAAAACTATATTGAAGAAATTTATGCAAAGGGCAAAATACCCATCATTGTAGGCGGAACGGGATTTTATATAAATGCATTGGTTTACGATAATAATTTTATGTCAACTGATAACGATTTATCTATTCGAAATAAACTTATGGAAGAGGTTGAAGAGAAGGGCGAAGAATTCGTTTACCAAAAGCTTAAAGAGATTGACCCTGAATATGCCAACATAGTTCACCACAACAATGTAAAACGTGTTGTACGTGCCATAGAGTATTATTGCCAAACAGGTCAGAAAATGAGCCAGCATAATAAGGAAGCAAAACAGCGTAAATCGCCATATGATGTATCCTTTGTGGTGCTTAATATGGAACGAGGAAAGCTGTATGAACGAATAAATTCAAGGGTTGACCTTATGGTTAAAGGTGGTCTTTTAGAAGAAGTTAAGGATTTGCTTAACAGAGGATATTCAGCTGACCTTGTGTCTATGCAGGGACTGGGATATAAAGAATTTGTGCCTTATTTTAACGGAGAAATTACCCTTGAAACTGCTATTGAAGAACTAAAGCAAGGAACAAGACATTTTGCAAAACGACAGCTTACATGGTTTAGACGACAAGCACGAGGCTTATGGATAGATTTAACCAATAAAGATAAAATGACGGCAGTTAACGAAATTGTGAAGTACATTAACAGCGATAAAGACAGCGATTTGTAGGGAGTTAGCGATTATGGAATTAGACAGCTTTATAAAAGACAACTTTGGCATCAGCACAGAAGTTTGGGAGTATGCTAAAAAAATTGAAAGAGAAATTGAAGCTAATTTTAAAGAAATTGACGAAATTACAGAGTATAATCAGCTTAAAGTACTAGCGGCCATGCAAAAAAACAAGCTTAGCGATACGCATTTTGCCGCCACAACAGGATATGGCTATAACGACCTTGGAAGAGATACCCTTGAACAAGTGTATGCCGATGTTTTTCATGCTGAAGCAGGTTTGGTGCGACCACAGCTTATAAGTGGTACCCATGCACTTACTGTAGCACTTGCAGGCAACCTACGCCCTGGTGATGAAATTTTATCCCCTGTTGGTATACCGTACGATACGTTGCAAGGCGTTATTGGCATACGTAAAGAGCGTGGTTCATTAAGCGAGTATGGCATAACCTACAAACAAGTAGACTTACTGCCTGACGGCGGTTTTGATTTTGATAGTATACGAAAAGCAATAAATAAAAATACAAAGCTTGTTACTATTCAGCGTTCCAAGGGCTATGAGTGGAGAGAAAGCCTTTCTGTTGGAAAAATAGAAACGCTTATAAGCTTTATTAAAGGCATAGACGAAAACCTTATTTGTATGGTAGATAACTGCTATGGTGAATTTGTAGAAACAATTGAACCTACTGATGTGGGAGCAGACCTTATTGTTGGCTCTCTTATAAAAAACCCAGGTGGTGGGCTTGCACCAATAGGCGGATACATTGTTGGCAAAGAGGAGTATGTGGAAAATGCTGCCGTTCGTCTTACTTCCCCTGGTTTGGGCAAGGAGGTTGGGGCAACGCTGGGGATTACGCCAACACTATTTCAAGGGTTTTTCAGTGCCCCACAGGTGGTTGGTGGAAGTGTGAAAGGTGCAGTTTTCCTATCAAAGCTTTTTGAA
Source organism: Anaerotignaceae bacterium (assembly GCA_050251415.1). Lineage (GTDB taxonomy): Bacteria > Bacillota > Clostridia > Lachnospirales > Anaerotignaceae > UBA8514. Next base: position 14,010 of record JBFWMT010000014.1, on the reverse strand, counting down.
GGACTTGGCTTCAATGTTTTGCCATCATCTACTGAAAAACGTGCAGATATTGTTCAGTCTATTCAACTTAAGACTGCTGAAAACGTAATTGCTTTTTGCCAAGGAATACAAAAGGGTGCTCCTGTTGATAGCTATGTAAAGCCAGAGCCATGGGATATGCCGGGGTATGATTGCCCCGTAATTATGGCAGCAGGCGCTTTTGTTCAAGGGTCATCTATTGAGCTTAGTGCAGATGCGCCAGTTAAGCCACCGTATAATGTTTTTTTTCAGGGTGGTTTAAGCTGGCATCATGCAAAAATAGGCATAGTTATTGGCTTGCAAACTATGGTAGATAAAGGGCTTTTAAAAATTTAACTTATTAGGAAGTGCTTTTATGTGGTCTGCAAAAATTATGGGCAGTGATTTTTATCACGTATTTTATTTCTTACTTATTTATAGCATATTAGGCTGGTTATGGGAAGTATTCTATGTTTTTTTAGATACGGATAAACTGGTTAACAGAGGATTTCTTAATGGCCCGCTTTGCCCCATTTATGGCATTGGTGCAACAATGGTTTATTTATTTTTATCGCCTATAGCAGATAATTTGTTACTTTTGTACCTCGGTGGGGTTATCCTGCCTACAGTGGTGGAGTATATAACGGGCTCAATTATGGAAAATTTATTTCACGCCTCTTGGTGGGATTATTCTGATCGCAAATTTAACCTAAAGGGTCGAATTTGCTTACAAGTGTCAATTGGATGGGGTTTGTTTTCAGTTGTAATGATACGAGTTATTCATCCAATAGTTTACGATATTGTAGAAGCTATTCCCTACAAAGTTGGAATTATGTTGGCAAGTGTTGCTATTGCTGGCTTTGTAAGCGACCTAGTAATTACAGTTTCTCATGTAACAAAGTTCAACGAGAAGTTGGAAAAACTGGGGAAGGCAAAGGACGAGCTGCGTGTTAGGCTTGAAAATGCCTCCATTTATGAAACAAAAGAAGAAATTATGCTTAAGCTTAAACTAAGTGAAAATGAATACATTGAGGAGTTAAAAGAAAGAATTGCTAGGTTTAAAGAGGTAAATGGAGAAGGAATTGAACGTATTGAACAGGTATTTGAAGAAACCAAAGAGCGCTATTCAAAATATCGCAATGCAATTACTAACAGAAATTATATAGAAAAGCGTCTGCTTACTGCGTTTCCCCAAATTAAGCCATTTAAAAACACAGATATTTTTAAAGAGATAATGGATAAACTTAATACTAAATAATAATAGGAGAGAATGATGATGAAAAAAAAATTAAGAGCAATTACTCTATTTCTTGCCTTTGCAATTTCTACAAATAATATTGCGTTTGGTGCAACAAAGCCTGTAGTTAAGGCTGAATCAGCAATTTTGGTTGAGGCTTCCACTGGAAAGGTTTTGTATGAAAAAAATGCTCAAAAGTCAATGTATCCTGCAAGTATGACTAAAATACTTACATCCATTATTGCACTGGAATATTTTAAGGCGGATGATGTAGTTATAGTTGGTAACGAAATTAATGATGTTACTTTAGACTCCAGCAAGGCAGGGCACATTAAAGGAGAATCAATCACTGTTGAAAACCTTATACGTGGACTTATAATACCAAGTGGAAATGACACAGCTACAGTTATTGCGAATGCAGTGGCAAAAAAACAAACAGGCGATGAGGATTTAAGTAGTAGAGAATGCGAAAGAATTTTTGCCGAGTTAATGAACAAAAAAGCTGAAGAACTGGGTTGTACGAATTCAAACTTTGTTAATCCACACGGATACCATGACGAAAGACATTTTACAACTGCTGAAGATATGGCAAAAATTGCTGCCGCCGGACTTAAAATTGATTTGTTAAAAAGAATTTGCAGTGAAAAAGAGTATTCTGGCAATGGCATGGGTAATGTTGATACAACTGGTCTTATAACCAATGATTATGACTGGAAAAGCCATAATTTACTTATTACATCAGGTGAATATGCTTATCCATATGCTACAGGAATGAAAACCGGTTTTACTGATGAAGCAGGAAATTGCGTAACAGCAACTGCAGATAAGGAAGGTATTTTACTTATTGCCGTAGTATTTAATTCTGAAGACCCGGGTCGTTGGGAAGATGCCACAAAACTGTTTGACTATGGATTTGAAAACTTTGGTTTTTTTACATTAGCGCAAAGCAACACATCAGTTGGCGATATTGAATTATATAATAATAAAGCATCTGATGGAAATACTTTAAATCTTATAATAAAAGAAGATATTTCTCTTTTGCTTGAAAAAACTGTAGTTGGCGCAGTTAAAACAGACATTAATATTACAAATAACGACTACATTTACAAAAGTAAAGATGAAAGTGATGCAGATATAAAGATTAAAGCACCAATTGAAAAAGACACCGAACTTGGAACTGTAAAATATTCACTTGATGGAGAAACTTTGGCTGAAGCTAAGATATATGCTGAAAAATCAGTTGAAAAAGCAACATTTATTGAGAGAATTGGTTATAATGCAAAAAAAATAATTTCTAAGGTTTTTACGGTTAATGGTTTGATAACTGTGATTGGTACAGTTGTTGGTATTGGTGTATTAGTACTTATTGTAAGATTTTTCTACAATAGAACCCACGCACCAAAAAGTAGATATAAGTTTAAAACAAATAAACGACGTGGACGCAGACGATTTTAAAATATAATATATTAAAACAATTAGAAAACGTATTTGATTAAATAACTAATTAAGGCCTTGGAGAAAAAACGCAACAACTATTCGTAAAACTTGCGTTTTGCGAATAGTTTCAAACAGACCTATTTTACTTTCTGACAATGTAAAATTACTTTAATGCCCATAAAAATTGCAAATATTGAACACTGGAGAAAAAATGGAAAAATATTTTGGTATAATAAAAAAATCAGCCCTCTTTACAGGCATAGATACGAATGAGATAAATGCTGTTTTAAATTGTTTGTCTGCAAAGCAAAGCAAATATACAAAAGACCAGTTTGTATTTAGACGCGGTGAAAATATTTCATCTGTAGGCATGGTGCTTTCTGGTCAAGTTCACATTATTAAAGAGGATTTTTGGGGAAACAGAACCATAATTGCCGAGGTATCTGCAGGCAGCCTATTCGGTGAAACCTATGCTTGCGTTCAATCAGAATCTCTTGGCGTAAGTGTAATTGCATCTGAAAATACGGAAATTCTTTTTATGGATATGCACAAAATGATGACGGTCTGTACATCAGCATGTGAATTTCATACAAAGCTTATACGCAACCTAATATCGGTACTTGCGGAAAAAAATCTTCTGCTTACTAAAAAAATGGAACACATTGCTAAAAGAACAACCAGAGATAAGCTTTTGTCATATTTGTCCGCACAGTCTTTAAAAGGTGGAAAAGCTTCTTTTGAGATACCGTTTAATAGGCAACAATTGGCGGATTATCTGTCTGTAGATCGAAGTGCAATGTCAAATGAATTATGTAAGCTTCGTGATGAGGGAATACTGACGTTTCAAAAGAATAGCTTTCATTTAGAGGAAAAAGAAATTTAAAAAAGCGTCTTGACCAGCTTTTTTAACTGGCAAGACGTTTTTAATTTAATATTGCAATTTATTTATTTCCACTTTGGCTGTTTTTTACCATAACGTCATGTGCGCCACCCTCAACTATAGATGTTGCACTTACAAGGGTAATCTTTGCTTTATCCTGAAGTTCTTTTATATTAAGAGCTCCACAATTACACATGGTTGAACGCATCTTGCTTAATGTTACTTCAAGGTTGTCATGTAATGGCCCTGCATATGGCACATAACAGTCAACACCCTCTACAAAAGAAAGCTTTGATGCACCGCCCATATCATAGCGCTGCCAATTACGAGCACGTGCACTTCCCTCTCCCCAGTATTCCTTCATATAATTACCATTAACCATAACCTTCTCTGTTGGACTTTCATCAAATCTTGAGAAATACCTGCCAAGCATACAGAAATCACTTCCCATAGCCAAAGCAAGGGTTATGTGATAGTCCAGTACAATACCGCCGTCTGAACAAATTGGAACGTAAACACCTGTTTCCTTAAAATATTCATCTCTAGCCTTTGCAACTTCTATAACGGCAGTTGCCTGACCTCGGCCAATTCCCTTAGCCTCACGAGTGATACAGATTGAACCGCCTCCAATACCTACTTTAATAAAGTCTGCACCTGCATCAGCCAAAAATCTAAATCCCTCACCGTCTACTATATTACCGGCACCAACCTTAACTGTATCGCCGTAATTTTCCCTAATCCATGTTATTGTACGGCTTTGCCATTCTGAGAAACCTTCACTTGAGTCAATACAAAGAACATCTGCACCTGCCTCAATCAAGGCTGGTACACGCTCTGCATAATCTTTTGTATTTATACCCGCGCCAACTATATAGCTCTTGTCACTATCAAGAAGTTCATTAGGTCTTTCCTTATGCTGGTCATAGTCTTTGCGGAAAACGAAAGAAACCAAGCATCCATTCTCATCAATAATTGGCAATGCGTTTAACTTATTATCCCAAATGATATTATTTGCCTCTTTAAGGCTTGTACCTTGAGGTGCAGTTATAAGTTTTTCAAAGGGAGTCATAAAGGTATGTACCTTTTCTTCAGGTGACATACGGCTAACTCTATAATCACGGCTTGTTACAACACCAACTAGTTTGGCATTTGCAGTTCCGTCCTTGGTTACTGCAATAGTTGAATGCCCTAGTTCTTCTTTTATTCTTAAAATATCAGCCAGTGTACTATCTGGGCTTACATTTGCATCAGATGAAACAAAGCCTGCCTTATAGCTTTTAACACGACGAATCATATCTGCCTGCTGTTCAACGGTTTGTGAACAATAAATAAAGGAAACACCGCCCTCTTTTGCCAGTGCAATTGCCATACGGTCATCGGAAACCGACTGCATTGTTGCTGAAATCAAAGGGATATTCATACTAAGGGATGGTACTTCCCCCTTTTTAAATTTAACTAAAGGTGTTTTTAATGAAACGTTGTTTGGCATACAATTCGAATCGGAATAACCTGGCACAAGTAAATATTCTGCAAAAGTATGTGACGGTTGTTCATAATAAAAAGCCATTTTTTGTTCTCCTCTCTTTTCAATTATAAATTATAAGCTTAAGTATTTTAACCACTAAATGCTGTATATGATTAAAAGTTATTAGATGATATTATAACCTTTTTTTTGCATATGTCAATGTCTGCCGCTTAAAAATGCAAATTAAGGACACCGATTTAAAAATGGTGTCCTTAAGAATTCCATAATATATTTACCTTATTGCGTTAAAATTTTGAATTATTTAACTACTATATTAACAATTTTATTTGGTACATAGATTTCTTTAACAATTGTTTTATCTTCAATTCTTGAAGCAAGAATTTCTTTAGCCTTTGCAAGAATTTCGTCTTTTGTTGCAGACTTGGAAACTGTAATATTTTCTCTTGTTTTGCCGTTAACCTGTAATGGAATAACAATCTCGTCTACAGCAAGCTTACTTTCGTCACATTCAGGCCATTGGGCTGCAAAAACTGTATCTGCATTTCCCAGTTCTCTCCAAAGTTCTTCCGCAATATGTGGTGTAAACGGAGCAAGAAGAACAACAAGTGCTTCAAGACAGGATTTATCAAGGCCGTCTTGCGTTTTTGCCACATCAATAAGTTTGTTTGTATATTCCATAAAACCACTAACTACAGTATTCATTGTAAGTGCATTAAGGCGTGATGAAATTTCCTTAATCATTATATTTTTAGCAAAATCGGAATCTTTTGTTGGTGCAACATTTTTATCTTTATACGCTGCAAAAAGTTTCCAAACTTTGTTTAGATAACGGTATACACCGTCAATTCCGCTATCGTCCCATTCACTGTCAACTTCTGGTGGCCCTACAAAAAGTTCGTACATTCTTAAAGCGTCGCAGCCATATTTTTCAACCAACTCGTCTGGAGAAACAACATTGCCCTTTGATTTGCTCATCTTAGCGCCATTTTTATTAATCATGCCCTGATTAAACAATCTGCTAAAAGGCTCATCAAAGCTTACAACTCCTATATCGTGAAGGAATTTTGTGTAGAAGCGTGCATACAGCAAATGAAGAACAGCATGTTCAATACCGCCTACATACATATCAACAGGCGCCCATTTTTCAAGAGCTTCCTTGCTTGCAAGCTCTTTATCGTTGTGTGGGTCGGTATAACGCAAGAAATACCATGAAGAACCTGCCCACTGTGGCATTGTATTTGTTTCACGTTTTGCAGGTGCACCACACTTAGGGCATGGTGTATTAACCCATTCCTCAATAGCAGCAAGTGGAGATTCGCCGTTATCTGTTGGCTGATAGCTTTCTACCATAGGTAACTCTACTGGTAATTGGTCATCTGGAACAACAACAGTTCCGCAATGCTCACAATGAACAAGAGGAATAGGCTCGCCCCAATAACGCTGACGAGAGAAAACCCAGTCACGAAGTTTATAATTAACTGTTTTTTTACCGAAGCCCTTTTCTTCAAGAATAAGAGGCGCTTTTTTCTTTGCCTCAAAAGCTGTCATCCCCTCAAAAATAGGAGAATTAATCATTTTACCATCGCCTACGTATGCCTCTGTAAGCTCTTTTTCTTCTTCTCCTTCAGGAATAATAACCTGAATAATTGGAAGGTCAAATTTCTTTGCAAAGTCAAAGTCACGGTCGTCATGGGCAGGAACACACATAATTGCACCTGTACCATAATCCGCCAAAACGTAGTCTGATACCCAGATTGGTGCCAATGCGCCGTTTAATGGATTTATTCCATAACGTCCTGTAAACACACCTGTTTTTTCTTTATCCGTCATACGGTCTACCGAGGATTTTGTTGAAGCAGCAAAGCAATAATCTTCCATAGCTTTTTTGTATTCATCTGCCGTAATGTCCTTAACAAATGGATGTTCTGGTGAAAGCACCATAAAGGTTGCCCCATAAAGAGTATCAGGTCTTGTTGTGTATACTGTAATTGCTTTATCTGTGTCTTTAACCTTAAAATCCACCTCGGCACCATAACTTTTGCCAATCCAGTCTGTTTGCATCTTTTTAACCTTTTCAGGCCAATCCAGCTTTTCAAGGTCATTAAGAAGTCTTTCTGCATAATGGGTAATTCTAAGCATCCACTGACGAAGATTTTTCTTTGTTACTGTTGCGCCGCAACGTTCGCATGTGCCGTTTGTAGCTTCTTCATTCGCAAGAACGCATTTACAGCTTGGGCACCAGTTAAGTGGCATTTCTTTTTCATATGCAAGTCCCTGCTCAAACATTCTGGCAAAAATCCATTGTGTCCATTTATAGTAGCTTTTGTCTGTTGTGTTTACTTCCTTATCCCAATCGTAAATTGCACTTATTTCGTGTAACTGACGCTTAACATTGGTTATGTTTGCATTTGTGCTTATTTCTGGGTGCGTATTTGTTTTAATAGCGTAATTTTCAGCAGGTAAACCAAAGGCATCCCAACCCATTGGATGAAGCACCTGGTAGCCCTGAAGCACCTTGTAGCGGCTTATGATATCGCTTAAAACATAGCCTCTCCAATGACCAACATGCAAACCACTACCCGATGGATATGGGAACATATCAAGGCAGTAATATCTTGGTTTTTTATCATCTTCCTTATTAATAGGATTTTTCTCCCACTCTGCGCGCCACTTCTTTTCTATAGCGGCAAATTCATATTTGCTATTCATTGCTGTATCCTCCTAAAATTAATTTTCTTTTGAAAACTATAAAAGCCCTCCATCTCACGTATATTAGAGACGAAGGACTACTCCGTGTTACCACTCTAGTTTGCTGAAAACAAAACAGCACACTCAAATTTCTTTAACGCAGAATTACGTCAGCACCTACTTTTTTCAGTGTGAAGCTCAAAGGCGAGTTCAGATTTAGTATACTGCCGTTTCACACCTACCAACGGCTCTCTGAAAGTATCTTAAAACCTACTGTTCCTTATCAATGCTTTTTAATTTTAATTTTACAAGCTAAAGGTGATTTTATCATAATTAGTGCCATAAATCAATAGTGAAATTTTATGTTTATACCTTTATCCAAGCATATCGAAAACAAGCTTAAGTATTAGTATTGCCAGAACTACAAAGAACATAGGCCTTATAAATTTTGTACCTTTTTTAAGCGCAAATGACGCCCCAAAATAGTTGCCTGCTATGCCAAACACTGCCGCTGGAAGCCCTATGTGCCAAATTATTTTGCCACCAACTGCAAAGGTTATAAATGCTGCAATGTTGGAGGCCAAATTAACAACCTTTGTGTTGCCAGATGCAGTAAGCAGGTCAAAGCCAACAATGCCTGTAAATGCAATTATCAAGAATGTACCTGTTCCAGGTCCGAAAAAGCCATCGTACATACCAATAGTAAAACCAATAACTGCTGAAAGGGCAACTATCTTGGTTTTAGAAAATTTGTCGGTTGTATCCTCACTGCCAAAATCTTTTTTAACCATCAAAAACACTGCAATAACAGGCACTGCACCAATCATTATGTATCTCAGTATCTTTTCATCCAAAAGCATATTTAGGTATGCACCTATGCTTGAACCAATTAACGCTGCTCCTGCCGCCGGCAAAGCCGCTGTAAGGTTCACTTTTCCGCTTTTTAAAAACTTTGCCGTTGCTACAAGTGTACCGAATGTTGATGAGCACTTGTTGGTTGCCGCCGCAAAATGCGGTGGAATACCTGCTGCTAAATATGCTGGCAAAGAAATAAGTCCGCCACCACCGGCTATTGCATCAATAAATCCTGCCAAAAAAACCAGCGGGCAAATAATAAGTAAAATATGAATTGTGTCAGACATTACAAATTCCATCCTTTGTTAATTTTTTTTGTAATAAAAAGCTCCTATTGTCATTATAACAGCAAAAATAACCAAATACCATACCACAGCCATTTTATGTGCAAATACAGCGGCAATAACCATAAATATTGCTCCAAAAAGAGAGAGTGTGGGCATTAAAAATCTCTTGAATGTGTTTAAATCCTTTTCTTTTTTCATAAACATAATATACATAGGAATATATCCTGCATATAGCGTAACTATTGGTAATTCAGAAGAGTCGAAGCAAAAAACACCAAACCATGGAGTTGTAAGGTTTGCTCCATAAAAATACAATAACCAGGCACCTGCCACAAGCAAGCCAAAAATAGCAGCATTTGTAGGCATATTTGTTACCTTATCTATTTGTGAAAACATTTCTGCACTAGGCCCTTGGTTACGTGCCGCAAGAGCATAAAAACCTCTCGTACAGGCAAGCATCAGCCCGTTAAGAGTACCAAGACAAGAAATAATTATTAAAACAAACACTATAGTGCCACCAGTTTCGCCAAAGATAGAGCTAAATGCAAGCCTTGCTCCAGCTTCTCCACCTTCCATAAGCACCTCATTCTTAACAGTACCCGAAAGCCCTATGTAGTAGCTGATGTAAACGACTGCAATTATAAATGTTCCAAGCATAAGAGCACGGGGAAGATTTTTCTTTGCATCCTTAAGCTCAGCATTTATGGATGTTGCAATTATCCATCCCTCATAAGCAAATGCCGTTGCAACAACTGCTGTAAATAATGACCCAGACGCTTCACCCTGCACTACCACATTAGAAAAGTTGTAGCTTGTCATTCCTGTCATCAAACCTTTAATTGTGCCAATTATTGCCATTGCAAATAAGGGTACAAGCTTAATCACCGTTGTAGATACCTGAAACTTGCCTGCAAGCACAGGCGAAAGTGCGTTAACTGCATAGCTTGCCACAAGAAAAAAGCAGGCAATTACCATACATTCACCACCTGTTATTGAAAAATCGAAAAGTACACATACATATCTTGCTGAAACCCATGAAAGCACTCCAGTAAGTGTTGGGTAATAGATTGCAGCCATAAACCATCCTAAGAGATAGGCATAGCGTTCACCCATAATGTTTTCTGCATAATCTACAAGACCGTTTACGTGAACATACTTTGTTGCCATAACCGCAAATGTATAGGCACTACAAATCATAATGCTTGCACCTATTAGCCAAGCAAGTATACCAAGTGGAAGATTTCCACCTGTAGCCTGCAAAATTTTTTCTGCCTTAAAAAAGACGCCACTTCCAATTACAATACCTACCACCATTGCTATTGCTGTAACTAGACCATATTTTTTTTCTAGATGATTTTCCATAAATCCCTTTTCCTCCACTTCATATCTTTAAACCTCTATCGCTTTATCACAGTAAATTTACTTTAAAAGTCTAAATTATTGTGCACTATCAATAATATATGCTATCTACCTTATTCGTCAATCACTTTTAAATTATTATCACCTTCAACAAAGATATACCGTGAATTTTATGTATATTTAGGCATAAATCCTTCATAATGCCATGGCTTGTACTATGACTTTATGAATTTGGTTTGTAAATTTTTCGAATATCTGTATTAGGCTTTATTGTAAAGATAAAAAAATAAGGCCATGTTTTATTGGCAAACATAACCTCATTTTTTATACTAAATTTCAACACTCTGTGGAAAAACAAATTTTGCATTTTGATAGTTAAGAGAATTTTTGTTAAATTACTCCATTCAAATAATCAGATTATATACTACAAAACCATCTTCATTTGCTTTACTTGCAAGTGGCGCCACAAATGGAACTCCAAAATATTCAGATATAGATCTGGCTATGGTTTCGCCAATAAGATTTATGTTGTTTTTAATCCACGCTTCATCTTCGTAATTATCGTGATATGCAACTTCAATTAATGAAGCTGGAGCATTTGTTCTACGAATTTCCCTAAGTGTTGTGGTAGGTACAATTTTCACCTTATCAGGGTATGGATAAATATTTCTAAAATTTTTTTCAAGAATTTTAGCGAACTCTGTTCCATAAAAACTATTTGGGCTGTAATACATCTGGGGTCCTTGTTGTGTCCCTGCCATGCCTTCACCTGAAGCATTGGAATGTATAGCTACATGTAAGTCATATTCACCCGCGTTGGATTTATTAATAGCCTCCCCCAGTGACTCGTTTGGCTCGTTGCGGTCAAACTCTATCCCGCTTGCCTCAAGGTAGGGTTCAATTGCATCTGCAACCAAATTCATGTACTCTTCCTCTGTGCCTCCAGTCAAATACGGATTAAATTCTTGTACTGACGGACTCAAAAAAACTCGTGGCATATTTACACATCCTCAAATAAAATTATTACATAATATGCCACCCACTTTGGTTTGTAACGTTATCCCAACTTTTTTTTGCAACCAGTTTAGTAAATTTAGTTGGGTTAAGTTAAATCAGTTTCCAACGCTAAAATTGTCTATGCCGTTTTCATGTAAATACTGCACTAAGTTATCATTAAAAACTTTGTTTATTTCAACCCGTCTTGCATTTTCTAAATCTTTTGAATCTGAATTTGCCATTTTTTCATATATCTCAATAATTTCATTTCCGTCAAAATCAACACACATTCTTTTCAAAGACGATGAAAATTCACTGCCGTCACCTGCATTTTCCCACGCTTTCACAATGTAGCTGCCACTGCTGTCTTTGCTTAATGTAACAACAGTTGCCCTAGTTTCGCCACCCTGCTGTGATAGGATTGCACCATTTTCTGTTTCATACACCTTAAAATACGAATACTTAACAGAAAGAAACATTCTAACGTTATTTCCATCTTCTATTGTGTCAACCACATATACAGCCGGCACTAAAATTCCGTTATAAGAGCTTTTTGCCAGTTCAGTCATTTTAATGGTTTCATAAACAACCTTTAGTTTTTTATCATTACCGCTATAGGTGAAACTTACCGTAGGAGTTATTTCTTCTCTCATTTTAAAATCGTTGTACCATTCACTTGTTTTGGTGTACATACTAGGGTCAACATTGCATCTTTCACCTAAAATATCATAAACTGCTAATGCCATTATGGCGGAACGTAAATCGTCATCTACACCATGGGCAAACTGATTAAGTACATAATTTACGGTACGATTGCCGTATTTAAGTAAATAATCATAATCATCATAGTGTTGCTCAATTACTTCCCTTGTATTGCTTAATTCAGTAGGTGCTGATAATGCCTCCAGTTTTTCTATAATCTTGCTGTAATCCTCGGCTGTCTCACAATATTTTAAGAATTCTGAAAAATCATCAGTATTTAAAGTCATAAGTCTTACGTCATAACCAATATTTTTTTCTATTTGCGCTCTTGTGTAAGTAATTGTGTTGCTATTATTAAAACGAAATGAAACACTGCCGCAATTATCAATCAGCGCAAGCATAACCAGTGCATTTTGGTAATACTGTGATGAGCCAATATACTCGTCAATATAGCTTTGCATATCACTATCAGTAAGTATATCTATTGTCAATCCATAAGGCTCTGTAGTTGTCTGAAGTTCAGTACCATTAAGGCTAGCAGTTTCTGGCCATGTAAGCAAACGTATTATTTTGCCATTTGCTGAAGGGTCACCTATATATGGATTTTTTGCTTCAAGCAGTTCATTGGCTCTAGTTAAAAGAGCTGTACCTTCTCCGTAATTATCGTTGTTACTAATATAAGTTGGATACCCATTTGTTGTGGTTACGAAGAAAGTTCCTATATCTTTCTTTTGAATTTTCACACCATCTGGTAAAGAAAGATAAAAGTTATTATTTTCCCCGTAGCCGTAAATATAGCATACTGCTTTATCGTTCTTAACAAAAAGTACATTCATCATGCCTTCACTTACGCCTTCATTAAGAAAAGAACAGTTAAACCCAAGCATTTCCTCCATGGACTTTTTTGGGGCATATGGTGGGAATTGAATTACGTAGTCATAATCAAATGTAATCATGCCATTAAGTTCCACTATGTTATCATCATACTGACTTAAAATACTGCCAAGTTCCCTGCCGTTCACTTTTGCCTCATGGGGATTGGCCAAAACAAAAAATGCTACAGCACAGCATACAATAACCGTCGTAATTATTGCAAATACCTCAGTTTTTTTGTAGGTTAAAATATTTTTTATTCTTTCCTTAACATTGCTTTCTCCAAAACCTATTGGTCTTAAAAAACCGCTGTTTTTGGCAGATGTATTCAAAAGTGCATAAGAATACTCCTTCCAACTATCCTCAGCCATAGTTTTTAAAACACCCTCATCACAGCTCATTTCCATATCCTTATTCATAAGTGCAAAGGCAAGCCACACAAACGGATTAAACCAATGCAATATCGCAATGGCATAGGCAAAAGGTTTTACAAGAAAATCCAAACGTCTTATGTGTGTTTTTTCATGTTCAAGAATATATTGCAAATCTTTTTTTTCAATTCTAATAGGTATGTAAATTTTAGGGTTTATACCCATCACAAAGGGGCTTTGTATTCTATCTGTTTCGTATACGTTGTCATAAATAAGGGTTGCTGTTTCCACACGTTTTTTAATACGTATGAAAGAAAAAACAGTATATAGAAAAATAGCAAAAACACCCACAAGCCATACCGCTGTCAATATGAAGAATATTGTCTGTATTGGGTTACTGCTTACCGATGGTGTTGGTGAGGGAATATACAGAGATACTGAACTGCCAATTTCAGCTATATTTTTATTTGCTGTGGTTAACTGAGGAATATTTACATAGTTTGTATCTCCGCTTATACTTCCTATAATGCTATGGGCTGAAGAAAATGAAAAAGGACAGATAAGCCTGAAAAAAACTACTCCCCACAACATATAAGAAAAAATTTTAGGTTTGTTCTTAAGAAATTGCCTTGCAATAACAACAATAACTATTGCCATAGTACCTACAATGCTCAGGTTCAGCACTTTTGCAAATATTTCGGTCATTTTGCGGCCTCCTCAATTATCTTAATAATTTCATCAACTTCTGTTCTATCCAGTTTTTTTTCATCTAAATAAGCAGCTAAAAAAGATGGCAGAGAACCATTAAAGCTTGTTTCATCCACATCTTCACTTTGTTTTTT
>JBFWMT010000013.1:0-45569 GCA_050251415.1 Anaerotignaceae bacterium | reverse complement strand
GGTGTTACTAGGCTTAGCGATGTGCAGACATGGGTGAAGCTTACTCATTTGGAGTATAAGCTGATAAACGACCGAAAGGTTGGCGTAAAGGCAATAGTAACGGTTTGTGCTTGCGCATGCCAGAAGCAAACAAATGAAATATTACAAGATGCAGTGGGAAATGGTCTTCAGCTTAAAACATGTTCGGTGGCAATGAATAAAAGTACAAATAACAAAAAGGACAGGTTTGTAATTAAAGAACAGCTTAGCATGGATCGCAGTAAAACCAATATAGGGCAGATTTTAGAGTGTGATGTAACCATTTGCCAAAAAGAAGTTAGGGCGGTAAATGGCGGGGTCAGTGTGAAGGGCGAGGGTGCAGTAAGCGTGCTTTACACTGGGGAAGACCAGGAAAGTATAGTGGAGCTGGGAGAATTTTGGGTGCCATTCAATGGGGTGGTTGAAATTGACGAGGTTACACAGGATATGTACCCACATGCTGACCTTACAGTGGAAAAAATTGATGCCTATGTTTTGCCTAATGAAGATGGGGAAGATAGGATAGTGGATTTGGAAATAACGGTGCAGGCAGTTGCTGGTGCAGAAGAAACAATGAAGCAGGATTTTATAACCGATGCCTATACCACCCATGGTCAGGTTGATGTGGAAACCCAAGATGTGGAATACCAACAGATGGTAGGCAGAAATACTACTCGTGCCAATATTAAAGAAAACCTTATGCTGGAAAAAGGTATGCCCGATATTATGCAGGTTGTAAAGGCATGGGGTACAGCAGTGCTAGATGATTCTGCGGTTATCGAGGATAGGGTGAATGCAGACGGTGCAGTTGCATTGCAGGTAATGTATATAGCAAAGGATGATGATAGTCCAGTTGAGGTAGTGGAATTTTTGCTTCCGTTTGACCAGACAATAGAAGTAATGGCTGCAAAAGCAAATGACGATGCTGAGGTTAGCGTTTGTGTTGAAAAGGTTTCTATTAATATGCTTAGCGGACGTGAGATAGAGGCAACAGTTACCCTTATTATAGAAACAAAGGTGACCAGAAAAGAAATACAGCAGGTAATTAGCGCAATAGATGAGTCACAGGAAGCCTGCCCGCGGAAGTTATATTCCGTTGTTGTGTATGTGGTACAAAAAGGAGATACTTTGTGGAATATTGCAAAAAAATATAACACAACAGTGAATGACATACTTCAAGTAAATGATATTGAAAATCCAGATTTAATATATCCAGGGCAAAAAATACTGATACTTCGAAGATTGTAAGTCAGAGTGTAGACTTTGTCTGCACTCTTTAAATCCAGCCGTTAGGCGACTGGATTTAGTTGCTGGCATGATAAAAGTCAGTATTTTCTTCTCAGGCTTGAAAGCCTTGAAAATACTGACTTTTTTGCGTTCCGGCGAAAATGAATTCCGCCTGCACGATTCCATTTGGGAACTCTTCGTTCCCAAACCCTCAGCGTTTAATAAAAGTTTTTGTCTTGCTTTTTTCAAAAAGCAAGTGGGTTTGGGCAAAGCCCAAGGTTTAGACTTTTTTTAGTGATGACAGACATGGTCTTCGCCGTGATGATTGCAGCGTGCTTCAAGATTTCCTATCTTTTCTCCACTTAAGTATTTAATAATAGCCTGTTGCGCTAAGCCGTCAACCCCTGGCAAAACCTCAATACAATTTTCCGTAAGGGCGCTAATTGCACCGCCGCCAATTCCGCCGCAAATAAGCAATTTTACGTCGTTTTCCTTTAAGCGCACAGCTAAAGCACCGTGTCCGCTGTCTGAGGTATCAATTTTTTTTGTGTCCAAAATTTTGTGGTCTTGAACATCAAATATGGTAAATTCCTTGCTTTGGCCAAAATGTTGAAATACTGCGCCGTCTTGTGTTGGTATAGCTATTTTCATGTTGTTTCCTCCTTGGATTTTAAATTAATTTATGTAAGTCCTACAAAGATTATACATAAGTAATGACATAAGTCAACAACCGAGTTTGACTTTTTTAAATATTGTTAGTAGAATAATATTACTGGTAATTTTGGATAATAGAAGGGAAAGTACTTTTGCAATATATCTAACAAGGAGGACAAAAAATGGACGAAAGAGACAAAGTATTAGCAAAAAATTTAGTTGAATACTCCTGTCGTGTTAAAAAAGGAGAAAATGTGTATATTGCCTGCAATGGCGTGGGACCAATTCCCCTTGTGAAGCAAATAATAAAAGAAGTATATAAGGCCGGTGCTACACCATTTTTGGAAATGAAAACATCAGGCTTAGAGCGTGAAATGCTTTTGGGCGCAACAGAACAGCAGCTTAAAATGATGGCTGAGTTTGAATGCGAAAAAATGCGCCAAATGGACGCATTTATTGGTGTGCGTGGAGAGGACAATCTTACAGAAATGTCAGATGTGCCTGAGGAAAAATTAAAAATGTATTCAGTTTACGTTACACGCCCTGTAAATGAAATAAGAGTGCCACATACCAAATGGGTTGTTCTTCGCTACCCAACACCAAGCATGGCACAGTCTGCAAGTACAAGCCTTGAGGCATTTGAGGATTTTTATTACAAGGTTTGCAATTTAGATTATAGCAAGATGTCTGCCGCCATGGACAACCTTGTTACCATTATGAACAAAACCGATAAGGTGCATATTAAAGGTGTGGGTACAGACATTACCTTCTCTATAAAAGATATACCTGCTATAAAGTGTGCAGGTCAGAGCAATATACCAGATGGTGAGGTATACACAGCACCTATTAAAGATTCAATTAATGGAACACTGACCTATAATACACCAAGCGAGTATAATTCTTTTACCTTTGAACATGTAAGCCTTACATTTAAAGAGGGAAAAATTGTGGACTGCTCTGCAAATGATACACAACGACTTAATAAAATTTTTGATACCGATGAGGGAGCAAGATATGTAGGAGAGTTTGCCATAGGCGTAAATCCATATATCACAAAGGCAATGAACAATATTTTGTTTGATGAAAAAATAATGGGAAGCTTCCATTTTACACCAGGTAACTGCTATGAGGATGCGGAAAATGGCAACAGGTCTGCAATCCATTGGGATTTGGTTTGCATTCAAACCCCTGAATATGGCGGAGGCGAAATTTATTTTGATGATGTGCTTATAAGAAGAGACGGAAGATTTGTTATTGAGCCATTGATGTGCCTTAATCCCGAAAATCTAATATAAAAATTGTATAGACAAACCAGCGTAATTGCCGTAGAATATAGAGTTGCAAAACCAAAGAGAATGGAGTATTTACAGATGGACAAAAAAAATGAAATAACGGTAGTGGGACATAAAAATCCCGATACAGACTCTATCTGCTCGGCTATAGCATATGCCAACCTTAAAAACCATATTTCTTCCGCAAACTATGTGGCAAAACGATGTGGCGATATTAGTAAGGAAACCTCATATGTGCTGGACAGATTTTCTGTTGCTTACCCACCATGTATTAGTGATGTACGGACACAGGTTAGCGATATTGAAATTAAACAGGTTGATGGTGTAAGTGGAGATATATCAATTAAAAAAGCCTATGGCCTTATGAAAAAGCAGAACGCTGTTACCCTTGCTGTTACTAAGGCAGATGGAAGAATCGAGGGTGTAATAACCATTGGAGATATTGCAGCATCGGACATGGACGTATACGACAGCAAAATTGTGTCTAAGGCAAATACATCCTACAAAAATATAGTTGAAACCCTTGACGGACGTGTGCTTTGCGGCGATATTAACGGGTATTTCAGCGAGGGTAAGGTAACCATTGCAGCAAATACACCTGACCTTATGGAGGAATATATTGGTGCCAAGGATTTGGTTGTAACGGGCAACCGTTTTGAGAGTCAGTTTTTTGCCGTAGAGATGGGCGTAAGCTGTATGGTTGTTTGTACCAATAATGATGTTTCGGAAACTGTTTTAAAACATGCACAGGAAAAGGGATGTGTTATAATTTCCTCTCCTTACGACTCTTACACGGTGGCAAGGCTTATAAACCAAAGCATGCCAATAAAATATTTTATGTCTAGCAAAAATCTGCTTACCTTTAACATTGATGATTTTACCAATGATGTTAAAGAGGTAATGGCTAAAAATCGCCATCGTTATTTCCCGGTACTTAACGAAAAAGGCGAGTACATAGGTCAAATTTCTAAGCGTAGTTTCTTGGATATGGAAAAGAAAAAGCTTATTTTGGTTGACCACAACGAAAAAAATCAAGCTGTAGATGGGATTGAATATGCTGAAATTTTGGAAATTATAGACCATCACCGCTTAGGAACACTTGAAACAATGAACCCTGTGTTTTTCCGGAATCAGCCACTTGGCTGTACGGCAACGATTGTGTACCAGATGTATAACGAAAATGGAGTGGAGATAACGGCTGAAATTGCAGGAATTTTATGCGCAGCAATTATTTCGGATACCCTTATGTTCCGTTCACCAACATGCACTGCTGTAGATAAATTGGCGGCAGAGCATTTGGCAGACCTTGCGGGAATTAATATACAGGAATTTGCAGAGGAAATGTTCTCGGCAGGCAGTAGTTTAAAGGAACGAAGTGATGAAGAGATTTTTTATCAGGATTACAAGGAATTCACAAACAGCGGTTTGAATTTTGGCGTAGGACAGATTACTTCTATGAATGCCAACGATTTGCAGATAATTAAAGCCCGTATGAATGATTATATGGATAAGCTTATTGCCAGGGGCGGTATGGACATGATTATTTTTATGCTTACAAATATTATTGATGAGTCCTCAATTTTGGTATTTAAAGGTGCAAGAGCCAAGGAGCTTTTGGGAACCGTATATGGCAGTGAATTTGACGGTGACAGTGTATTTGTTGCAGGTATGGTTTCTAGGAAAAAACAGCTTATACCAGATTTAATTCAGGCGATACAGCAGTAAAAAGCAATTTTATAACTATAGTGTAGACAAAGTCAAAACCTTGATGGCTTTGCCCTCAAACACCCATAAGGGTTTCACCCTTAACCCATCAAAACCGCATGTATATGCGGTTTTATTAGAGTTTTTGATCTTGCTTTTTTCAAAAAGCAAGTGGGTTTGGGCAATGCCCAAGGTTTTGAGATTTGATTTTAAGGGTGTAGACTTTGTCTACACCCTTAATTATTACAATTTTCCAAGGAGAGCCAATGTAAGCAATACACCAGTAAGTTTTGCGCTGGCGGGATCTATTTCTTCGACAGGTTCTTCACCGCTGATTTCTTCGCCATTGCTTTGCATTTCAATACTTTTTTTAGCATTGGAAAGTTGCCCCAATGAGCCTTGTATATTTTCAGCTGTGCGCAAAAGCGTAAGCATTTCTATTGCCTGGTCTATTTGCGGTAGTGCAGACGGCGACGAAAATCCCTTTAATGCACGTAAAAGCACAACCTCTCTGGGCGGTTTTTTCTTTACCTTGTCCTCTTCGCCTTCTGCTGCCAAATATAGCTTGCGCACGTAGTTTTTATGGAAATTATTCTTTAGTGTGTCTATCACATTGTATATATCCTCATCTATTGGGTTGGTGTTTGTAAGCTGTTTTGTAAGCTCGTAAATACGGTCTTTTTCGCCCATATTAAACCTCCAAATGGTATTTATAACATTATATTAAAAGTAATGAAGATTTATCCATAAAATTGTTACTAGGTTGTCAATGTGTGCAAAATACCTGTACTGTTAAAATTATAGGAAAGAATTTTTTATTTTTTAAAAAAATAGTAATTTTATATAGTTTGGAGGGAAAAAACACTGAACTTTTATGTAAATATAAAGAATTTATTAGCTAGTAATATAAATGTGTAGAATACTATTGTAATGTATAATAATTTCGAGTAAAATTATAGACGGAATTTTCATACGAATTTTACAGTTTTTTAACAAAATTTTAAATAAAAAATCTAGTGTTGCCGAGGGTGTAAACATTTGTGATGATAGGTACAAGGCGAATGGGGTTAAGATATTTTAGGAGGTAGTTTATGAGTAAAACATTTGATTTTACGGTTGTGGACAGCGCAATGGAAGAGTTTGGATGCCAGCCCAAAAGCGTAATTGCAGTGCTTCAGTATATACAGGAGCATTACAGGTATTTACCAAGAGAGGTTTTCCCTTATCTGGCAAAAAAAATAGGTATAAGTGAAGCGCAAATTTACAGTGTTGCTACATTTTATGAGAATTTTTCACTTGAACCTAAGGGGAAATTTGTTATTAAGGTTTGTGATGGAACAGCGTGCCATGTAAGAAAATCTATACCCATACTGGAAAGACTGAGAAGTGACCTTAGCCTTAGTGTGGGCAAGGTAACAACAGATGACATGCTTTTTACAGTTGAAACAGTATCTTGCCTTGGGGCATGCGGTCTTGCACCAGTTTTAACTGTTAACGATAAAGTGTACCCAGCAATGACACCCGACAAAGCAAGTGAGCTTCTGGCAAAACTTAGGGGGGAGGACTAATTATGATGTTAAAAAACAGAGAAGAATTAAAGTCCACCCGCACTGACGCAAAGGCGGCTTTGGATTTACAGAAAACAAAGATACTTGTTTGTGCTGGTACAGGCTGTGTTGCCAGTGGGTCTTTAGAAATTTTTGACAAGCTTTCTCTTCTTATGAAAGAACAGGGAATTGCCTGTTCAGTAGAGCTTCAACATGAGCAACATGAAGAGTCGGTAGGCATGAAAAAAAGCGGATGTCACGGATTTTGCGAAATGGGTCCACTTGTACGTATTGAGCCATCGGGGTATCTTTACACAAAGGTTCAGCTTGAGGATTGCGAAGATATCATTGAAAAGACCATAAAAAATGGGGAACATATTGAACGCCTTGCTTACAAAAAAGATGGAGTGGTTTACAAGGAACAAGAGGAAATACCTTTTTACAAACAGCAAAAAAGGCTTGTGCTGGAACATTGTGGACAAATTGACGCAGACTCCATTTTAGAATACCTTGGCATGGGTGGTTATGCAGCATTAGAAAAAGCTTTGTTTGAACTTACAGGGGAAGACATTGTAACGGAAATTTCCCAGTCGAATCTTCGTGGACGTGGAGGCGGCGGTTTTCCAGCCGGGCAGAAGTGGAAACAGGTAAGAGCACAGAAAGAACCTGAAAAATACATTGTTTGTAACGGCGACGAGGGTGACCCAGGTGCGTTTATGGACAGAAGTATTATGGAGGGCGACCCACACCGAATGCTTGAGGGTATGATGATTGCAGGACTTGCATGTGGTGCTGAAAATGGCTATATTTATGTGCGTGCAGAATATCCCTTGGCAATTGCACGTCTTAAAAATGCCATTCAGCAGGCAACGGAATTTGGTTTACTTGGGGGAAATATTTTAGGGACAGGCTTTAATTTTAATGTACACATAAACCGTGGTGCAGGTGCATTTGTTTGCGGTGAAGGCTCGGCACTCACTGCCTCAATTGAAGGCAAGCGAGGTATGCCTCGTGTAAAACCGCCACGTACGGTAGAGCATGGTCTTTTTGACAAGCCAACAGTGCTGAACAATGTAGAAACCTTTGCAAATGTTCCACTTATAATTAATAATGGCGCAGACTGGTATAAGGGCATAGGCCCAGAAAAAAGCCCAGGAACAAAGGCATTTGCACTTACAGGCAATATAGAAAATACAGGGTTAATTGAAGTACCTATGGGTACAACTTTAAGAAAAGTTATATTTGACATTGGCGGCGGTATACGTGACGGTGCGGATTTTAAAGCAGTGCAAATTGGCGGGCCATCTGGCGGTTGCCTTACAAAGGAACATTTAGACCTTCCTTTGGACTTTGACTCCCTTAAAAAAGCAGGGGCAATGATTGGCTCTGGTGGTTTGGTAGTAATGGACAGCAACACCTGTATGGTTGAGGTTGCACGTTTCTTTATGAACTTTACACAAAACGAAAGCTGTGGCAAATGCGTTCCATGCCGTGAGGGCACAAAAAGAATGCTTGAGATATTGGAAAGAATTGTTTCAGGCGAGGGCAGAGAGGGCGATATTGACCTTTTGCTTGAATTGGCAGACACCATAAGCTCTACAGCACTTTGCGGACTTGGGAAAACAGCACCATCACCAGTTGTAAGCACAATAGAAAGCTTCCGCGAGGAGTATGAGGCACATATTTTTGACAAGCATTGCCCAACTGGCAACTGCCAAAAATTGAAAACCATTTTTATTAATCCAGAAATGTGTAAGGGATGTTCAAAGTGTGCTAAGGTTTGTCCTGTGGGCGCAATCAGTGGCAAGGTGAAAGAACCTTTTGTTATTGATAAAGAGAAATGTATTAAGTGTGGTGCATGTTTAGGTGCATGTCCGTTTAAAGCCATAGAGGAGGTGTAATTCCATGGAAAAAAGAAAATTTATGACAATTGACAACATTCCGGTGGAGATTAATGGCGAAAAGAACCTTCTTGAGCTTATTAGAAAAATAGGCATTAAACTGCCTACCTTCTGCTACCATTCGGATTTATCTATTTACGGTGCATGCCGTATGTGTATGGTGGAAACTGACCGTGGCGGCATAGAAGCGTCCTGTTCAACACCGCCTAAGGACGGTATGGTTATTTTCACAAATACAGCTCGCCTTAGAAAATATAGAAAAATGATATTGGAACTGCTCCTTGCCAACCACTGCCGTGACTGCACAACCTGCTCCAATAACGGTCAGTGTAAGTTGCAGGAACTGGCTATGAGTTTTAATATTGACAGAGTGCGATTCCCAAACACTGCGGCAGAACCCAAATTAGAAACCTCATCCCTTTGCATAGAGCGTGACCAGAATAAGTGCATTCTTTGCGGTGACTGTGTGCGTGTATGCGGAGAGGTTCAAAATGTTGGGGCAATCGATTTTGCTCACCGTGGTTCAAATATGAAAATAAGCACCGCTTTTGATATTCCTATTGCTGAAAGTAACTGTGTTGGATGTGGTCAATGTGCCGCTGTTTGTCCAACGGGCGCTATTGTTGTGCGTGATGATACAGCAAAGGT
This sequence comes from Anaerotignaceae bacterium, assembly GCA_050251415.1. GTDB lineage: Bacteria > Bacillota > Clostridia > Lachnospirales > Anaerotignaceae > UBA8514. The sequence continues at coordinate 36,578 of JBFWMT010000013.1, read as the reverse complement.
TTGGAAAGAACTGGATGACAAAGGCACAAAGGTGATAGTTCAAATTGCACCAGCGGTTCGTGTTGCCATTGGCAAAGAGCTTGGTCTTAAAGAAGGCGAAAATGCCATGGGGCACATGGTTACGGCTTTAAGACGCATGGGCTTCGATGAAGTGTTTGATACCTCTACCAGTGCCGACCTTACAGTTTTGGAGGAAACAAATGAGTTTATAAAGCACCTTGAAAGCGGAAGCGACATGCCTTTATTTACCTCATGCTGCCCTGCATGGGTTAGCTTTGCAGAAAAACACTACCCTGAGTTTGTGGGTAATATATCTACTTGTCGTTCCCCTATGCAGATGTTTGCCTCTGTAATTAAAGAGGAATATTCAACCTCTAGCAGACGAATTGTGCATGTGGCGGTTATGCCTTGTACTGCGAAGAAGTTTGAGGCCGCAAGGGAGGAGTTTAAGGTAGATGGTGTTCCTCGTGTAGACTATGTTTTAACAACACAGGAGCTTATTAAAATGATTAAGGAATCAGGCATTGTATTTAGCCAGCTTGAGCCAGAAGCAGTGGATATGCCTTTTGGTACAATCAGTGGTGCCGGTGTTATTTTTGGCGTTACAGGCGGTGTGACTGAGGCAGTTCTTAGACGTATTACTTCCGATAAATCCTCTGGAATGCTTCGTACATTGGCGCTACAAGGGGTTAGAGGTATGGAAGGTGTTAAGGAGGCAACAGTTAGCTATGGCGACCGTGAAGTTAAGATTGCTGTAGTAAGCGGACTTAAAAATGCATCTGAAATTATTGAAAGAATTAAAGCTGGGGAGCATTATGACTTTGTTGAGGTTATGGCATGCCCAGGTGGCTGTGTAAGTGGTGCAGGACAGCCCTATGTAAAAGAAAGCGGCAAGGAAATAAGAGGAAAAGGCTTATATACGGCCGACAAGCTTTGCAACATTAAACGCAGCGAGGAAAATCCACTGATGATGTCACTTTATAATGGTCTGCTTCGTGGACGTGTGCATGAACTTTTGCATGTGCATTACACGGCAAAGAAGGAGGACTAAATAATGATAGAATTAAAGGTTTGTGTTGGAAGTTCATGTCACGTTAGGGGTTCATACAATGTACTTCAAGCATTTCAGCAGATGATTGAAGAAGAACAACTGCATGATAAAATAGAAATTAAAGCCGCCTTCTGTGTTAAAAATTGTCAGGCTGGCGTTAGTGTTACAGTGAACGACACGGTTTATAGCGTTACGCCTGAAAAGGCAAGAACCTTTTTTAACGAAACAGTAGTACCTCTTACACATTAGATTTTTATAAAAGTCCTTGGTAGAAAATTTACCAAGGACTTTTTTGCACTGAAAAAAATACATAAGTTATTCCGTTTTTAGTTTACTGGAATAAATTGTATTGAAATTTCAACAATATTCCTCTAATACATAAAGGTAATACAAATACCAGTAATTATACCTTTAAAACAAAGAAAAACACATAATTGGTCTGACAACTGTACAACTAAAGCGCTAATCTGCCCTAATAATTAGGACAGAAATTGTACTTAGTTAGATACAATTCACAAATGAAATAAAGTTTTTAAAATTGTATTGACTTTCAAACAATATAAGACTAAACTAACAACAATCATTTTTGAAACTTATTTCACCAAGGAACGCTGATTACATTCAATCAATGTTTCCATAATTCAGCTAAGGAGGAAAGAACAATGTTAAACTTATTAAATAAAATTTCAAAATTAAACAGCGTCCTCGTCCTCGTCAGCCTCATTCTACTAAATGAGGTCCTTTGTGTTACACAAAAAAGGTATTCGCTGAATAATATGGCAATCAGGCTATGGTGAGATATTTTATCTAAGTAGCGTTTTGGGGCTGTACAGTGAATAACTGTACAGCCCTTTATTATTTTCAAAAATAGTTTAAACGGAGGAATTACCATGTTGTTAACAGGCAGTCAAATAATTATAGAAGTTTTAAAAGAGCAAAATGTAGATACGGTTTTCGGTTACCCAGGTGGTCACGTCCTTCGTATTTACGATGAACTTTTTAAAAATCAAAATACAATTAAACATATATTAACTGCCCATGAACAGGGAGCCTCACATGCGGCGGATGGATATTCAAGGGCAAGCGGAGAGATTGGAGTTGTAATTGCAACCAGCGGCCCAGGGGCAACAAACCTTGTTACAGGCCTTGCAACAGCCTTTGCCGACTCTATACCAATGGTAGCAATAACAGGCAATGTACCGTTAAGGCTTAGCGGAACAGACAGCTTTCAAGAAATAGATGCAATGAGCCTTACAGTTGCCGTAACAAAACACAGCTTTTTTGTTAGAGATGTTGAAAAACTGGCAGATACCATTCGGGATGCCTTTAAAATAGCAAAAAGTGGAAGACCTGGGCCTGTGCTTATTGATATTCCACAGGATGTTCAAATGGCACTTTGCACCTTTAAGCAGCAACCCAAACAGGAAAAAGATGAAAATGACCAACCACAGATGGAACAACTGAACAAAGCGATTGAAATGATAAATGAAGCTAAACGCCCAGTAATATATTGTGGTGGCGGAGTTATAAATAGTGATAGTGCAAAAGAAATTAATGAGTTGGCACAAAAGTGCGATGCTTATGTAATTTTCAGCATGATGGGGCTTTCGGCAATGAATGCTAAACATCCTAAATACCTTGGCATGGCAGGAATGTATGGCAGGCAAGATGCATCAAGAGTTATGGCACAGGCAGATTTGGTAATCGCCACAGGCGTACGTTTTGCAGACAGAGGCACTGGAAACAAGGAAAAGTTTGCCCAAAAAGCAAAAATCATTCACATGGATATAGACATTTCGGAACAAGGCAAAATTTTGAAAGCGGATACCGAGGTTACAGGAAATTTAAAAACTTCACTTCAATATTTAGCAGAGAATATCAACCAAAAACATAATGGCAAATGGAGTGAAGAGGTTGAAAGTATAAAGGAAATTCACGGTGAAAAACCAGCAGACAAAAAACTTTTCAGACCAAAAGAGATTATCGAAACCATAAACAAAATTCTTTCCAGCCAAACAGTAGTGGCAACAGATGTAGGTCAGCACCAAATGTGGACAGCAAAGTATTACAGTTTCGCTAAGCCCCGCACCTTCTTAACATCAGGCGGTTTTGGCACAATGGGATTTGGCATGGGGGCCGCCATTGGTGCGGCAGTTGCAACAAAGAAAAAAACCTTGCTTATTACAGGGGACGGAAGCTTTTGCATGAACATGAACGAAGTTACAACGGCAGTAAGAAATAATCTTCCTATCATAGTGGTTATTTTAAACAACGGAAAGTTAGGAATGATTAAACAGTTGCAAACATTCTTTTGTGATAAAAATTACTATTCTATAGATTTAGGGTACAAAACAGATTTTGTAAAACTGGCAGATGCCTTTGGTGCAACAGGATACAGGGCAGACAATATGGAGGATTTGGAAATAGCAATGGAAAAAGCAATGGATGCCACAGGACCTGTAATAGTAGACTGTACTATATCGCCAGAGGAGTACGCAATACCAATGATGCCGCCAAACGGCTCTATAAACAACATTATTACTAGATAGACGTTGATTTAATTAATCAGTGTTCCATACATGAAAAGAGGGGTAGAGAATGGATAACATTAAAATAGCAGTAGTAGCAAACAATGCCGAGGATTTACTTATAAGAATCACTTCGGTTTTCCATAAAAGAGGATTTAAAATTAAGTCATTTGTGTTTGATGAAACCAACTCGCCCGACGTAGTAAAAATGGATATTACGGCTGTTGGAGAGTGCAGTAAGGGAGAACAAATGCTTAGACAGTTAACTAAACTTTATGATATTAAAGAGGCCGATTTAATGGCTTGTTAAATATATATTACTTAAAAAATTAAAAATATAATTTAAAGGAGATTGAAAACAATGGCTAAAATGTATTACACAGAGGACGCAATAAAAGAACTTATTACAGGTAAAAAGGTATCTATCATTGGCTACGGCTCACAGGGTCACGCACATGCACAAAACCTGAAAGACAGCGGTGTTGATGTAACCATCGGTTTATATGAAGGCTCAAAAAGCAAAGCTAAGGCCGAAGCGGCTGGGTTAAAGGTTATGAATACAGCGGATGCAGTTAAAAATGCAGACATTACAATGATTCTTGTAAATGATGAAATTCAGGCAAAGCTTTATGCTTCTGAAATTGCACCAAACCTTAAAAAAGGCTCAACCCTTGCATTTGCTCATGGTTTTAATATTCACTATGGTCAAATTGTTCCTCCAGCAGATGTAGACGTAATTATGATTGCACCAAAAGGCCCAGGACACACTGTAAGAAGCCAGTATGAAGAAGGCTTTGGCGTTCCTTCCCTTATTGCAGTATATCAAGATGCTTCAGGTACAGCAAAAGAAACAGCACTTTCCTATGCAGACGCTATTGGTGCAACACGTGCAGGCGTTTTGGAAACTACTTTTAGAGAAGAAACAGAAACAGACCTTTTTGGTGAACAAGCTGTACTTTGTGGCGGTGTTGCCGCACTGATGAAAGCTGGCTTTGACACCCTTGTAGAGGCAGGATATCAACCAGAAAGTGCATACTTTGAGTGTATACATGAAATGAAACTGATTATTGACCTTGTTGTTAAAGAAGGACTTTCCTTTATGCGTTACTCCATCAGCGATACAGCTGAATATGGAGATTACACCGCAGGCCCTAAAGTAATTACAGATGAAACAAGAAAAGCAATGAAGGGCATACTTACAGATATTCAAGAGGGTACTTTTGCAAGAAATTGGATTTTAGAAAATCAGGCGAATCGCCCGAACTTTAGCTCTATGAGAAGAATTCAAAAAGAGCATTTATCCGAAAGCGTTGGGGCTGAATTAAGAAGCCATATGAGAGCCAAATAATTTATATATGAAGAAAAGACCACTCTTGCGTGTTTTACAGCAGTAGGAGTGGTCTTTTGTTGTTATTGGTTTTTCGTTGGTACAAGTGTAATATACTCATATATCATTGTGTTGTTTATGCAATTATATTACCAATGTCGATAAATAAAAATATATCTGTTAAAATATGAACCGTTTGGAATCTCGTGACTATTTACAGTTGTATGGGATTTTGAAAGGAGGAACAAATTGGAAAGTGTGCGCACAATAAAAATCAATGAGTCAATACAGCAATACATGTTTGCAGATTTGGTAGAAGAGTATAGCAATTCGGTTTACAAGTTTTGCCGAAGCCTTACCTATTCCAAAGAGGATGCAGACGATTTATTTCAAGAAACTTTTTCAAAAGCATTTGAACAGCAATCAAAAATATCCATTTCGGACAACCCGAAAGGGTTTCTGTTTTCTATTTCCCTCTATATCTGGAAAAGTTGGAAACGGAAGTATGCTCGCCGAAGACGGTTGGCTCCAGTAGAGCCATTGGATGAAATTGTCTCAAGCGGAGTCAGCGTGGAAGATAACTTAATGGAGCAGGAAGAAATCCGCATTGTTAGAAAATTGATTGAAGATTTACCAAATAAATTCAAAATCCCGACAATCCTGTACTATACCGTAGAAATGAGTGTGCAGGATATATCTGCGACGCTAAAGCTGCCCGCTGGTACGGTGAAAAGCAGATTATTTAAAGCACGAAAACTTGTTGAGAAAGGATTGGTGGCTATTCATTATGAAAAACGAGGAATTTGATGTGGATTTTTTGTTAAAAAAAGCTTTAAGCAGTTATGAAGCACCACCTTCAGAGCTAATTCAAAAAGTAAAATATCAGTGTATTAGGGAGGAATCTGTTTTGAAAAAGTCAACTATTAAACGTTCTTTCAGCGCCGTTGCGGTTGCGGTTATGTCGCTTTTACTCATCACAACAACGGCATTTGCTGCATGGGTTTTCCTAAAACCAAGCGATGTTGCCAAGAAACTTGGAGATGAAAAATTGAGTACAGCTTTTGACGGTGAAACGGCCGTCAACATTAATGAGTCCTGCACTTCTGGTGACTATACGTTTACGTTGCTTGCAATTATGTCAGGCAAGGATATTACAGACCACCCAACTTACAAAAATGAGGATGTTCTTGGTGACCGAACATACGCTGTGGTGGCCATTGCAAAAACAGATGGTGAACCAATGCCAACAAACAAGGATGAAGACTACGGGAACCAGTCGTTTTATGTGTCTCCTTACGTTAAGGGATTGAAACCATGGCAGGTCAACGCCCATACCATGAACGGCGGCTATTCGGAAACGGTAGTGGATGGCATTATGTACCGCATGGTTGAGTGTGATGAGGTCACCATGTTTGCCGACAAAGGCGTGTATCTTGGTATCAATACTGGTTCGTTCTTTGATTCAGCAGCCTTTATCTATGACGAACAAATTGGAGAGCTAAACGCCAATCCAGATTACGATGGGGCAAGCGTAGTTTTTGAGCTACCAATTGATAAGGCGCTTGCCGATCCTGACAAAGCAAAACAGTATCTTGATTCCTTGTGGGACGACGATGAAACAGAAAGTGATGTGCCCATTGATGCGGAAGAAGGCGATTCATTTGAAATTGTTGAAAACAGTGAAAATGGAATAGGGATAAGTTAGGTTATGACGTTTGAAAACTATGAGAGTTGGATGAAACAAGAGCTTGCAGAAACGCAAAAATTAGTAGACAAGGGGGAGTATTCCAAAGCCTCAATGGAACTTGACCAGCGAGATTACCAGAGCAATCTGAATGAAATTAAAAAGGGGGCTACCCTTACGATGGTAGAGTACGATGATGGCAGTTACAGTGTGTCCGTTGAGTACCCGGACACCGAATTGTCAACAAGCCTTGATTCTGGTGGTAGTATTAACATCTCAAACAAATAGGCTTAAATCAAAGGAATAATTGCAAGTTCAATTAACAAAGAAGTCTTCCTATGGCAGTTATGCTATTAGGAAGACTTTTTTTGGTGTACTTATTTCAATAAAAACATTCAGCGTATTGGGTTAGCTTTGGTTTTTCCGCTTTTTGCCTTGCCTTGTATTTCGGGTACAGGGTCAACATCATTTTTAGGAATTTTAGTTTTATGGTTACTTTCAGTACCGTGGGGGTCTTCTGGGTCGGGTCTTCGCATTCCTGCTTTAGCCATTAGTATTCCTCCTTTTAACTATACACTTTGCACTTTTCAATAAAAGTCTTAATGTTTTTTTCCTCTTCAGCTATATTTGCACCTTTTCGGCCTAAGCGGTCACATAGGCCTAAAAGAGCAACTTCTTCTGCATTGCAGGTTTGTGCCATTTTCTCTATGCTTGCAAAGCGAGGGTTTTTAAGCAAAAACAATATTTGCATATGAAATTTTACAAGAAATGCAACTTCATTAATAAAATTGTCATCATCAGTAAATTGGTGAAGAAACTGCATTGCAAGCTGTGCTCCAACTTCATCGTGGTTATATGAGGTTATTTTCCCTTTGCGAGTTGCTGTTGTAGCAGGCTTACCAATATCGTGCAAAAGTGCTGCCCACATAAAAACTTTTTCATTTTTACTTTGGGTTCTGCGTTTGGCTGCTTCATTTACCACAAGCAAGGTATGATTCCATACGTTACCCTCGGGGTGGTGCACCGGGGATTGCGGAGTGAATTGCAGTTTTTGCAGCATAACATAAGGTTCAATAGAAAATATAGGCAGCTTACTTAATTCAGTCAAAAATGTTGACGGCGTAGTATCTTTAATTAAATGATTTGTAATTAAATCAAAAATTTCAGTTTTGTTATTCATAATTAACCTCTTAACTTAAAATGTATTGGCATAATTATTATTTTACAAAAATAAAATTTTATCCGTAAAATATTTTTTCAATATTAAGCAAGCCGTCTGGGCGGTTGTTGTTGGCGGCATTGCAGATAATGCGTTTAACGGTGTCTGGGGAAAGATTTGGTGCATGCTGAAGAATCAGTGCAGCGGTAGCACTTACCATAGGGGTGGCCATAGATGTTCCACTCATGCGCACATAATAGTTATCAATTACACTTTTGCCACTGCGTTTTTTCCCTTGAAAAGAAAATTCATCTGCTTTGCAAGAAATTATATTTTCCCCTGGGGCAAAGACATCGGGCTTATAATAAATCATATTACCGCTTTTTATACGAAAATGAACCTGTTCTTCTATACTGCCCACAGTTATAATCTTTTGACTTATTCCTGGGGAAGCAATGCCGTTTCTTTCGTCATTACCAGATGCCGCAACCACAACAACACCTTTTTCCCATAAGGAATTTACTTCTTTTACAAGTGGGGAAGCAATGGTTTTATCGTTTGTTCCTATTGAAAGGTTTACAACACGAATGTTGTAGGTATCCTTGTTTTTTCCAATCCAGCGGATTGCATCAAGGGCGGCAGAGGAAGAGCCATGACCAAGTTCATCCAGTATTTTAAGACATATAATGTTGCTTTGGGGAGCAATACCTGTGTATTTTTTGTGGCTTAAATATCCGTTGCCGCAGGCAATACCAGCTACATGGGTAAGGGAATGCAAATCAAAACAGGATTAAATATGTAGAATTTATTTTCTTAAGAAACTATAAAGAATTTGTTCACAAATTGTTTTAAAATTCTACATAAGTAATTAACAAATGCAGTGTATATTATTACTTGTAAACGAGATACAACAAAACCCCAAAAAAAGAAATTCATAATACCATCCTTCCTAAAAGCCATGTTCCCAAGCATGGCTTTTTCCCTGTTTAAAAACCTTTTTCTCTGCCTACAAAAGGGATAACGAAAATATTTTGTAAAAAAACAGTTGACTCTATTGTAGCTACACACAATAAGATTAATTTGTAAGAAACAACAACTAAAAAATTAAAATAAATTACCCATAAGAAAGGATGATTTTTAATGTCAGTACCAAAGGCTATTACTTTTGACGTATTCGGAACAATTATTGATTGGGAGGGCGAAATCCAAAACTTCTTTAAAGGATTTATGGAAAGAAAAGGTATTACTGGTGTAGACCCTAAAACAGTTCAGCAAAAGTGGGAAGAACTTCAGTTTGATTATATACAGGAAAAATATCGTCCTTACCGTCAGGTATTACGTGATACATTAGGAATTACTTGCAGAGAATTCGGTTTTGATTTTACAGAAGAAGACGCTGAAGAATTTTCACAGTCAATGGCTAAATGGAAAGCATTCCCAGACTCTGTAGAAGCTATTAAAGAGCTTAGAAAATATACAAAAGTTGTATACCTTACAAATACAGACAATGACATTATTAAAGCTGTTATGGAAAACACAGGCATCGAAGCGGACGACGTTGTAACAGCTGAAATGGCTGGTTGTTACAAGCCTTTAACAGATGGCTTTACCCTTTCAAGAGAAAGACTTGGTTTAACTGTAGATGAAATGATGCATGCAGGCTTTGGTTTTAAATATGACGTTATGCCTGGCAACAAATTAGGCTACAGAACAATTTGGGTAAACAGACAAGGTATTATTCGTCCTGGTGATGACCAGGAAGATATCCTTTGCGGAGATATGAAAACACTTGCCCTTATTATAAAGGGAATGTACATGGATGATATGGCAGCAGAAGGAAAATCAATGAAGTAAGAAACAGCAAAGTATAAGGCAATGCCTTTTACATAAGTTTATATTGAAATAATTACACCGGAAAACTCATCCCCCGCCTCTCCTGAGTACCGGTGTAATTGAATTTAAATAAAAAAGGAGAATGGATATGGACCATAATGAACATAACGAAAACAAAGGGTTTTCCAGTCAGTATTTGCCAAGCTACTCTGTTGGACCAAATGTATATGATAATGTGGCAGAAATTTGTTTAAAACATGGTAAAAAAGCAGTTGCAGTAGGTGGCAAAAGAGCCCTTGCGGCGGCGAAGGATGAACTTGAAAAGGCAATTGCTGGCACTGGCCTTGAAATTATAGATTATATTTGGTATGGTGGCGAAGCTTCCTATGAAAATGCTGAAATGGTGATGAGCCAGCCTAAATTTAAAGAGGCAGACATGATTTTTGCCTTTGGCGGCGGCAAGGCATTGGATACATGTAAGTATTCATCATGTATTTCTAAAAAACCTGTTTTCACCTTCCCTACAATTGCAGGGACTTGTGCGGCGGCATCTACAGAGGCTATTATGTATTACCCAACAGGGGTAATGCGTGATACATACGAAACCATTAAGCCAGCTGTACATATTTTTATTAATACTCAAATTATTGCCAATGCACCAGAGGTTTATTTGTGGACGGGCATTGGAGATACCATGGCAAAGCATTTTGAAACATCTCTTGCAGGGCGTGGACGTGAACTTAGCCATGGGAATGCCCTTGGGGTAGAGATGGCAAGCATGTGCTACAAGCCATTAGTAAAATATGGAGCAAAGGCTCTTGCTGATTGCAAAACACATACAGCATCTTATGAACTACAGCAGATTTGCTTATGCAATATTATTACAACGGGTATGGTTTCAGGTTTTATAGAATTTTCATTGAACTCTAGTATTGCACATTCTTTATTTTACGGAATGACAGTGCTTCCGCAGATAGAAAAAAATCATCTGCACGGCGAGGTTGTAAGCTATGGCGTGTTAGTGTTGCTTATGTATGATGGTCAAATGGACAAACTTGATGAATTGTATCCTTTTTATAAAGCGGTAGGTTTGCCAACAAAGCTTGAAGATATAGAAGTGAAGTATGATGAATTATCACCAGCAATAGATAAGTGCCTTGAGGTGGATGACATACACAATGCACCTTATGAAGTTACAGCAGATAAGCTGTATAAAGCCATTGCTGATTTAGAGGAATATAATAAGAATAATTAACATATAAACTAAGAAATAAAAAAAATCAGCCGATGCTAAGACTTGCATCAGCTGATTTTTTATTGAGGAATTAAAATTTGTATTTCATATACACATCGGGAATATTCGTACAAATTATCTTCATATTCGTTTGCTAAAACGATGGCAGGTTTTTCTTTACCAGCAAAAAAAAGCTTAATAAAGTAAGGATTCCATCCATCGCTTAAAATTCTTCCCTTAAAGCAAAGATAATCACCTTCGGGAATTTCAATTATATTTTCGGATTTAAAGCAAGGGTCTTTTTTAATAAACATGCCAAGGTAAAGGGGTTTAAGATTACCTTCAATAAGGAAGTCGTAGTCTAATACGTAAGAAAACTGACGCATGTATGACAAATTTTTAAAATCATGGCTGCTTTTAATTTCGTTAAGCCTTATATGAAAATCTTGCTTTGGCTCATCATCAATACATTTAGCGGCAACTATATACCGTTTATCAAAGTGAAGGCTATAGCAGCTACCGTTAACATTGGTAGGGTCTACATAAGAAAAATAGTTTTTATACCATTCTATGCCGTCTATAATATCTTCAATTTTGCTTATTTCCTCAAGAAAAACAGCTTTTTGCTTATCTAGCAAAGAAACCAGTAGAGGGATATCATTTTTATCAATAATCTGCTTTATTTCATCAAGGTTAAGGCCGAATTTTTGCAGGTATTTTATTCTGTCTATAAAATGCAATTGTTCCACAGAATAGTATCTGTAGCCACTGGAGGGATTTATGTATTTGGGATTAAGTAAGTCTATACTACTGTAATATCTAAGCGTTTGCACAGATGTGCCCATAATTCTTGCAACTTCACCTATTGAATATAAGTCCTTCAATTTCATCACCCCTTAAAAGCATTAAAAAACATATTTCCAATAGTATACCACAAAATCTATGCAAAACAAAGCAGACAGGCAATAAAAATTATACTATAAATGTTTCTATATTTGTGGCGGATGTAAATTTTGCAAAATAATCAGCGGATTTTTTCAGTATGCCTTCAAGGTCGTAATCAGTGGAAAAATCGTAAATTACTGTTAAAATTTCTTTAGAATTTTCAGTAATCATTGCTCGTGTTGAATCACTGGTAGGGCTTCCGAAAGCACCGTCTTTATCGACAAGAACAGGTAAATTTTCTATATTTACACTTTCTTTGCCTATTCCCTTGTAGCTTTCACCGTCAAGACCAGTTTTTAATGTTATTGTGTCATCAATATTTTCAATATCGTAAGACCCTACTGAAAAACCTGTTTCAAGGGAGATAAGATTGTTTGTGTCCACAACAGTGTTTATTTTATATAACCCCTTGCCTTGTTTTATTCTTCGGTAAAGTGCCTCGGAGGAAACACGGTAACGCCCTGGGTCTTTGCCAAAGGCTTTGTAAGCGGCACGGGAGGTGGCAATATTTTTAAATTCCGTTACATTAATTGTTTCCATTTCGGAAATCAGCCTTGGTGAAACGGTATGATCTATAACGTCCCACAGTTGGGCATTGGTTTCTTTTACCTGCGCAGTGTAGCGAATACAGCCAAGACGTACATTAGGGTATTTTTGCTTCATTTTTTCGTCAATTAGTATTTTCATTTTAATTTCACCTCATGTAAATTATTATAGCACAAAAAGTATGCCCTGCAATAGGGCATACTCGCTGTTTTATTATTAATATTTAAGCTATTATTCGCCAAAAACTTCAAGAGCCTGAGTAAAGTCTGCAATTAAATCATCAACATCTTCAATACCTACAGAAAGTCTGAAAAGACCAGGTGTAATACCCATTGCACGTCTGTCTTCATCTGGCATATGGCTGTGTGAAGATGTAACAGGGTGCACAAGTGTTGTACGAAGACCGCCCAATGTTGTTGCATAGTGTGCAAAGTGAAGTCTTAACATGAATTCATCAAATTTTGATTCATCCTCAGGTATAATAAAACTCATCATGCCGCTCATTGTTTCGTTTGAACCGAAAAGCTTCAGTGCAAGCTCGTGCTGAGGGAAGCTTTCCAATGATGGATGGTTAACCTTTGAAACATATTTGTTATTTTCAAGTGCTTTTGCAAGCTTAGCAGCATTTGCCATTTGTTTTTTAAGACGAAGGTCCATTGTACCAAAGCTTTTCATCATTGCATATGCAGCATTAGGGTCGCCTGGTGTACCGCAAAGCATTCTTACAGGATGGATTGCATCAATAATTTCAGCAGTTGCTGTAATGGAGCCTGCAATGGCATCGCTATGACCGTTCATAAACTTTGTTAAGCTGTTGATAATAATATCTGCGCCCATTTTAATTGGTTTAATGGCAATAGGTGTTGTAAAGGTGTTGTCAATCATAAGTAGTGCGCCATGTTCATGCGCAATTTTAGCAACTGTAGGAATATCTACAAGGTTCATTGTTGGGTTTGCGCAAACCTCTGAATAGATAAGCTTTGTATTTGGTTTAAGTGCTTTTTTAATGTTTTCGTTATCATTAAAGTCTACAAGGTCACTTTCAACACCAAATTTTTTCATCAGTTTGCCCATAACATCAAAAGTTTCACCATAGATGTTTCTGTTACAAATGATGTGGTCCCCAGGCTGAAGAAGAGTGAACAATGTAGTTGAAATTGCACCCATGCCTGATGAGAAGATAAGGCTCTTTTCGCCGCCTTCAAGGAAAGTAACGACCTCTGCTAAAGCGTCACGGTTTGGGTTGCATGTTCTTACATAAGTATATTTTGATTTGTAAGCCTCTTTTACCTCTGTTAAGCTGTTCATTGTAAATGCAGTAACTGCAAAAAGTGGAAAAGCTTCAGGCTTGTTAAAATCCATACCTTTTACTTTTCTGCCCTTGTACAAAAGTTCCGATGCCTCTGAATATTTTTTGTCTTCCATGTTTACGTCCTCCTTTGGGGTAATATGTATTAATATTATTTACGAAAGTTGTTACCTACAAAATTTATTGTAGTGTGTGCAGTTGCAATAGAGTCAATGGTTTTTTGAATTATTTTTAAAAATAAATACATTGAGGGCAGAAACTACCTATTTAGTATAAATATACCACTTATGTATTGGTTTAATGTGTGCATAGTGTATTAATTATGGTAAAAGCAAAACAAAGTAAAAAGTTTAGAATGTGTAAACTAAATTAGTATATTGGTATTGACTGTATAGCTACAGTAGGGTTTATGCTATAGGAAAGTAAGAAGATGCTAACTTAAGGATGTGTTAGTTGCAGAGATGTATGCTTACAGCTAGCCTAAACTATTTTAAAACATAAGGAGGACTAAAAATGTTTAGCGAATTCGATGACCAATTAGATTTTGAAACCAACATACTTACGGCAGGTGCTTATTTTAGGTTGCCTACTTCAAATCCGGAAGCACTTCCAATTCATATGTCAACAGCACACAATGTTGAAGATTTGGATGATTTGCAGAAAAGATATGACGAAAAAGGTTTTTGTTACAACAGAAATCGTAATCCAAACAGAACTGCTTTAATTGAGCTTATGAATTATGTAGAGGGCGGTGAAGATTCCATAGGTTGTTCTTCAGGCATGGCTGCAATTTCTTCAGCGGTGATTGCGAATACAAAAGCAGGGGACCACGTTCTTTCAGACAAAACACTTTATGGGGAATCAATTGAAATTTTTACAAACATACTTGGTAAATATGGCGTTGAAACCACATTTGTTGATTTTACAAATATTGATGAGGTTAAGGCGAATATTAAACCAAACACCGTTATTTTTTACACAGAAACTGTTTCAAATCCATTAATTGCAGTTCCAAATATTAAAGCTATTTCAGAATTAGCACATACCAACAATGCTATTGTTATTGTGGATAATACATTTATGACAGGTGCTCTTGTTAAGCCTTTAAAATTAGGTGCAGACCTTGTTGTAAACAGCTTAACAAAATTTGCAAACGGACACAGTGACGCTGTTTGCGGTGCAATTACAGGCTCAGCAGCGCTTATTAAAAAAATATATAATCTTCAGGTTCTTCTTGGAACACAGAGTGACCCATTCTCAGCATGGCTTACAATGAGAGGCATGAGAACACTTGACCTTCGTATTAAAAAACAGAGTGAAAATGCAGCAGCACTTGCCGAAGCGCTTGAAAAATCAAAATACGTTCTTAAAGTGAATCACCCATCACTTAAAAGCAATCCTAGTCATGAAGTTGCTGTGGAGCAGTTTGGAAAATACTTTGGCGGTATGTTAAGTATTGAGCTTCCGGAAGACAGAGAAAAAATGAACAAATTTATGCGCTCATTAAAGCTTTGCCACTATGCAATGACCCTTGGTGGCTACAGAACAACGATGGCTTATCCTCCTATGAGTTCTCACAGTGACATGAGCAAGGAAGAAAGATTGGCAATAGGGATTTCCGATGGGCTTTTAAGAATATCTGTTGGTATTGAAAATACGGATGACTTAATAAAAGATTTTGAAAACGCTTTGGAACAGGCTTACGGAAAGTAAAAAATAAAGAAAAAGGGCGGTTTGAATATATTCAAGCCGTCCTTTTTTGTACTGAGTTCGATTGAAATCCAGATGTATAGTAAAAATGCATAAAAAACATTTAAAAATGACCTATTGTTGAGGTATATTTTGTTAAAATAGTATATGTAAAGATATATATATGTTTTAAATTACAAAATTAAAGATTAAAAAATTAAATTTATATCACTATTGACTCTATAGTTGCAAAAGGGTTTATAGTAGTAGATGTAAGTAAGGTGCACAGGCCAATGCACTGCGTATTGCTTGCCATGTTATTGATAACAAAATTAGTAAGCAGGGATATAAAGGATATGTCATTTAATGATTGCATTAAAATTACATAGCTCGTTTTATTTAAGCAATTATAAGATTAATTATGGAATTGGAGGAATTGTTTATGCTAGCGGATGTATTAAATTCTATTGACAGTTTTTTATGGGGAACACCGTTTACACTTTTTGTTTTATTTGTAGGAGCATACTTTACTATTGGCTCTAAATTTTTTACCATAGGACATTTTGGACATATTATGAAGCATACAATGGGAGGTATGGTTAGTAAGGAAGCCAACACAAAGCAAGAAGGTAAAATATCACCATTCGAAGCAGTTTGTATAGCCATTGGCGGTTCAGTTGGCTGTGGAAATATAGCAGGCGTTGCAACAGCGATTGCAGTAGGCGGCCCTGGTTCAGTTTTTTGGTTATGGTTATGGGCATTTTTCGGCATGATGGTTAAATGCGTTGAAACTACATTAGGTTGCTACTATCGTTCAAAAGACGAAAAGGGCGAGTATTTCGGCGGTTCAACTTACTTTATGGAAAAAGGTATTATGAAGGAAATGGGACATAAGTTTGGTGGTGTACTTGCGGTTGCATTTGGTATTGGCTTTGTTGCACAGTTCCTTGGTGGCAGCCAGGCTTATACAATTTCAGAAGTATTAAATATGTCATTTGGCTTTGATATGATTGGAGTTACATTAGCTTATTCTGTAATTTTGTTTTACCTTATATGGAAAGGAACACCTCGTATCGCAAAGTTTGCATCAAAAGCAGTGCCTGTTATGTGTGTTGCATTTATACTTGGTGGCATAGGACTTATTATTGTTAATATTCAAAATGTTCCTAGTGTATTTGGAATGATTTTCACAGACGCTTTTACAGGAACAGCAGCTGTTGGTGGTTTTGCTGGTGCAGGTGTACAGGTAGCAATAAGCAAAGGTCTTTCACGTTCAATTAACTCAAACGAAGCTGGTCAGGGATCTTCTCCACTTATTCATGGTTCGGCAGATACAATTCACCCTATGAGACAGGGACTTTGGGGTTCATTTGAAGTTTTTGTTGATACATTGATTGTATGCTCGGTTACAGCACTTGCAGTGCTTGTTACAGGTGAGTGGGAAACGGGCATTGCAGGCGCTACACTTACAATTGCGGCTTACCAAAGTGTTTACGGTCAGGCTGGCGTAATTTTTATTGGTGTAATGGCATTCCTTTTTGGTATTACCACCACAACAGGTTGGTTTACATATTACTGCGCAATTATTAATCACGCACTTAGATATAAACCGATATTAAGGGATAAAATTATAACAATATTCAAATGCGTTTTCCCATTACCAAACATCATTATTGTAAGCATGATTGTTTTAACAGGCAATGGACCAGACCTGTTCTGGACAATAGTTGATATTACCCTTGTAATACCTGTATTTACAAATCTTTTGGCTATATTTATTTTAAGAAAGAAATTCTGGGCAATTATGAAGGATTACAAAGCACGCTATATGGGTATTGGCAAAGTAGACTCTAATTTCTATGTGTTCTACGAAGATGACCCTGAAGTTGCAAAAGAAGCAGAGATAATAAGAGAAAAAGTAAGACTTGCAAAAGAGTCTGCTTATAGTGCTAAAGCATAAATTATATAATTAAAGAAGATATATAGAAAAGCCGACTTTTTGTCGGCTTTTTTGATACAGTGTACAATTTTAACGAGTAAAGTCTCCAAGCCTTAGGTTTCTGGGGTTTTTGCTCCGAAAACATTGTTTACAAATCAATTTGCAATTTGATTTTTATTTTATTTGCGTTACACATAATCTCCGCCAAATTTATGATATAATACCAATATTTAAATAAAAGACAATGGGGTTTTTAATATGTTAGATGCAAAGATAATGGATAAAAAAGAACGGGCAATAGATATGACCCAGGGCGATATTTGGAAACAGCTGATACTATTTTCAGTTCCTTTACTTATATCTAACCTGCTGCAACAATTTTATAATACCGCAGATGTGCTTATTGTTGGCAAGTTTGTGGGGAATACTGCTTTGGCGGCAGTAGGGTCATGCTCGGTTTTGGTGTCAGCATTAACTCTTTTTTTTATTGGCATTTCAGCAGGGGCAAATGTTTGCGCCGCAACGGCATTTGGCATGGGCAAATATAAAAAGCTTCGGCAGGTTGTACATACAACGGCAGCAATAAGCATTATATCTGGTCTGTTACTTACGATATTGGGTGTGTTTTTTTCGCCAGTTTTATTAAGATGGATGAATACACCCCAGGAGGTAATGGACTTGGCAGTGTTGTATAGTAAAATTTATTTTTTTGGCATGATACCTATGATGATATATAACATGGGCAGTGGACTTTTAACTGCTTGGGGAGATTCCAAAACGCCCCTGTATTTTTTAGCTGGGTCGGGGATTGGTAATGTGTTGCTGGATATGCTGTTTGTGGTTGTTCTTAAAACTGGTGTTGGTGGTGCAGCAATTGCAACTGTGTTTACACAGGTGGTTCTGGCAATACTTATGGTACGAAAGCTTATGAAGGCAGATAAGGCTTACAGTCTTGCGTTTATAGATTTTGGGGCAGACAAAACTACATTTTTTGAAATTATAAGAATTGGAATACCGGCAGGGCTTCAGTCTGTTTTAGTAAGTTTTTCTAACATAATTGTGCAGTCTAATGTAAATCTGTTTGGTGTATCAGCAATGGCAGGGTTTGCTGCTTTTAACAAAATTGATGGGTTTATGTTTATGCCGATAGGTGCATTTGTAAATGCAATTGCCTCATTTACGGGGCAGAACCATGGCGCGCAGAAGCCACAGCGAATTGCAGAGGGAAGACTAAAATGTTTTATTATGTGCGGAGGACTTACGGTTGCAATGAGTTTAATATTTATTGTGTTAGGCTCTCATATTTTGGGTATGTTTACAGATGACCCAGAGGCTATTGCATTTGGTGTAACGGAAATAAAATATCAGTTGCCTCTGTACTTTATCTATTCTATTAATCAGGTGCAAATTGGAGTTATGCGTGGAAAGGGAATCGTTTTTGTGCCTATGGTAATAACGCTATTGTGTATGTGCGGGCTACGCATAGTGTGGATTTGTACTGTATTAACCTATTTTAAAGACCCAAGAGTGATATTTTTAAGTTATCCACTTACATGGATAGTAACAAATTTAGTTTTTGGTATTTATCAATGGAGATTAAAGAAAAGAGAATGATGGCCAATTGCAAAGGTTTAGCCAAACAGCCCTTTGTTTAATTCTACATATCAGAACGATGGTTGCGTTATATAGAGTTTAAACAAAAAATAATGAAGTAACTTGTATAATTTTATGCTTAAACGTACATTGACAAGAGCAATTTTAAATAATATAATTAACACGTAAAATAAAGAATGCTATTCTAAATAACAGAACAACAAAATGTCATTGAGGAGGAATTTGATATGGTAGGAGAAAAAGTAGTACTTCATGTTATGATGAAGGGCAGCGATGGACATTATGTGGGCGGACTTGTGAACGGTGCAAGAATTGTGCATTATTGGGGCGATGTAGGAACAGAATTAATGGTAAGGGTAGATGGTGACATTAGCCTTTTTCTAGGCTACGAAGAAATTAACTTCACAGCACCTGTTTATGTAGGCGATTTTATGGAATACCATGGATGGATTGAGAAGGTAGGCAATACATCATATACCTGTAAATTTGAAGCTTACAAGGTAGCAACTATGTGCGACAGACTTCATAATGAAGAAGAACTTTTAAGCACAGCCGCTACAGCTTGTGTGCCACCAATCCTTTGCGGCACAGCAACAGGCAGTCTTTACATAGGTAAAAAGGAACAGCGTGGCGAAACAGACCCAGCGTTTGTACATGAACACGTTAAAAAATAATTGACAATAAATATTGATAAATAAGGGGGAAATTAATATGGTAGGCAAAAAAGTTGTACATCATTTAATGATGAAAGGCGCAGATGGACATTACGTAGGCGGACTTGTGAACGGTGCAAGAATTGTTGATATGTGGGGCGACGTAGGTACAGAATTAATGGTTTATGTAGACGGCGACATTAGCCTTTTCCTTGGCTACAAAGATGTTGTATTTACAGCACCTGTATATGTGGGCGATTTTATGGAATACCACGGCTGGATTGAAAAAGTAGGCAACTGCTCTTACACATGTAGGTTTGAGGCATACAAAGTAGCTACCATGTGCGACAGAACAGATATGGACATGACTGGCGTTGCTTCAACAGCGGCTACAGCTTGTGTGCCCCCTGTACTTTGTGCAACAGCAACAGGCAGCCTTTACATCAGCAAGGATTGCCAGAGAGGCCCACAGGAGCCATCTTTTAAAGACGCAGTACATCCAACAAAATAAATTAATAAACTAAAAACACCCTATAAAAAAAGAGGTACAGACAGCCATATCTGTATCTCTTTTTTGTAAAAAAGTAAAAACCATGAGGGCTTTGCCCTCAAACACCCATAAGGGTTTCCTGTCAGTACTTTGCTTTGCAAAGCTGTCCTACGGACAGATGGCACTTCTTTGCCATTACCACATTGACCCATCTAAAACCGCATGAATATGCGGTTTTAACAAAAGTTTTTGGTCTTGCTTTTTTCAAAAAGCAAGTGGGTTTGGGCAACGCCCAAGGGTTTTTGTCTAAATTTTTAGTCATTGTAGCCCAAAAAGGCAGAAAGCTCTCGGCAAGTTTGGGTTAGGCAAAGATGTATATTGTTAAGTTTTTCTTTGGTCATTCGTTTTGCGGGACCACTTATACTTATTCCAGATACATTTTTTCCTGTAAAATCTTTAATGGGCATGGCAAAACAAATCATTCCATCAAAATATTCTTCGTTATCAAGGGCATAGTTCTGGTTTTTAATCAGTCTAAGCTCTTTTTTCATTGCATCAAGGGTTGTTATTGTATTTGTGGCAAGCTGCTCGATTTCGGTGTTTTCAAAGTACCATGCAAGCTCCTCTTTAGAAAAGTCGCACATAAAAAGCTTACCAAGGGCGGTTGCATAAAGAGGTTCTCGCTCGCCTACCTGCGTATTTGTGCGTAGCTTAATGTTAGGCTCTATTTTGCAAATAATTACAGTTTCGTGGTTGTTTAATACACCCAAATTAACAGTTTCTGAAAACATATTACATAGTTTTTCAACGGCAGGAATATAGCTTGTGCTATTAAGGGTGTGCTGTTTTGGTACGGCATTGCCAACATCAAAAAGACCCCAGCCAAGGCGGTAGGCGGTGGAATTTACATTGGTTTTTTCTACATATCCATAGGCCATAAGGGTATCCAGCAGGCGGTGAACTCCGCTTTTTCCCATGTCAAGCGCCTTGCTTATTTCACTTATGCTAGTGCCCTCAGTAGAGTTATTTTCTTTAATATAATTTAAAATATCAAGTGCCTTGCTTAATGTTTGTACAGGGTATTTAGGAACATGCTCAAAGCTGTCCATAAATTATCATCCTCTCTGATAGTAATTGTTCCAAATATTAGAATGTAGGTACTATTATATAGATTTTGCCTAAAAAAGTAAAGAGTTTTTACTTAAAATTGTGTTGAAAGTATTATTGACAATATGATGGATGGAATATAAAATAAAAGAGCAAAAACAGAAAG
Organism: Anaerotignaceae bacterium; assembly: GCA_050251415.1. Taxonomy (GTDB): domain Bacteria; phylum Bacillota; class Clostridia; order Lachnospirales; family Anaerotignaceae; genus UBA8514. The sequence goes on along the minus strand of JBFWMT010000013.1, from coordinate 15,304 downwards.
GCGTTCTACATATTAGAATATTTAAATTATAACTAGGGTTAAGTTAAAAAGGAGTGAAGGCTATGAACCGTGTTACGGTGGACCGTGAAATGTGCAAGGAATGTGAGTATTGTATGAACTTCTGTCCCAAAAAAACGATTCTTAAAAAAAGTGGCAGTGTAAATAAAAAGGGTTATTACGCAGTGGAGGCGGCAGATTTAACAAATTGTATTGCTTGTGGAATTTGTGCAATTATGTGCCCAGAGGGTGCAATAACAGTTGAAAAAGACGTATAGGAGGAGAAGAAAAATGGGTGATAAAGTTTTTATGCAGGGAAATGAAGCCTTTGCAGAAGCTGCTATTCGTTCAGGCTGTAAATACTTTTTTGGTTATCCTATAACACCATCAAGTGAAATGCCTGAGTATTACGCAAAAAAAGCTCCATCAGAGGGGCTTACATTTATTCAAGCTGAAACAGAGGTTGCAGCCTTTAATATGATAGCAGGTGTTGCGGCAACAGGGAAAAGAGGGATGACAGCTACCAGTGGCCCTGGTTTTTCCCTTGGCTGTGAGGCTATGAGCTATATGGCAGCAGCAAGTCTTCCTTCAGTAATTGTGGATGTTATGCGTCCGGGCCCCGCAGACGGCGAAATTCTTGGCGCACAGGGAGATTACTTCCAGCTTACAAAGGGTGGCGGACACGGTGATTACAGAACTATCGTTCTTGCGCCTTATTCAGTACAGGAATTTGCAGATTTTGCACCGCTATCTTTTGAGCTTGCGGAAAAGTACCTTAATCCAGTGGTAGTTGCAAGTGATGGTATGCTTTCAAAAATGATGGAATCTGTAGAGCTTCCTGAAAGAACAAGCGGCCCAGAAAGAATGCCATGGGCGGTAGACGGAGCAAAGGGAAGACCGCACAATGATATTACAACCTGTGGTGACGGCCCAGAGCAATGGGAAGCCTTTAACCTTAAATTGCAGAAAAAATTCAACGAAATTAAAGAAACAGAGCAAAGATGGGAAGAAATGAACGTAGAGAGCGCAGATATTATTGTGGTTGCCTACGGTGTTCTTTCAAGAGTTTGCATGACAGCGATGAAGCTTGCAGAAGAAAAAGGACTTAAAGTTGGACTTATTAGACCTATTACTTTGTGGCCTTTCCCTGAAAAAGCATTTGAAAACCTTGAAAATAAAAAATTCTTTGTGGTTGAGCTTAGTTCAGGGCAAATGGTTGAAGATGTGAAGCTTTCTGTTAAAGATAAAAACGCGGTTCAATTTTACGGCAGACTTGGCGGCATAACACCAACGCCTGTTGAGTTATGTGAGAAAATGTGTGAGCTTTATAAAGGATAATCTTGGGAGGTGGAAGAAATGAGCATAGTTTATAAAAGACCTGAGGTCTTTACAGATGAATACATGAAATATTGCGGTGGCTGTGGTCACGGCATAATAAATAGATTAATTGGCGAAATTATAGAAGAAAATAAGCTTCAAGAAAAATCCATTTTTGTTTGGCCTATTGGATGTTCAGTTTACGCTGATAAATACTACAAGGTAGACAGTATTTGTGCACTGCACGGACGTGCACCAGCAGTAGGAACGGGTATTAAAAGGGCTTTGACAGACAACCTTGTAATTGTATACCAAGGAGACGGGGATATGGTTTCCGAAGGTATGAGTGAGATTATGCATTCCGCAATTAGGGGCGAAAAATTTACTGTTATATTTGTAAACAATGCAATTTACGGTATGACAGGCGGACAGATGGCGCCTACAACACTAATGGGTCAGAAAACAACCACATCTCCTTACGGACGTGGAGTGGAGTACACAGGAAACCCTGTTAACATGGCAGAGATTATTGCAGGAATTCCAGGTTGCCACTATAGTGAGAGAGTTACAGTAACAAACCCTTCAAATGTTAGAAAAACAAAAGCTGCAATTAAAAAAGCATTTGACTATCAGTTGGCAGGGGAGGGGTTAAGCTTTGTGGAAGTTGTTTCTCCATGCCCTACCGGATGGGAAATGAAGCCTGTGGAAGCCCTTAAATGGATAGACGATGTTGTGATTAAGCAATATCCTTTAGGCGTATTTAAAGCACCAAAGGAGGGTGAATGATATGAAAAGTGAATTGATATTTTCTGGTATTGGCGGACAGGGTACAATACTTATGGGTAAAATGGTTTGTACTGCGGCGGCAAAAAAAGGTCTTTCAGTTACACTTTCACCTGCCTATGGACAGGAAAAAAGAGGCGGCCGTGCCAGCTGTCAGGTAGTTGTATCTGAGGAAATGGGTTCTCCTGTAATTTCATTAGCGGATACTATTTTGGTTATGGATGAGGGCTCATTTAAGGACTATGAAAACAAGGTGAAGCCAAATGGAACTTTTATTGTTAACAGTTCTATGATTACAAGCAAATCAGCAAGAAAAGATATAAATATTGTAGAAATTCCCTTTACAGCAATTGCTACCCAAGTGGCAACCGGAAAATCGGCGAACATGGTTGCCCTTGGTGCAGTTGTTAAAACTCTTCATATAGTTACCTTGGACGACGCAAGAGAGGTTGTTAAGGCAAAAATGAAGCCCGCATTGGTGGAAGCGAATATAAAGGCACTTGAAGCTGGTTACAATTTTACCGTTTAAGGGTTTATTAAATTACATAAAGAATTTATATTAAACCGTCCCTTTGGTAACTATAAATGGGGACGGTTTTATTATTTATAGAAATGTAATTAATTAGCGTTTTCTTAAGCTTATGATGTAAAAGTTATATTGACAAAGTGAGGCATCTGATGTAAACTTACAACATTAATACTTTTACGCTTTTATGTGCTAAAGTTTTGGCGCTTTTATGCACTGAAGCAACATTTTGAAAAGAGGATGATTAAAATGAAAAAAATATGTTCAATTATTATGACTCTTGTACTTGCAGGGGCACTTGCAGGATGTGCAGGAAGCTCTCCAACAAGTCAGGCAGAAGCACCAGCAACTGATGATACTACATATAAAATTGGTGTTATTCAGTATGTTCAGCATGATGCACTTGATGCATCGAACGAGGGCTTTTTTGCCGCCCTTGGGGATGCAGGAATTAAATACGAGGCAGACCAGCAGAATGCATCTGGCGACCAGTCTGCTTGCCAAACAATTGCAGAATCTTTAGTAAATAACGGAAGTGACCTTATTTTGGCAATTGCAACACCAGCGGCACAAGCAGTTGTTGGCGCAACAACCGAAATACCAGTTGTTATTACAGCAGTTACAGACCCTGCGGGTTCGGGGCTTGTTGCTTCTAACGACGCACCTGGGGCAAACGTAACAGGAACATCAGATTTAACGCCTGTTAAAGAGCAGATTGATTTATTAAAGAAGGTATTGCCTAAAGCTAAAACAGTTGGCATTCTTTATTGTACAGCAGAGTCTAACTCAGACATTCAGGCTGCGATGGCAGAAGAAGCTTGTAAAAATGCAGGCCTTGAAAGCAAGGTTTATACTGTTGCAAGCTCAAACGAAATTCAGCAGGTAGTTGAGTCCATGATAGGTAATGTGGATTGTATTTACGCACCTACTGACAACACAATTGCAGCAGGGATGACAACGGTTGGCATGGTTGCAAATGAAAATAATTTACCTGTAATTTGTGGTGAAGAAGGCATGGTTAATAATGGCGGACTTTGCACATATGGTATAAATTATTATGAACTTGGATATCTTGCAGGTCAGCAGGCAGTTGCAATTTTAAAAGGTGAGGCGACACCAGCAGAAACTCCTATCGGATACTTATCTGCTGAAAAGTGTGCTTTAACTGTAAATGAAGAAGTTGCTAAAACTTTGGGCATTGATGTATCAACAATAAAATAATTTCTAAAATTTGGTTGTCAATACTTGAGGATGCTCTAAAAACAGAGCGTCCTCTTTGGCGTTATATTATGGGGAGAAAAAATATGAGTGCTTTTTTACTGTCAATTCAAGGTGCGGTTTCACAAGGCGTATTATGGGGCATAATGGTTCTTGGTGTTTTTATTACTTATAAAATCTTAAATATAGCAGACCTTACGGTTGACGGAAGCTTTGCCCTTGGTGGCTGTGTTTGTGCCGTAATGGTTGTGAATAAGGGAGTAAACCCGTGGATGGCACTGCTTATTGCGGCCTTTGCAGGGGCAATGGCTGGTATGGTTACAGGTTTTTTACACAATGTGTTTGAAATTCCAGCTATTTTAGCAGGGATATTAACGCAAATAGGCCTTTGGTCCGTTAATTTGCGTATTGTTGGTAAAAGTAATATTCCATTACTTAATGTAAGCAATGTTTTTACTGATTTTGTTGCTATGACAGGCCTTAAGCAATCTCAGGTATCTCTTATAATGGGGATTATTATTGCCGTTATAATTATTGCGGCACTGTACTGGTTTTTTGGCACGGAAATTGGCAGTGCACTTAGGGCAACAGGGGATAACATAGATATGATTCGTGCCCTTGGTGTAAACACAAAGTTCGCAAAGATGCTTGCCCTTATGGTAAGCAATGGTCTTGTTGGCTTATCTGGAGCATTGGTATGCCAAAGCCAAAAATATGCGGATATAGGTATGGGTACAGGTGCAATTGTAATTGGCCTTGCGGCTATTGTAATTGGTAATGTGCTTATGAGCCATTTTAGGTCATTTGCAAGCAAGCTTACATCGGCAGTAGTTGGTTGTGTGGTATATTTTGTAATTCGTGCGGTGGTTCTTCGTATGGGAATGGATGCAAACGACATGAAACTTTTATCAGCAGTGATTGTTGCACTGGCACTTGGCGTACCTGTTATTGCAAACAAAATTAAAAGCAACAATGCTTACTCGCAAGGGGGGAATGAATAATGTTAAAGCTTTCTAATGTGCAAAAAACCTTTAACAAGGGTACTATAAATGAAAAAAAAGCCCTTTGTGGAATAAATCTTCATCTGAACCCAGGTGAGTTTGTTACAATCATAGGTGGTAACGGTGCAGGAAAGTCCACTATGCTTAACATGGTGGCGGGCGTTTATCCCATTGATGCGGGCGAAATAATTATTGATGGAAACAATATTTCAAGAGAGCCTGAATTTAAAAGAGCAAAATATATTGGTCGTGTTTTTCAAGACCCTATGCGAGGAACAGCGGCGGGGATGGAAATACAAGAAAATATGGCCCTAGCTTACCGACGAGGTGAAAAAAGAAGCCTAAAATGGGGCATAACAAAAGAGGAAAAAGTATTTTTTACCGAAAAGCTTAAAATACTTGGCCTTGGTCTTGATACTAGAATGACATCTAAGGTGGGTCTGCTTTCTGGCGGACAAAGGCAGGCACTTACATTGCTTATGGCAACCCTTAAAAAGCCTGATTTATTGCTTTTGGATGAACATACAGCGGCACTTGACCCAAAAACAGCACATAATGTTCTTAATCTTACAAAAAGTATTATAGAAGAATTTCAGCTTACATCCCTTATGGTAACCCATAATATGAAGGATGCGATAAGGCTTGGCAACAGGCTTATAATGATGCACGAGGGAAACATAATTTATGATGTGGCAGGAGAAGAAAAGGCAAAACTTGAGGTAAGTGATTTACTTAAAAAGTTTGAAATGGCAAGTGGCGACGAATTTGCTAACGATAGAATGATGCTTGCAAAATAAGAAATATAGGCATATTCAAAGAGTATTTATACTTGGCGAATATGCTTTTTTATTATTAAAATTGTAATTGTTAAATGATGGATATATAAGTAATCTTATAAAAAATGTTACATTATGAATGAATCTGCCGATATATTATGTAAATATAAAAATAATTGGAGATGTGTAACTATGCGTGTAAATAATAGTTCTTTGCAATCAAATGGGTTTTTAAATATTATTCGTGCAGGACAAAATAAATCAATAGAAAAGGAAAGCGGTGAAACTAAGAACGGTGGGAATTCAGATTCATCAAGTATGCTTGATTCGCTTATGCAGCGAAAGCAAAATGTTACTGACATGAAAAATGAACTGATTGGCAAAACACTTGAAAAAGGTGGTGAACTGGCAGACATAAAGCCACAGATTGAGGCATATGAGGAGCAATTGCAGTTAATAGACGAAGAAATTACTCAAACCATGTCTAAACAGGCGGAGGAAATTACAGGCAAGGAAGATACCCAAAAGCCTGATGAAGCAACAACAAAACAGGAAATTACAGAAAAAAAGAATAGAGATATGCTTACGTTAAGCGGAAGCATGGAGCAGATAAAAATACTTGCCAATGTTAAAACTAAGATGGAGAATCAGGCAAATACTTGGAGTAAAGAAATTAAAAAGGATGGCTTACATGCATCAGAAATTAAAAAGCAAAATCTAACGGACCTAAAGTGTAGTATAAGCAGTGTAAATCAAAATATGATGGGCACAATTACAGATACAATACAAAGTGCAAACGAAAGTACAAACCAAAGCAAGGATGTAATTGTTGCTAATGAGGATGAGTCAGAGCCAGAGAATATTCAAAAGGATGAAAAAAATGAGGAGATTCAGGATTTAAATGATCTTACGCAAAAATTTATTTTAGTATAACAAGGAGTATAATATGGCAAATAAAGTTCTTTCCGAAAGAATTGCAGACGAAATATTTAATATGATAACCGTTGAAAAGCGCTTTGCTCCAGGAGACAGACTTCCCAACGAAAAGGAATTTGCCACAGAACTTAATATAAGCCGAACTACATTTAGAGAGGCAGCAAAACAGCTTGCTGAAAGAGGTGTCTTGGAGATAAAAAGAGGTAATGGCACCTTTGTATCTCCAAATGTGGAAAATTTCGGCGGAATAAAAATGGAAACAATGATGGCTGACCCCATGGACGTTTTGGATTTAGTAGAAATAAGGCTGTTGCTTGAGCCAGAAATGGCATATCTTGCGGCAAGCCGTGCTACCGAAAGCGAAATTAAGCGAATATGCACCTATGGCAAACAGCTTGAAGAGGTCATTTTAAAGGGTGAAGATAAAAGCGAACTTGAGCGTAAGTTTCATATGTCTATTGCCCAATCAGTGCATAATAGTTTTATTGACAAGCTTATGCCAGTGCTGTTTATTGCAATCGGGCAAACTACAGCTAGGTTTTGGGAAAATAAGGAGTTAAATAAGCTGGCCATTGAAGACCACAGAACAATTATGGAGTACATTAAAAATAGAGATGGCGATGGCGCAAGAACGGTTATGAAATTCCACATTTTGCGGGGAGTAAGAGATTTGAAACAAAGAATGTGAAGATTGAAAGACTAGGAATTTCCTAGGAATTGTTAAGGGTGCGCATATTTTTAAACTGAAATGTAAACCCTTTGTTGCATTTGCTAGATAATCCAAATTTGGGTAAAACCAATATGCAAAAAAATAAAATTATGCTATAATTGTCGAAAATAGTTTTAAATTTACATTGGTTTTATTTTGGAAATTGTGCAATAACTTGGGGGGAATACTATGAAAAAGTTTTCGTTTAAAAAGAATTTTAAAAAAGGTGAAATTGGTAAAAAAAGTAAAAGTATTTTAATTAAAATGCTGGCAGGCATACTGCTGCCTGTGGTTTTAATACTCAGTGCATCGGGCATATTTTTAATGGGTAGGGTAAAAAATACCGTAACAGCATTAACAGATGATAAGCTAATGGAATCATCCCAGAAAGCCGCGGTGGAAGCGGACAAGTTTTTTAGTAGTTACATAGTTATGGCAGAACAGCTTGCAGCAAACAGCAAAGTAAATGATTTTTTGAAAAATACAGATAATAAAGCACAAAGATTTCAAGATAACAAGGAGTATTCAGACATTTTGCAGGCACTTACTGATATGGCAGGGGTCGACAGTGAAAACATTATGTTTACTTGGGTAGGTGACGATAACACAAGCCAGATTATGCAAAATGATAAATTCACTTCAGCTGTGAACTGGGATATTACATCAAGACCATGGTACGCAGCAAAAGAAAAAGGCGAAACAATGATTGTGCCTCCATATGAGGATTTAACCACAGGAAAAACCGTTGTTAGCATTGTTGCAAATGTGAAAGACGAAAAAACAGGTGCGATCATTGGTTTTGCAGGTATAGATATACTGCTGGATAACCTTACAAATACATTTGCAGAGTTTACGCTTGGTGAGGAAGGGTTCTTTATATTATGCTCTGATGACGGAACGGCAGTTTATCATCCGGAAAGCGCTTACGCTGGGAAAAAATTGGCGGAAACTAATGTTTCGGCAGAGGCTGTGTCAGCTGTCAATAGTCAAGTTCAAGATGTAGTTGAATATACACTTGACGGTAAAAAAATTCACGGTACAGTAAGTGCAGTTGGCAATACAGGATGGCATGTACTTACAGGTTTGCCAGACAGAGAATACTATGGTGCAATTACAAGCATAGCATCACAGCTTGTAACAACCATTGTTATTGAGGTTATTTTTGCGATTGTTGCGGTAACACTTATTGCAATAGGTATTGTTAAGCCGTTAAAGCACCTTTCCCAGACGGCAAACCGTATTGCAGACGGCGAACTTGATGTAGATGTTGTTGTAAAATCCATGGATGAGGTAGGGCATGTTTCTGATGCCATAAGGCAAACGGTGTTAAGGCTTAAAGATTATATTTCTTACATAAACGAAATATCTGATGTACTTAATGAAATAGCAGACGGAAATATGGATTTTGAACTGAAACAAAAATATGAGGGTGAGTTCTCAAAAATAAGAGATGCGCTTATGAATATATCTACTACATTAACTGCTACTTTAAGGCAGATTAATATGGCGGCGGAACAGGTTGCAAGTGGTTCAGACCAAGTTGCTCTTGGTGCACAGGCGTTGTCTCAGGGTTCAATTGAGCAGTCAAGTGCAGTTGAAGAACTTGCCAGCACCATTGCACAAATTTCCGAAAACGTAAGAATGAATGCGGACAATGCACAAAAGGCAAAGGATTATTCAGATGAAACAAGTTCAGAGGTGGCTATTAGTAGCACAAAAATGAATGATATGATGGGAGCTATTTCTGAAATAAGCTCAAAATCTACAGAAATAGGCAAAATTATTAAAACTATTGAAGATATTGCATTCCAGACAAATATCCTTGCCCTGAATGCCGCTGTTGAAGCCGCAAGGGCAGGACAGGCAGGCAAGGGCTTTGCAGTTGTTGCAGATGAAGTTAGAAACCTTGCAAGTAAATCTGCCGAGGCGGCAAAAAACACAACAATGCTTATTGAAGACACTGTAAAGGCAGTTGATAACGGAACAAGAATAGCTGATGAAACAGCAAAATCTATGCAGGCGGTGGTTAACAGCACTGGCACCGTTACAGACCTTATTAAGAAAATAGCTGATGCCTCCAAAGAGCAGGCAGTTTCCATTGCCGAAGTTACATCTGGGGTAGACCAGGTTGCATCAATTATTCAAACAAATTCTGCAACTGCAGAAGAAAGTGCGGCAACTGCCGAGGAACTTTCTGGACAGGCACAGATGCTTAAGGATTTGGTTGGCGGATTTAAACTTAAAGCATAAAACTAAAGAAGGTTTAAAATCCCCCACAAATTTGGAGCTTTAGTGGGGGGTTTTTTAAAATAAAGTGTGTTTAGAAGTGAAATAATTTATTAAAAAAGGAGCGGCTTTTATGTCAAAAAACAATATTAAATGGAAAGACAAACTTACGGTAAAAATACCACTGGTTAATACGGGTATCATCTTTTTAGCCATTGTTGTAATGTGTGGATTGTTAAGTGTATTAGCAAGAGATATTGTTTCTACCATGGTTCAAAAGGAAGTATCATATGTAGCTGATGCAAATGCACAGGAGGCTAAGACTTACCTTGAGAGTATGAACATATTTTCAAAATCGGTAGCTAAAGAAGTTGGCAGATACAAAGGAATGGATAGGCAAATGTCAGAAAAAATGATTCAGGAGGCATTAATAAATGTTTTGGATGACGACAAAATTTTTTCGGCATATGTGGCCTTTGAGCCTAATAAATATTTTGCAAATACAACAAAAGGATTATCCTATTATGCTTTCCCGAATGGGAGCGACATAACAATGGAGGTGCTTAACAACTATGAGGAATACGGGACGGCAGATTATTATGCAGTGCCAAAACAGCTTATGGCTACACATATTACAGAACCATATGAGTATCAACTTACTGAGGATAAAGTAGTGTGGCTTATTACTTTAAGCAACCCTGTTTTAGATGACAGCGGTAATTTTATTGGAATTGCATCCTGTGATATTTTAATGGATTCAATAGGCGGACTGAACTACAGCACTGGCGGTTATAATAGCACACAATCATATATAATAACAAGCAGTGGAACTGTGGTTGCAGATACATTTAATCCAGATAGTATAGGTACAGTTATGCAGGCAACAGATGAAACAACAAGCAAAATGCTGGAAGCAGCTGCAACAGCTCAGCCTTTGCTGGTAGAAGAAAAAATACCTGCTACTAACAATAAGATGGCAATTATTATGAACAGACCAATTACAATAGATGGCACAGATGTTGTGTGGAGCAGTTCGTTTGCGGTAAGTAAAGCAGAAGCGTTGGCGGAAGCAAATAAAATTACTATTGCTATGGTTAGTGTTGGCACGATAGGAGTAATTGTTCTTACATTATTCAGTATTTTTGCACTGAAAAAAGCATTGGCACCTATAACACCTGTTATGGAATTAGCTGAAAAAATGGGCGCTGGTGATTTAACTAATATATCAGAAAACACTGTTAAAACAACAGATGAGCTTGGTCAGCTTTCTTCTATATTCCACCAAACTGCGGAGGTACTTTCAGGATATATTATTGAAATATCATCCGTTTTGGATGATATTTCCGCAGGCAGACTGGATGTAGCGATTGAAAGAGAATATATTGGTGACTTTACAACCATTAAAGAAGCGCTAAACCACATACTTTCATCTCTTGACAGTACGTTTAAAGATATGCAGGCTGTGGCAGAACAGGTTTCTTCTGGTTCGGAACAAGTGGCGTGCGGAGCACAGGCACTTAGCCAAGGAGCGACCCAACAGGCAAGTTCGGTAGAGGAATTATCAGCCGCTATAGCCGAAATTTCTCAGCAGGTTAAGGATAGCGCAATAAGTGCTGCAGTGGCAAACCAAAAAGCAGACGAGGTTGGAGCGGAAATTGAAAAAAGCAATACACAGATGAATCAGATGCTTGGGGCCATGGATAGTATAAACTCAAAATCCAACGAAATTGGTAAAATTGTTAAAACCATTGAGGATATTGCATTTCAAACGAACATACTTGCCCTTAATGCGGCGGTTGAAGCAGCAAGAGCAGGGGAGGCAGGCAAGGGCTTTGCTGTAGTTGCTGATGAGGTTAGAAATTTAGCTTCAAAAAGTGCAGAGGCCGCAAAGGATACGACTATACTTATTGAAAGTACATTAAGCTCGGTAGAAGAGGGCGTTGTAATTGCACAAACAACTGCAGGATCATTAATCTCTGTAGTTGATGGTACAAAAGATATTATTGATGCAATAAGCCGAATATCACAAAAAGCACAGCACGAGGCATTAGCACTGGAGCAAGTAACCCAGGGAGTGGACCAGATTGCAACGGTTGTACAAACAACCTCGGCTACAGCAGAGGAAAGTGCCGCAACAAGTGAAGAATTATCAGGGCAAGCACAGCATTTAAGCAACCTTATTGCAAAGTTCAGGCTTAAAAAAAATAGCAGCGCTTCTAAATACATTGAGGCTGAAAACAGAAAAGAAATAACGCATGAGAGTAATGACTTTGGTGTAGAGAGTCACTATGATAAATATTAAAATGTAATTATAAAACCCACTTGGTTGTGAAACTTGCACCAAGTGGGTTTTTATAAGAACAGACCAGTTAAATATCGATTGTTATGTCTTATTTTTTTTGCCTAATTTATCTAAACATGTTAAAATAATCAAGGTCATATTTTGTGTGAAAAGGAGGTTCATCATGAAATTTAATTTTACAGAAGTATTATTTGCTCTATCTTACGCATTAGATTGTGTAGAGCATGAGTTAATTGGTGTTACAACGAATCACTCTAAACGAGTGGCATACATATGCGTAAAAATAGGTGAAAAATGGAAAATGAGCACAAACAAATTGTTGGACCTGGCAGCTTGCGCTTTATTGCACGATAATGCACTTACTGAGTTTATACAGGCTGAATATACAGAGCATGATGAAGGGGATATAAAAAATCTAAGAGTACACTGTATAATGGGTGAAAAAAATATTGAGAAAGTAAAGTTTTTTGGTAATGTAGAAGGGGCTATTTTATATCACCACGAGAATGCTGATGGAACAGGACCGCTTAAAAAAATGTGGGAAGATATCCCGCTGTATGCCCGTATTATCCACTTGGCTGACCAGTTGGATGCTAATTTTGATTTAAGCGACGTAAGTGAAAATAAGTATAATGAAATTAAAAAGTTTTTATATGAAAACACTGATACGATGTTTGATAAGGAATGTACAGAGGCTTTTTTTGACTGTTTCGATTTTGAAGCAATTAAGCAAATGGGGAATAATAAAATAGACGGTGCACTGCGTGAGAATATACCTATAATTGAATATGAATATACAAATGAAGAAGTTATAAGTTTTGCACAGCTTTTTGCCACTATTGTTGACTATAAATCGGAATTTACCCATAATCACTGTATTGGAATTGCCGAAAAGGCTTCTAAAATGGGGAACTTTTACGGCTACGATGAGGATACTAGAACAAAGCTTTATATGGCAGGTGCACTGCACGATATTGGGAAGCTGGCTGTGGGTAACGAGTTACTTGAGAAAAAAGACAAACTTACTGCGCAAGAATATAAACATATACAAACCCATGCCTACCAAACCTATAGTATACTTAGGCGCATTGAAGGGTTTGAAGAAATTACATCATGGGCATCACTTCACCACGAAAAGCTTAATGGTACAGGATATCCATTTGGTAAAACAGCAGACGAGCTTGGTAAAAACGAAAGACTAATGGCATGCCTTGATATATATCAAGCGCTTATTGAGAAAAGGCCCTATAAAGATGGAATGGAGCATCAACAGGCAATTGGCATTTTGCGGGATTTAGTAGCAGAAAATCAGCTTGATGCGGGAATAGTTGAGGACATAAATATTGTTTTTGGACAAAGAGCATCATTTTAAAAATAAAATAAGTAATGGCTAAAGGGTAAATGAAACAAGCCTTAATAATCATATGATTTTGTCGATAATAGGTATATAGGCGAAACGGATTTGTATTAAGGAGGGGTAAAGATGGAGTTGTCGGGAGTTGGAAGTGCATATACATCAGTAAGCGGCTATGATGCGGCAAAAACAGCAAAAAATGAAGGAACTGAGGCTGTAACGAAAACAACTGTTACAGATACTTTCGTAAAAAGTGAAGATACAGAGGAAAATATTGAAAGCGCAAAAAGACTTAGCAGTGACCAAGTTGAAGAGCTTAGAGCACAACATCAGGCTAATTTTGATAAGCTTATTAGCCAAATGATGGGAAAACAAGCGCAGTATAGCAACAGTGCAACAAATGTTTTTACGGATTTGCCCAAACTGGCCACAACACAGGAAGATGCGCAGGCAGCAATTTCAGAGGACGGAGACTGGGGTGTAAATGCGGTGGCAACACGTATTATGGACATGGCAGTTGGTCTTTGTGGCGGAGATGAATCAAAAATTTCTGTTCTTCGCAGTGCGGTTGAAAAAGGTTTTGCACAGGCAAGTGAAGTATGGGGCGGGGAATTGCCTTCAATTTGTAATGACACCTACAAAGAGATTTCAAACCGTTTTGATTATTGGGAACAAAACGGAAGTCTTGAAGGCTATACAATGGAGTAAAAGATATATAGTTTAATGAATTTTATATGCTATTAATAAGGTAGAAAAATATTATTTGGCTAAGACTGAATATTGATTTTCTACCTTTTTTATTTGAATATGCATGACTAATGAATAAACAATATTATTGGTATAAATGAAGTAACTGTATTTATAAAACAGTAGCATGGGTTATGTTGAATAACCAACAATAAATACACTTATTATGGTAAAAATTTCTTGATATATGTCGAATTTAGTGGTAAACTGAAACCCGTAGTATGCTAAAATGTTCATGTTATGCACAAAAAATAATTTATTTAAGTATTAAAAATGACTACTGTGCCAATTGCAAAATTATGCATGGAAGTGTTTTTATAGGAAAACAAGACATTAATAAACACAATGACAAAGGAGGAAGAAAAAAGCAACATACACAACATATATTTTAAACAGAAGTGTGTTGAACAGGGGTTAAAGGGACAGATTTGATGTAAAATTACATAAAAAGGAGTTTGGGCATGTTAAAGAATATGAAAATCAGAAAGAAACTTATTATTTCATTCTTAATTGTTGCAATAATTTCCAACGTAGCAACTGTGGTATCATCAATAGGAATAAAAAAAATAAATACTGATGCAGAAATGGCGTTGAACAATTATGGTTTTGCAACGGGTAGTATTGCATCAGCACTTGTGGTAATTGCGGATTCACGCCGTGCAGTGCGCGATGTTGTAAATTATGAGGACGAAGTAAAGCGCAATGAGGCAAAGGAACAGCTTTATAATGAATTAAGACCTAAGTATGAAACATATGCCGCTGAGGCTAAAGCAAGCATTTTAAATGAAGACGGACAAAGCGTCTATGACCAGATTGAAGATAAAGTTGCACAATACTATGTGTTACAGGATGAATATGTAACTGCAGGAGAAACAGCATCCCTTACACAGCGTACTGTTTTACGCCAAAGAATGCGTGACGAGCTAGACCCTGCATATCAAGATTTATATGATACATATTTAAACCTTTTAAATCTTAAGAAAGCAAAAGGCGCAGAGATTACTGAGAAACTTAAAACCCTTGGCCAAATATCTTTGGGTTTAAATATGGTACTGGGTTTGGTATCTTTAGGTCTATCCTTTATATTTGGTGCATTTATTGCACGCAGTATTGCAAAGCCTATGGGGCAGTGTGCCCAACGTTTAGAGCTTTTGGCAGAGGGCGATTTACATTCGCCAATGCCAGACATAACATCAAAAGATGAGGTTGGGATACTTGCAAATTCTACAAGGGAAATTGTAGAAAATCTTACAGCTGTTATTAAAGAAACTGACAGACGCTTGGCTGGTCTTGCAGACGGTGATTTAACATCAGAATCGGACATGGTATACCCTGGTGACTTAGCACAGCTTAAGGTATCTATGGATAGAATTTTTTCAGACCTTAACATGAGTTTGGGGCAGATAAACCAA
>JBFWMT010000012.1:0-46584 GCA_050251415.1 Anaerotignaceae bacterium | reverse complement strand
AGATCTACAATCTGTTGCTTGAATTCAAAGGTGTAGGATTTTTGATTTTTTGCCATATTGAACACTCCTTTATGTTTATTATAGAATGTTCAACTTTCTGTGTCCATACTTATATACTAACACTAAAATAGGGTTGTTGCTGAACTTGTGTAATACCACTTGCTTCAAGGCTAGATCTGTCAAGTAATCCTAAAACTATTGACAACGAACTTACAAAGCTACTGCCAAGCACTTCCGAAAGGTAGTTAACATTTGCTCTGTCCACGTATCCAATGATATACCTTCCACCTAATGTTTTTGTTGTAACAATTTCAGGATGCTCCGCTAAAAAAACGTCAAGATATTCACTTCGCCTCAAAATAAAATCTACTGTAGTTTGAGATTTTATAAAGTCCTCAACTGTAATATCTTCAACCATGAATACTCCTTCCCCCTCTGCATACTCCACTGATAGACGGGTTGTAGTGCAAAGACTTAAAGTGCGTAATTAAGCAGTTAAATTTCTCTCATTAAATTAAAGGTATTCATTAAATCAAGTATTCCATATCCCCACTGATTGTTGGGATATACCATATTTTCACTTCTGGTGCATCCTCTTATTAAGTACGCCCTTATTTGGTATGTACTTAAAGAAACATCATTCCCTTGTACTACACCCCATTGCATCATAAGCACACTTGCCCCTGCAACTATGGCTGTTGCCGCACTTGTTCCATCCATTATGCCGTAACCGCTTGGATAGTATCCACCCACATCTACTCCCGGTGCAACCAAATCTGGTCTTATTGAACCTGTTCGGGTTGGTCCCCAAGAGCTTCTGGTATACAAGCTATTATTAGCACTGTTGTACGCTCCGCAAGCAATAGACCCTATCATAGTTGACGGAACTACAACCGTATAATAGGGTGATGGTTCCAAAAACTCAACTGCCGGTGATACAAAACCAGTAAGAGGTAGCCAAGCGTGATAAGTTCCATCCAATACAATATCTCCATGAACGGTTATTGTCCATATACCAGGTGTTGAATTTAAGATTTTTACAACGGTAACCTGGTCACCACTGCCCTCAACTGGAAAATAGTAGTCCACTACAACTGTTGAGTTTTCAAGCACTAGCCGTACCCTTGTGGTTGTGCCAGTTCTTGCAGGTAAACGACTTACAAGTTCTCCTGTTGGTGAACGTACTGATACCACAAAACGGTCGGAAACATTATTCCATATTCCTACACGAATATCAACCCCTTCTATGCCCGATCTTACATCTATATTTCTTGTATCTCCTCGGGACAACAGCCTGCCCTGTGTATGATGTTTTGCTTGGCTTTCGTTTCCAACAGCAGTGCAAAGGCATACGCCTCTTAAATTAGAAATCCCGCTAAGATATTCTTCAAACACGCTGTACCCATCGTGGCTACCAAAATTTGAACCAATTCCAAGGCAAATAACTACAGGTCTTTCTAACTCCAGCGCTTTTTCCAAAATATATTCAATTCCTACCATAACAGACGAAGATTCAAAAGCATTTTCCTGCTCAGGTGGTACAGAAAAAAATTCTAAATAAAAAGGTCGTGCTTTTTTTAATTTAACTACAATAAGCTCAGCATCTGGAGCAGCACTTGAAAATCCATTTACATCCCTTCCAACTGCAACCGATGCCAAGAATGTTCCGTGGCCAGATTCATCCCTTTGGGGAACTATATCATAAGGATTTTCCGCTTTTAGTGCTTCATTTATCTGCTCGTTTGTATATTCGGTGCCTACAGTATACCCCCCTTCAGGGGCATTTTGGGTACCAGTCTGATCAAAGATATATTGAATTTTACTTGTTCCATCCTCATATATAAATACATCCTGAGTGTAATCAATCCCTGTATCAACAATTCCAAAAAGTACCCCCTGCCCTCTTAAATCTAAATATGGTTGTTGCTGCACTTGTATAATACCGCTTGCTTCGAGGCTATCTCTGTCAAGTAATCCAAGAATTATTGGAATTGAACTTACAAAACTTGTGCCCAGGTCATCAACAATCGTTTGGAAATATGCTCTATCCACATATGAAATTACATATCTGCCTGCTAAGATTTTTGTTGTAACAACTTGCGGATTTTCTGCTAAAAAAGTTTCAAAATATTCACTTCGCCTTGCAATAAAATCCACTGTATTTGGCGACAGAAAAAAATCGATATTTGGTATATTCTCTGCCATATCAACTATCTACCCCCCCGCATACTCCACTAACAGGTCCATTGTAGTGCAAAGACTTAAAATGCCATAGCCCCATATATTATTAGGGTATTCAATCAAGAAATCACGAGAGGCTCCTTTCTGTAAAAATGCCTTAATTCTCTGCCCGTATAAAAAAGGGTCATTTTCATTTACTATGCCCCATTGCATCATAAGTGCCGCCGAACCTGTTCCAAAAGGCGCTGCCATGCTTGTGCCTGTAAAGGAATCATATCCGCCACCAGTCAGCGCCGTTGTAATATCTACGGCAGGTGCCACAAAATCAGGCTTCACTTGCATACCTCTTTCTGTATAACCACGCCCTGAAAAATCTGCACTAATCCCAATCCTGGCGTCATATCCCCCAACGGCAATAACATTTTGGGCTGTAGATGGAATTGTTAATGTTGTATTTACTGATGGCTGTAAAAAAAAGGTGTCCCTTGTAACATCCTCAACCGTTGGCAGCCACATATTAATTCGCCCATCTACAATATCTACTCCTCTTATTACAATACTCCAATCACCCTCTGGTATAGGCATATCAATGCCCTGAAAAGAAAAATATACCTCCTGCTCCGTTCTATAGTGTGTTGGTTGAACAAGTATTGCGGAAACCCTAACTCCATCCATAACCATGCTTATACTTCGTTGCGTCGGTCTTATAATACCTGTTGTTTTTCCGCTTGGCGATATGAGTTCAAAAGTCATACCATCTACAAAATTCTTCCATAAAGTAATATATATTCTTTCTACATTTCCTGTTGTAATAAAAAATGCCTTTACAGTTTCTCCTTCTTCAACTTCTTCATAAAAGTGATGACCAGCAGAGCCCTCGTTACCAGTTGCAACCACAATAACCGTTTTCCATTTTTGTGCCATATCATCAATATATTCCTCAAACAGTGAGTTGCCCAAATGTGAGCCATTGTTTGTTCCGTAACTTAAATTTATTGCAACTGGCATATCCATACTTTCCGCTTTATCCCAAATATACTTTATTGCACGCATTATCTCAGTGGTTCTGGCAAAATTTTCATTTCCTCTGCTTCCTAGTTTTACTACTATAAGGGATGCTTCGGTAGCTATTCCTTTTTCCATTCCTCCGCTTCCCCGTCCATTGCCTGCCGCAATCCCCGCAACGGCTGTGCCATGCCCTGCATAATCACGACTTGGAACTATTGCATATGGATTTTCGCTTTGCAATGCAATATTAATCTGTTCATTTGAATACTCAACTCCACTTCTAAACCCAATTGGCGGCTCACCCTCCCCTAATTGGTCCCATATGGAAATAATTCGACTTGTGCCATCTTCATTAATAAAAGTGGGATGAGTGTAGTCGATGCCAGAGTCTATAATTCCCACTATAGTTCCTGCACCACTTAAATTAAGCCCCGTAGGTCTTTGCACAGGGGATATACACGCACTGTTCAGGCTGCGCCGCAAAGAATACATAAGCATTTTGGGTAGCTCTATATACTCTACTTCTTTGTAGTTATAAAGCTGCCATACTTGGTTAATGTTTATTGTTACAATTGCGTAACTTTCGTTTAAAATTTCAACAGTTCCACCTGTACTCTCTTCAATCCTTTTAATGTCCCCGTTATATTTAACTATTACCTCCATGTTCCCTTCGTCTTCAATAGCTCCAGGCGCCAAGCGCATAATTGCATCTAAATCTAAAGGATAACTATACGGCATATTGACCTCCGAAATATACATGTTTAAATATTATATGATTTTTCGTTCTCAAAATAACTTTATCCTTATTCTAAATTGATATTTTTGTAAAAAGTAAGTTCATTGCACATATACTAACACTGGAGGTGATTTTTATATGCGAAGACATATTTATGCAAAAGAAACTGTTGATACAGGACGTCTGCTAGTAAATGTTTATGACGACAATGTGGGTAAACCTATAGATAATGCGACTATACGTATTGCCCCACGGGAAAACGGGAAAATTGTTGATGAAATCATAACAAATTCATCAGGTCAAACCCCAATAATAGACCTTAACGCACCCCCTTTGGAGTTTTCTCAAGCTCCTGGGGAACCTCAACCCTACTCAGAATATGATTTATTTGTAATGAATGAAGGCTTTGAAGCGGTTATGCTTGAGGGTGTTCAAATTTTGCCGAACAGCACTGCTATTCAAAACGTAACCCTCACGCCTGTAAAAAATGATAGCTTGGAAACCGAAACAATTGATATTAAAGAACATACACTATGGGGTGTTTTCCCACCTAAAATAATGGAGGATGAAGTAAAACCGCTTCCCGAATCCCTTGGACTGGTTGTTCTGCCCGAGCCTGTTATCCCCGAATTTGTGGTTGTGCATAACGGTGTACCCACAGATACATCCGCTGAAAATTTTTGGGTACCATTTAAGGACTATATAAAAAACGTTGCTAGCTGTGAAATATATTCCACCTGGCCTACAGCAAGTCTTTATTCCAACATACTTGCCATACTATCGTTTACACTTAATAGGATTTATACTGAATGGTACAGAGGTAAGGGTTTTGATTTTACAATAACCAACTCTACTGCATTTGATCAGTCCTTCTCTTATGGACGAAATATCTTTGAAGAAATTTCCGCTGTTGTAGACGAAATGTTTACCACCTTTATTACAAGACCTGGTATACGCCAACCGTTGTTTACCCAATACTGCGATGGCTCAAGGGTACGTTGCCCAGGTGCACTAGAACAGTGGGGTACAAAATCCTTGGCAGAAAGCGGATATGATGCTATGGGAATACTTAAATACTATTATGGTGATAACATATTTTTAATGCAGGCAGAAAAAGTTACTGGCGTACCAATTTCTTATCCCGGAACAGCACTTCAAACAGGTTCTTCAGGTGCCGCAGTGCGCACAATTCAACAGCAATTAAACGCAATATCTAATAATTATCCTGCAATAAATAAAATAAGAGTAGATGGAATTTACGGCGAACAAACACGTACTGCTGTTGAAACTTTCCAAAAAATATTTGGTTTACCAGCAACAGGTATTGTGGATTTTTCAACATGGTATCAAATTTCAAATATATATGTTGCTGTAACAAAAATGGCAGAACTTTAAAAGCTTCAAAAAAGCCCCTTAGCATCAATTTATATTTTGATAACTAAGGGGCTCACTAAATTTCATTTAACTATTTCTTCATGTTGATGGTGTAAACAATAACAACAGCAGATAAAGCTCCAGCCTACCTGCAAGCATGTCAAATATAAGCACATATAGCTGCTTACTGTGCTTTCAATCACTTTAATGAGAAAAGGACACTCTTCATGAGTGCCCTTTTCAGCAGGGGTATATTAAAAAACTATAATACTGAGTTTTTTAAATAAGTTATTTGTTTTCTTTCTTTGTTATAGCATCCATGAACACTGCAATAGCACCATCGCCTGTTACGTTACAAGCTGTACCAAAGCTGTCTTGCGCAATGTAAAGAGCAATCATAAGAGCAAGCATAGGTTCGTTGAAACCAAGCATTGATTCAAGTATACCAAGGGCCGCCATAACAGCACCACCAGGTACGCCAGGAGCCGCAACCATTGTTACACCTAACATAAGTATGAAAGGAAGAAGTCCCATAAAAGTTACTTCCCAACCATTAAGCAACATAATGGCAATTGCACAGCTTGTAAGTGTAATAGTTGAGCCTGAAAGGTGAATTGTTGCACAAAGTGGGCAAACAAATTCTGCAATCTTATCGCTAACACCATTTTTCTTTGAGCACTGTACAGTTACAGGGATTGTTGCTGCAGATGACTGTGTACCAATTGCTGTAAAGTAAGCAGGAATCATGTTCTTAATAAGAGTAATTGGGTTCTTTTTAGCAAGTGTACCTGCAATAAAGTATTGAATAAGAATAACAATAACGTGAAGACAAATGATGATACCAAAAACCTTAATAAATACAGACATAATTTCAACAACTGTACCTGCATATGTCATGTTAGCAAAAATACCGTAAACATGGAATGGTAATAAAGGAATAATAATGCTTTCTACAAGCTTAATAATAATGCCCTGAAAACCATTGAATACGTCTTTTAATGGTTGGTTCTTTGTTACAGAAATACCAAGACCTAAAAGGAATGACAAAAGTAAAGCACTCATAACTCCCATAACGGCTGGCATCTCGATTGTAAATAAACCAGAAAGCATAGTATCTTCTGCATTAGTAGCATTATCTAACACAATTGAGCCAACCTTAAGGAATGCTGGGAAAATAGCTGTATCAGCAAAGAAAGCAAGTGAACCAGCAAAAATTGTTGAAACATATGCAACACCTGCTGTTAAAGCAAGAGTTTTTCCTGCACCTTCTCCAAGGTCTGCAATACCAGGTACAACAAAGCCAAGAATGATAAGTGGAATAGAGAAGCCCAAGAAGTTACCAAATATACCATTGAATGTTGCACCAAGTTGAATAATTATTGGCTGATTTATCGACTTTGCGATGTTACCAATAATAATACCTAAAATAATAGCAATAATGAGCCTTGGTAATAAACCTATTTTCTTTTTTTCCATAAAATTTTGCTGAAGTCTGTATGTAAAAGACAGCAGCTCCCTCCTTTTTTTAGATATAATTACAAACAATAAGTCCCAAAAAATTAATCATTAAAAATTTCGTAGCCCCTTGTTTTAAGAGCTTTTTTGATTTCCTTAACGTGTTCAATATTTCTGGTTTCAAGCACCATTGTAACAACGCAGGAATTCACTTCGGATTTCTTAGCCTCTCTTTCATGGCTAACACTCATAACATTCGCTCCTGTTTCAGATATCACCTGTAGCAGGTTTATAAGCTGACCCGGTTTATCAAGTACCTTTGTAGTAATTTCGCTAATGCGCCCTGTTTTATTAAGCCCCTTAGTAATTACTCTTGAAAGAATGCTTACGTCAATATTCCCCCCTGATACAACGCAAACTACTTTTTTATCCTTAACATCGATTTTATTGAACATTACTGCCGCTACTGAGGTTGCCCCTGCGCCCTCTGCCACAGTTTTCTGTCCCTCCATCAATGTAAGTATCGCTGTTGCAATTTCGTCCTCACTTACTGTAACTATATCATCCACATATTTCTGGCACATTTCAAATGTAAGGTCGCCTGGTTTTTTAACTGCAATTCCATCTGCAATAGTTGAAACGCTTTCAAGCTCTGAAACCTCGCCTTTTAATCTCGACTCATACATGCTTGGCGCGCCTGCCGCCTGTACACCTATTACTTTGCATTCAGGCTTAATTGATTTAATGGCATAAGCAACACCGCTTATAAGGCCACCACCGCCAATTGGAACAACTACAACATCAACCTCAGGCAACTGGTTAAGGATCTCCAAACCGATAGTACCCTGACCTGCTATTACTTTTTCGTCGTTAAAAGGATGTGCAAATGTATATCCTTTTTCCTCAACAAGCTGAACTGCTTTTGCATAAGCATCATCATATACGCCTGGAACCAGCACAACCTCTGCACCGTAATTTCTTGTTGCCTCTATTTTAGATAAAGGCGCTCCGCCTGGCATACATATTATGGATTTAATGCCTGCCTTAGTAGCTGATAAGGCAACACCTTGTGCATGGTTTCCAGCTGAACATGCAACAACACCATGTGCTTTTTCTTCTGGAGTAAGGCTGTGTATTTTGTAATAAGCACCTCTAAGTTTGAAAGAGCCTGTAAGCTGAAGATTTTCAGCTTTAATATAGATATTTTCTCCGATTTTTGGAGCTGATGATACTGGTGTAAGTCTTGCAACTTCTTTAATAACACGTTGTGCATCGTAAAGCATTTCTAATGAAATCATTTTCTTTTCCCCCATTTTATCCGAATACTTTTTTACATAATTCCTTACCAGTTGGTGTTGCAGCTAACCCACCATCTGCTGTTTCCTTAAGGGCAGGTGACATACTGTCGCCAATTTTTTTCATTGCCCATATTACCTCGTCTGCAGGTATTGCGCTTTCAATGCCTGCAAGTGCTAATTCTGCCGCCACAAAAGCATTGGCAACACCCATTGCATTTCGTTTAATGCATGGAATTTCAACTAATCCTGCCACAGGGTCACACACAAGCCCTAAAATATTTTTTAGTGCTATTGCACATGCGTGCTCTGCCATCTTTGGTGTACCGCCACACATTTCAACTAAAGCCGAAGCCGCCATTGCACTTCCGCTTCCGCACTCAGCCTGACATCCACCTTCCGCACCAGCAATACTTGCTTTTGTGGCAATTACCATTCCCACTGCCGATGCAGTAAACAAAGCCTTTACCGCTTTTTCTTCTTCCAGTCCTCTATCATCCATTATTGTAAGAATTGCCGCTGGAAGTATTCCGCAGCTACCCGCTGTAGGTGCCGCTACTATTCTGCCCATACACGCATTGGTTTCGGATACCGCCAAAGCCTTAACCATAGCCTCTCCAAAAACTTTGCCACATATGTTTTTGCCTTCATCAACAACTAATTTCATTTTGTATGCCGAGCCGCCTGTAAGTCCGCTGGCAGACCTTTTGTCTTTATCAATTCCCTCAAGCACAGATTCTCGCATTACGTTAAGTGATTTTTCCATTTGAGCATAAGCCTCAGCTTCTGTCACTTCTCTTGCCATAGCTTGGTCTTTCATTACAATTTCAGAAATGTTAACTCCTTGTTCCTCTGCACCTTTTACTAAATCCGCTATCGAATCATATTTCATGTAGTCACCTCTTAAATTGCTTTTAGTATTGTAGAAGCCGTTACATTTGGAAAATGAGATATCGCCTCATTAACACTGTCATCCACATTGCCGTCAATTTCTATAATCATTACGGCTATACCGCCTTTTTGGCTTCTTCTCAGTTCAAAACGGCCTATATTAACGCCACGCCTTGCCAAAATATTAGTTACATCTGAAATCATTCCAGGAACATCCCTATGATGTACAATAACTGTTGTTGCCTTACCTGTTATATTTACTTCAGTATCATTAATTTTTGTTATACGGATGTTCCCTCCACCGATGGATGCACCCTGCACAGAAACCTTCTTCCCATCCTTTGCCACAAGCTCAATTAGTGCGGTGTTTGGGTGAGCATCATCAATTTCAACTTCATGAAAGTGAAAATCCAAACCTCTTTCAGTTGCAATTTCAATGCTGTTTCTAATTCTTGCGTCGTCGGTTTCCATTCCAAGTATTCCAGCTATAATTGCCTTATCTGTTCCATGGCCTTTATAGGTTTTTGAAAACGAACCGCTGAAATATATATCGGCCTTAACTGCTTTTTTGCCAAGAATACTTCCCGCGTACTTTCCAATCCTTACCGCGCCTGCTGTATGCGAACTTGAAGGACCTATCATTATTGGCCCAATGATATCAAAAGCATCCATAATCTTCATCCTCTCTGAGCCGAAAACTCTTAAAACTTTGTAAACAACCAATCTCTATTGGCTTTGTTTTCCTACACACACATTATATAAGTAAAAAATATTTTAGTCAATGCAATTTTGTTGTTGAATTTTACCGTACACGGACTAATGCACGCTATAATAACCCAAATGTCCTTCAATCAGAAACAAATGGACTTTCCCTCGTGATTTTAGCATTAATATGTCTAAAAAACATCGCTATTTTGGGCTGTTTAACAAAAATCTTTGTTAGATATGCTATTTCTTATTACTAATGTGCAAAATTGTCCAATAGATAGAATAACCATTGTTAACATTGCATAATATATTTCTTAATATTTGCAACTACAATATTATTTCCATTTTATTTATAAAAATATGTAATTTATTTTAATTCTATAGATATTTCAACAAAAAAAAGCTGCAGCATTAAGCCACAGCTTTAAATTTTCAAGTTATCTTAAAACACGTCTTGCCGTTACATACTTCGTATCATAATAAGGCTCTGAAAGGCTGTTTGTTGTTACACCCCACTGTTTGCCTGAAGATGAATGGATAATTTTTCCTCCACCCATATATATTCCAACATGGGATATATAGCCCTGATTTGTAGAGTTTGTTGTATCAAAAAACACAAGGTCGCCCGCCTGCAAAGCACTTCTTTCAACATAAACACCGTTCGAAGCCATTGATGCAGAGCTTCTGTTAAGCGATATTCCAAAGTTTTTCATAACTGCGTATACAAATCCTGAACAGTCAACGCCAGAATTTAGGTTAGTGCCTCCCCATGAATATGGGGTTCCGATAAACTGTTTTGCATAAGCCACAACCTGATCACCCCTAGAGGATGCACTTCTGGATGGCTTTTCACCTGTACGCACTGCAACAAATTCCGCGCTTACATAGCCTGTAGCCCCTGTAGCTGTTTTAACCTTTACCCACTGACTTGCGTTTTCAAGTACGTCCAGAACTTCATCACCTTCAAGTGTTGTTATAACTGCACCGTCATCTGAAGCTGACTCTCTTAATCTCAATCCTGATGATGCTGTAACAATTGCATATGTTTCAACCGCTATTGCTTCACCGCCTGTAAATTCCGGAACGGATGAAAGCATTGTTCCACTTACAAAGCTTTTGCTTATGTATGCTGTATCTCCATTGCCTCTTCTTATTCTGTACCAGCTGGAATCCTGACCAGTAACAGTAACAGTGTCACCCTTCTTTACCTGCGCCACCATAGATGATGAAGTAGATGCTTTACTTCTTACATTAACACCTGTATCGGTAACTTGTCCCGTAGCTTCTGTAATAGTAACAAAGCTTTTAGCAACATAAGCGCCGCTAACTTTACCATAAGAAACCTTGTACCACTCTCCACTTTCTTCAAGTATTTCAATACCAGTTCCATTATCCAATGTATCTATTTTAACTGAAGATGTACTACCATCTGAACGCACATTTACATCACTGCCTACTATGTTACCCTTTACTGCCGCAAGGGCCTGAAAACTAAAACCAACCGTAAAAATAGAACTAACTATTATAGTTGCGGTAATAACTTTATGCAATTTCATAAATTACCTCCGTCCAATATTTAATTGTTACACATTTGTTACATGAATATTATATGTTAAATTAACATAATTGTCAACGTCAAAATAAAATTTGCATTATTATGGGTTTTTTTTAGGCATTCTGTACAATAACAATAACAAATTTCTTAATTTTGCACCTAATTTTTGTAATATAGTTGTAATATATTGCAAATATTAAGAACTTGTTAAATGCGTTTATAGTTTAAAAAACATTTTTCCGACAAAATACCCTTCTTCCAATTTGTTTTAACTTCAACTTTCTCTTTAATTATTGTGCAAAATATGGGCTGTGTACACTTTATAAGTATACACAGCCCAATCTTAAACCTCTTTATATATAACGCCCAATGAAACGCAATTTATTTTCGCAAGTTCCTTTGCGCTTTCAAATTCAGGGTAAAATCGTTCCCCAACTGGGGTCTTCACAGCTTTTACCTTCAACTTTCCGTATTTTGTTTCAATTTCCTTAAAACACCTTGATAAAACTGTGCGTTCCTCTTTATGCTTTCTTATGCCTATAGATGTGGTTTCCATAAAAATTATGTCCTCTAAAACCTCCACCTTTTCATCAGCACAAAGCACGGTAAGTTTATGGGCTGGACGGTTTTTTTTCATATAAATGGGAGTATAGAAAACATCCTTTGCTCCATTTTCAAAAAGCTTGTCCATAACATATCCCAAAATCTCGCCTGCGCAGTCATCTAAATTAGTTTCAAGCACATTTATTACATCGTGTTCTTTATAATTCATCAGTCCTCAACCTTTTCGCCTAGCATAACTCGTAGTACATTTGGTATTTTACTGCTTCTTTTGCCAGCACCGTATCCTGTTTTAATTACACTCATTGTTGGGCAAACGCCATAGCTTTCTGGAAGTTCAGCAATAATAGCTGCACCCGTAGGTGTCACTAACTCCATTTCAATATCAATTTGGCGTGACACAACACTAGAATTTGCAAATATTTCTGCGGTAGCTGGTACTGGAACAGGAATTTGACCATGTTGGCACATAATAAATCCATATCCGTCATTTACAACTGAGGCATAAATTTTGTCTGGTTTCAACAAATCAATGCAAATTGCGGTACCTATAATATCTACTATGGAATCCAATGCACCAACCTCATGAAAGTGCACCTCATCAATAGCTTTGCCATGAACCTTTGCCTCTGCAAGTGCAACACGCATAAATATTTTTTTTGCCAAATCCTTGGCGTTGTCGCTTATGGTGCTCTCATCAATAATTTTATTAACATCGAATAAGTTTCTGTGCACATGCGGATGATGGTGATGATGTTCGTCATGATGATGCTTATGCCCGTGGTCATGGTGATGATGGTGTTCATGTTCGTGCTCATGAAAGTATTCATCTTCTTTATGATGAAGATGGTCGTGTTCTTCTTCAAAACCATCAATAATTACATCAACATCAAACGCATTAATTCCATTTTTATCTACTCTTCCAAATTCAATTTTGAAACCTTCAACATTTATTTTTGAAATTTCCTCTATAAACTTATCCTTGTTAATGCCAAGGTCCAAAAGTGCACCAAGGGTCATATCTCCGCTTATACCAGCAAAACAATCAAAATACAATACTTTCATTTATCCTCTTGCCCCCAACTTATTTATACTATTAGCTGTGTAGCCTGCTCCAAATCCATTATCAATATTTACAACAACAACCCCGTTTGCACAGCTGTTAAGCATGCATAAAAGTGAACTAAGTCCGCTAAAATTTGCGCCATAGCCAACAGAAGTAGGTACAGCAATAACAGGCTTGTCCGTTAAGCCGCCAATAACGCTTGCCAATGCACCCTCCATGCCAGCAACTGCAATAATTACATTAGCCTCAGCAATTAAATCTAGCTTGCTTAAAAGCCTATGAAGCCCTGCAACACCAACATCGTAGGCACGCACAACCTCATTGCCCAAGTACTCTGCTGTTATTGCCGCTTCTTCAGCTACTGGTATGTCGCTTGTCCCACCAGTTGCAACAAGTATTTTACCACCAGTTTTTTCAACTGGTTCACGCTCCACAAGAATTATCCTTGCATCTTCATGGTATACTGCATCTGGGCATACTTCTTTAACTCCATTAAACATTTCCTTTGTTGCACGGGTTCCAAGAATATTTTTGGTGCCACCCTCCAGCATATTAAGTACAATACCCTTAATTTGCTCAATGGTTTTGCCTGCACAATAAATCACTTCGGGGCACCCGTTTCTTATTGCCCTCTGGTGGTCTATAACTGCATATCCCAAATCTTGGATAGGTGCAAACTTAAGCTTTTTTTCTGCATCGTCTATCGATATTTTACCGTTCATTAAATCATTAAGTAATTTTTTTGTATCCAAACAACTTTCCTCCTTTCAGTCCATGCTTCCACTTCTAAAGCCTTCCAAATCCAGTGTAACATATTTAAAACCTACTTCTTTGATTTTCATAATCAATTCATCGTTTTTCATAAACTCTTCAAAAAATTCCTTTGGCATTTCTATTCTTGCAATGTCGCCATGCAATCGAACTCTTCCGCTTTTAATTTTAGCATCAGCAAGAAACTTTTCAGCCTTCTCTACCATAGCAAAATTTTCAGCAGTAAGTAGTGTATCATAAGGAAAACGAGTTGCAAGGCAGCTATTTGATGCCTTATTCCAAGTTTTAATTCCCAGTTTTTTTGCTTCACTTCTTATTTCTGCTTTTGTAAAGCCTGCTTCAAAAAGCGGGCTTACAATACCCATCTCCTCAGCCGCCATAGCTCCTGGGCGATATACTTTGCCGTCATCGAAATTCTTTCCGTCAGCAACAGTACAAAAATCTAATTCTTTAGCTTTTTCAATTATTCCGCCCATAATGTTCTTTTTACAAAAATAGCAGCGTTCTTTGCTGTTATATCTAAATTCGTCTACCTTGAATACATCAGCATCAATTGTATAATACTCTACTCCAATACTTTTTGCAAGATTTACAGCTTCTTCATAATCCTTGGCAGATACCATTGCCCCGTTGCCTATTATGGCAATAACGTTATTGCCAAGAACTTTTTTAGCTACATTCAGCAAAAAGTCTGAATCAGTGCCTCCAGAATATGCAACGCAAATTTTTCCGTACCTTAACAATATATTTTCTAAAACTTCAAGTTTATCCAAAATAAATCCTCCTCAAAATGTATCTGTATAAATCATACTATTTTACTATTATATATTTTTTTTGCATAATTAACAAGCTATTTTATCTCTAAATATCTTTCAGGAACTTCGCCCTCTATTACAGTATCTATTAACATTACCTTTCTTTGTGAACCTATTGTATCGGATTTAAGAGGATTTACAAGGCGTACCTTTAAATCCACAGTTAGCCATGCCTTGTAATTTGTTTGGTTTATGCCCGCCTGCGCAAATTCTGTTTCATAATCAACATCTGCTTCTCCCATCTGCCTTATTTTAAAGCTGATGCGTGGACCACTGTTTGCTAGGGTATCCCATCCTGTAAGTGCACCAATTGCAACAGAAATTTTGCGTTCATCTAAAGTCTGCATTTCATCATTAATATTTTTACTTACCTCAGCACATAATTCGTTTATAAGCAATGTATTTGCCGATACAGTACCACCATTTTTGGCATACGTAAAAAAATCCTCTGTTTTAAGCCCCATATTTGTTATGCTTGTTCTTACAGCCGTATCAATTGCGTTGTTTGCAGCCCGCTTTGCCTCAATTTGGCTTATGGCAATAAGTGACGGCATAATCAAGCGCTCCACTACGGAACAAAATGCCATAGTTCCAAGTATAATAAAAATAATCTTAATTATTACTATTCTTTTTTTAGCCCTTTTACTGTATTGCATAAAATCACCCCGTTATAATCTATGCAAACACAGCGTATAATCTACTTTTTATATAAAATTAAGAAAATTGTATACAATAACACTTAATTTTTTAACAAATATACTTTAATATATTACATTTTTCTGATATAATTTTTATTTGGAAAGGAGGCATATGATGAATTATTCTCAAAATGCCAATGAAAGAAATACCAACTCCAAGCGTTCAAAAAGAAAAAAACGCAAAAACACAGTTGGTACATTTATACTTCGAGTTTTTATAGTTTTAGTTATAGTAGGCTGTTTTGCCTTGGGCGGCGCTTTTTTAGGTGCTTACATGGGGATTATAGAAAGTGCACCAACCCTTAACACCACAGATGCTGTGCCAGAAAGTTATACTTCCATCCTTTATGATAGCAATGGTGTTGAAATTGATCGCTTGCATGGTGAGGAAAACCGTGAATACGTTAAGCTTTCAAGTATCCCTGCAGATTTACAACACGCTGTTGTGGCCATTGAAGACGAAAGATTTTACGACCATAATGGAGTAGATATTAAAGGTATGGTAAGAGCCCTTGTTGTTAACATAAAAGATATGGATATGACACAAGGCGCAAGTACAATTACGCAACAGCTTATGAAAAACGAGGTGCTTACCTCCGAGAAAAAGTTGAAAAGAAAAATACAAGAACAGTACCTTGCCGTTAATTTTGAAAAAGAGCTTGAAACCAGCCTCGGCTCAAAGGAAAAGGCAAAGGATTATATTTTAGAGCTTTATCTTAACACCATTGCCCTTAATCATGGTCTTAATGGTGTTCAGGCAGCCGCTAAATATTATTATGGCAAAGATGTATCAGAGCTTACACTGGCAGAATCTGCGTCCATAGCAGGTATAACAAAAAATCCATCTGCCTACAGCCCTATTACTAATCCAGAAAAAAATAAGGATCGACAGACTCTTGTACTTAAAAAAATGCTGTCCCTTGAATTTATTACGCAGTCTGAATATGACACTGCAATTGCAGAGGACATTTATTCTAAACTTGTTGGTGCTACAACGGATACAGAAAAAGGCGATGCAATACACAGCTACTTTGTGGATAGCGCAATTGTTGCCCTTGCCGACCAGCTTATTGAAGAAAAACAAATGAGCCGTCAGCAAGCATACAACACTATATATAGCGGTGGCCTTAAGATTTACTTAACTATTGACGACAAAATGCAATCCATTATGGAAAACTCATTTGCAAAAGATGAACTGTTTCCACCAAAGTCAAATACACTCACTGCATCCTACACAATTTCTATAATGGATAATGCTACCGAAAAGCAAAGCCACTACACCCGTGAACAGTTGATTTCAAGTGAAGATGAGGTAGATGCATTTGTAGATTCTGTTAAGGCGGAATTACTTAACAGCTCCAACACTTTGGTTGCAGAGAAAGTATCTGTTGCAAAATCCCTGCAGGCGGCAATGACTATTATGGATTACCGCACAGGAGAGGTGAAAGCCATTGTTGGAGGGCGTGAAAAGAACGGTGACCTTGTATTTAACCGTGCAACGCAGGCTCTGCGACAGCCAGGTTCATGCTTCAAGGTACTGGCTGCATATGCTCCTGCTATAGATTTAGGAATTGTAATGCCAGGCACGCTTATACGTGATGAAGAATATACCTATAACGGCTGGACACCTAAAAACTGGTATTCTTCAGGTTATCGTGGTCTTTGTTCCGTTCGTGAAGGTATTAAGGACTCCCTGAACATTCTTGCGGCAAAAACAATAATTAATGTTGGCGTAGATACAGCATACGACTATCTGCTTAATTTTGGCTTTGATACCCTTGTAGAAAGCCGTGAAGTAGATGGGAAGATATATAGCGATAAAGTTCCGGCAATCTCACTTGGCGGACTTACAGACGGTGTAACCGTGCTTGAACTTACTGCGGCATATGGAACTATTGCAAATAGCGGAGTTTATAACAAGCCTGTTTTCTTCAGCAAAGTTCTTGACCACGACGGTAATGTTATAATTGATAACACCTCACCTGAAAGCCACCGTGTTCTTAAAGAAACCACAGCGTATCTGCTTACCGACATGATGGAAGACGTTGTTACAAGTGGTACTGGCAGACTTGCTAGGTTTTCGAATATAAGTATGCCTATTTCAGGTAAGACAGGTACAACCAGTGATGACAAAGACCTTACATTTGCAGGTTATACTCCTTATTATGTAGCTGGAATTTGGATGGGATATGATATTCCTAAAAAGATGAGTTACGATAAGAGTTATCATCTGCTTTTGTGGAAAGATGTTATGGAGCAAATACATGAAGGTCTTGAAACAAAAACCTTTATAAAACCTGATGGTATAGTTACTCGTAACATATGCTCAGTTTCAGGTGGTACCCCTAACGGTCTTTGTGAAGGCGATTATTTTGGTAACCCTGTTACAACGGATATTGCGGCAGCGGATGCACCTGGTGCAAATACTCCTTGTACCGTTCACAAGAAGGTTACTATTTGCAAAGATGGTCTTTGTTTACCTGGACCAAATTGCCCTGAAGAAAGCCTGATTGAGGTTATACTTGCCGTTGATGATGACGGCAATGTTATAAATAACCCTGAAGAAGGCGGTATAGACCTTAAAAAGGTTTGCGACTTTGACCACAAACCAGCAGTTGAAGATCCTGAAACGGTTGTTCCTACCCTGCCTGAAGGCGCTGACCCAACTCTTCCAGGCCTTGAGCCGTTGCCAGATGATACAGTTGATCCAGAACCCGATACATCAACAGACGGTACATTACCAGGCCTAACTGGGTTGCCAGGACTTTCTAATTAGATATGCAAAAAAGAGATGGTTCTCAATTTGAGAAACCATCTCTTTTATAATTTAGAATTTATATAATTTACTTTACCCTATTGTAAGTAATTCATTTAGCTTAGCTTCTGCTTCATCAAGTACGTTAGAATCCGAAAACTCGTTTATAACCCGACCATAGTATTCTTTAGCCTGCCCATAATCTCCCTGTTTCTCACTTAACTGACCAAGTAGAAATAAGGTATCATCAACAAAATCCTCTTTAGTGCTATAACTCATTGCTGTTTCCAAATGGTTTTTTGCCGTTTCATAATCTCCAGCATCAAAGGCTTTTTTGCCATATTCAAAATAGTGCCTTCCTGCCACAGGATACGCTTGGGCTTTAAGTTCAGTTATTTTACTTTTCTCACCCTCCGTAAACAATTGAGTATCAAGTTTAATAAGTATACCTGCCGCTTCACCGTATCTTCCTGCAACCACGTAAACTTCAGCCAGTTGTAAGCTTGCCTTTTGGTCACGTGTGTTTTCAGAGGCTTTATAGATGTCATTTTCGTTCTTAAGATTTTTGTTTTCCTCTTCCAACCGATTATACTCTATTGCAAATTTAGATGTACCATTGGCATTCTCATCCTCAAGTTTCTCTACCTGTGCTTCAAGTTCACTTATTTTTTTACCTAATTCATCCTGTATGGCTGGTGCAATTAGCACTACTGAAACAACCGCTGTAATAATAATACCTGCCGCAAAAGTAACAAGCTCAGGCCTTATAAATCTTTTAAGCTTAGCAACAATTCGGGTACTGTCATCATAACCAGTTTTATATGTAACCTTTTTTTCTTTCTCGGTTTCATCCGAAGACATCTCTGCCAAATATTCTAAGGACTTTGGATTTCTCTTATCTATCTTTAGCACCTTATCTATGTAAAACTTTGCCTTATGCCTATCTCCGTGGCTTATAAAATATGCTGCAAGTAAATTGTAGGCCTCAACAAAATTAGCATTAAAATCCACTGCTTTTTTAAGCTGAATTATTGCCAAATCATCGCTTCCGCTTTTAAACTGCCCAATTGCCTTATTGTACATAACAATTGCATCATCATATCTTTCAAGAATTCGGGCGTTGTTTTGTAATGACGATATGTATTTTTCCGCTGGATTTTTTTCGCTTTTAAAGGAAGCACTTATAATCCATTGCTTAAGGGCATCAGAAACCATTCCCACCTGAAAGTAGGCAATACCAAGCAAATTTCTTGCAACATAATTTCTTTTATCAAAAAGTATGCATTGATTAAGTGAATCAATTGCAGCAGAATAATCCCCATTTTTTGCGGCGGCAACACCATCATTGTATTGCCTGAGAGAAGCATTTCTAGCTTTGTTTAAAAGCACAGAGTCACTTTGGCAAACGGGACATATGCTTCCTATATTAAATTCATGTCCGCAATTTTGACAAATCATTTATTTTTCTCCTAAACTATTTTTTTCTATTGACGTTCTAACTTGCGATGTTTCCCTGGCTTTAGCAATATAGTTCAGCATATCCATAATATCTTTAAGCTCTGTAGAATGTATAGACTGCTCAATTTCTCCCATTTCCAGTATCTGCCCATATTTTTTTATTTCTTCGTTAAAATTAATCATATATTATCTCCTCGCAAGTTTATACAACTCACCGATAAGGTATAAACTTCCCGCACAGCAAAGCACATCCTCCTTAGCGGTTATACTTTTAGCCAAAAGATATGCTTTTTCAATATCTTTTTCACGGTAGGTTTCAACTTTAAAATTCGAAATAGTTTCTGTAAGAGTGTCAACATCCCATTTTCTTGAATTGTTAGGCTCTGTAAAAACAATTTTACTTGCTAAAGGCAACAGCATTTCAATCATTTTTTCATATTCTTTATCACCAAGTATGCCAATAAGAAGAGTAAGCTTTTTGTTGCCAAAATATCGCCCAAGAGACTCTGCAAGCATGTGTATGCCATCAATATTATGTGCTCCGTCCAGCATAACAATAGGGTCTTTTTCAACTATTTCCATTCTACCACTCCACTGAGCTTTTTCAAGGCCTGCAAAAATGGACTTTTCACTTATCTCAACTCCGCTATCTTTAAGGGCTTTACATGCCAAAAGTACCGTGGCTGCGTTGTTAATTTGGTAGTCACCTAAAAGCCCTAGCTTAACTTTACTATAGCTTAAATATTCATTTTCAATATCAAAAACAGTTCCTGTAATATCCTGACTTAAAACGGTAGTACCCTGTTCCTTTGCAAAATACAGCTTTGCATTTCGTTCCTGGGCAAGCTTCTTTTCTGTTTCATATACCTCTTCACATTGGGAATATAAAACAACAGGGCAGTTTTCCTTAATTATTCCACCTTTTTCAAAAGCAATGCCAGATAATGAGTTACCCAAAAAATCCATATGGTCCTTACTTATGCTGGTTATAATTGAAAGCAGAGGCTTGAGAATTACGTTCGTAGCATCGAATCTTCCGCCAAGCCCCACCTCTAGTATAAGATAATCCACCTTTTGCTTGGCAAAATAATTAAAAGCAAGGGCTGTTACCACTTCAAAAACAGTAGGTTGTGTAATCTTTCCTTCTGCAACAAGTTCATCACAATTTGCCTTAACAATGCCCATTTGCTTTGCAAAATCGTCATTTTTAATACGCACGTTATTAACTGTGTAACGCTCATTATACTCTTCAAGGTGAGGTGATGTATATACGCCAACCCTGTAGCCCTGTTCAATAAGAATGTTTGAAAGCATTGCACAGCAAGACCCTTTTCCATTAGTACCTGCAACATGAATTATTTTTATATCTTCTTGTGGGTTACCCATTTTTTCCATAAGCACCTTAACCCTACCAAGGCCAAGGTCACTGCCAAGGCCGTAAATCGAATCAATATATTCAAGTGCTTCTGTATAGTTCATATTCATTACCTCTATTCAAATTAGTATTCAATATACATATAGTAATCTACACGCTAAGAACACCTTTTTACAGCTCATTATAAAAGGTGTTCTTATAAAAGTATATCTCAATAGCTTTCGTTTGTAAATTACACATTTAAAAATTGTTGAATAAACTGATTTTCTGTAATAATCGGCACATTAAGTTCTTTGGCCTTTTTGTTTTTAGAAGATGCTGAAAATGCATCGTTATTAATAAGATAATTTGTTTTTGACGTAACACTGCCTGTAACCTTGCCACCCATGGCTTCTATTTTTTCTTGCAACACTTTCCGATTTTTAAAATGTTCAACATCGCCTGTTATAACAAAATTAATGCCCAAAAGGCTTAGGTCGTCTTCTGTTTCCTCAATTTTCTGTGGCTTAATATATTGCAGTGCTTTTTCTAACAGAATGAGATTTCTTTCGTTGGAAAAATAGCTTTTTATACTGTGGGCAATCACTTGACCAAAACCATCAATTTCAATCAGCTCTTCTTCAGTAAGATTTTTAATATTTTCTATGTCGTTTTTGGCGTTTTTACACAAAAGTTTTGCATTATTTAACCCCACTTGATTTATACCAAGAGCATATATAAAGTTTGGAAGTTGTACATTTTTTGCCTTTTCCACTGCTGCAATAAGGTTGCTATAAGATTTTTCACCAAAACCCTCCATAGCTTTTATTTCTTCTTCAAACCTACTAAGTTTAAAAATGTCTGTGTAATTTTCCACAAAACCATTTTTAACAAATTTCTTTAAGGTCTCTTCAGATAAACCTTCAATGTTCATGGCGTCTCTGGAAGCAAAATGGGCAAGGCTCATAATTATCTGTGCATTGCAGTTTGGATTTGTGCAGTAAAGTGCCTCTCCGTCTTTAAGACTTCGCACCTCTGTTTCACCATTGCAAACGGGACAGACCTTTGGTATCTCCATATGGTCTTTTTTCGTAATATTTTCAGCAATCTGCGGAATTATCATATTTGCCTTATACACCTTAATTGTATCACCAATGCCTAGCTGTAACTCTTTCAAGATACTGAGGTTATGCACACTTGCTCTGTTTACTGTAGTTCCTTCTAGTTCCACAGGGTCAAATACGGCAATAGGGTTAATAAGCCCTGTACGTGATGTACTCCAGTCAATCTTACGCAAAATCGTTTCAGCTGTTTCATCTGCCCATTTAAAGGCAATGGAATCCTTGGGAAATTTAGAGGTTTCACCCAAACCTTTGCCATAACTTATACTATTATAGGTAAGCACAAGGCCATCAGAGGCAAAATCATTTTCCTTGATTTTCCCCTCAAACTCCTTAACAGCACCTTCTATGTTTTGTTCCGTAACCACTGTATGCTCCACTACATCAAAGCCAAGGGAAGTAAGCCATTCCATCTGCTGTATTTTAAAATCGCCAAACTCTTTTCCCTGTGCGCTTACAAGGCTAAAGGCATAAAACATTACATTTCGCTTAGCGGCAATTTCGCTGTTCAGCTGACGCACTGTACCACTGCAAAGATTTCTAGGATTTTTATATTTTTCCTCATCACTTAACTCTTCATTTATTTTTTTAAATTCGCTGTAAGCAATAACGCCCTCTCCACGAAGAACCATTTCTCCGGTAAAAGCTATTTTAATTGGCAGGTTTTTAAATACCCTTGCGTTGTGGGTTATATCCTCACCTATTTCCCCATTACCACGGGTTACAGCCTGAATAAGCTCACCGTTATTGTATTTCAACACAATAGTAAGCCCATCCAGTTTCCACGAAAGAATGCCCTCTTTATTTCCCAGCCACTCTTTTAGTCTGCCTATTTCCTTAGTTTTATCCAAGCTTAGCATACGGCTGTCGTGTTTAATTTTTGTAAGTCCACTTAAAACAGTGTAACCCACGGTTTTTGTTGGGCTTCCCGAAAGAGTAATGCCCGTTTCCTTTTCTAGGGCAACAAGCTCATCATACAGCTTGTCGTACTCATAGTCCGTCATAATGGTATCCGCAAGCTGGTAATAATGTTTTGAGGCATTATTAAGTATGTCAATTAGCTGCTTCATTCGTTCCATTTTATCAGTCCACCTTAATAAGTTTGGAAAGCTTTGCCATAAATTTCTTCGTTCCCTTTTCCTTAAAGTCTACCTCAACCTCAAAATCTGCACCAGCAGGCTTAATCGCCTTTACTTTGCCTATACCATATTTAGGCGCGCGCACACTGTCACCCTCTACAAAATTAAGTGAAAAGTCTTTTGGAGACGGTATAAAGCTATCGGCCGCTGTACCCACACCATATGCCTTGTTTAAGCCCACACCACCAGCCATGTTAAATGCATTTTTTGCTCCGCCTGCCTTACGTGGAGAAACAGGTGTGTATGCCGCAGGGCGCTTTTGCTGTTGCTCCAGTACGTCTTCAGGTATTTCCATTAAAAATCTTGCTGGCTGATTATATTGAGTCTGTCCATTTTGCATTCTACTTCTTGCATGGGTAAGAAAAAGCTCCTCCCTTGCCCTTGTAATGCCTACATAACAAAGTCGTCTTTCTTCCTGAACATCTTTTTCATCCCCTGAAGTTATACTTCTGTAGCTTGGGAACATTCCTTCCTCCATGCCAGTCATAAACACATATGGGAATTCAAGTCCCTTTGCGGAGTGCAGTGTCATAAGCACAACTGCATTTTCATTTTCAGAATACTCGTCAATATCTGCAACAAGAGAAACTTCTTCCAAAAATCCCTCAAGTTCAGCATTCTCAACACGTTTTGCATAGTCTGCCGCCTTAGATATAAACTCCTCAATGTTCTCTTTACGTGTTTCTGCTTCTTCTGTTCCCTCAAGCTCAAGGGATTCAAAGTAGCCTGTTCTTATGGCTACAGCCTCTATAAGCTTTGGTAATGGAAGTACACCCTTTTCACATTTGAGGTTTTCAATGCGATTGTAGAATTCTTCAAACTTCTTGCCTCTTGTGCCAAGCTTGTCTATTTCATTTATGCGTGTGAGGGCATGATAAATTGCTATGCTGTTTTCTGCCGCAAAATCTGCAACACGTTCCACAGAAGTATCCCCTATACCTCTTTTAGGTACATTAATAACACGCTTAAAGGCAATGTCATCTGCTGGGTTTGCCATAAGTTTAAGGTATGCAAGTATATCCAAAATTTCACGTCTATCATAGAACCTTGTGCCGCCGCAAAGTCTGTAAGGGATACTTTTCTTAATAAACTGCTCCTCTATGGCACGGCTTTGTGCATTTGTTCTATAAAGCACCGCAAATTCTTTGTATTCACGTCCACGCCCAATAAGAACATCAATTTTTTCTGCAATAAATCTGCCTTCCTCATATTCATTCTCTGCTCTGTGAAGGTGAATTATACTGCCACGGTCATTTTCTGTCCAAAGCGCCTTGTCTTTACGCTCGTTATTGTTTTTAATTACTGCATTCGCCGCTTCAAGTATAGTTTTTGTTGAACGGTAATTTTGCTCCAGCTTAATAACTTCTGCCCCTGGAAAATCCTTCTCAAAATCAAGAATATTTCTGATATTTGCACCTCTCCAGCCATAAATACTCTGGTCATCATCACCAACAACGCAAAGATTTTTATACTTTTTAGCTAACATTTTCACAAGCATATACTGGCTTGTATTTGTGTCCTGATACTCATCTACCATTATATATTTAAAACGCTCCTGATAGTAATCCAAAACATCAGGCTCGGTCTGTAACAGCAAAACTGTTAAGTAAATTAAATCATCAAAGTCCATTGCATTGCTTTGTTTCAGTCTTTTTTGATATTCCCTGTAACACGATGCAATTCTTGCACGTCTAAAATCCTGACCTGCTTCTTGTGAATATTGTGTTGGAGAAATAAGTTCTTCTTTCTGACGACTTATTTCTGCCATAACGCTTTTAATCGTAAAAGCCTTGTCCTGTAAGCCAATGTTAAGGCGTGTAAAAACCTCTTTCATTAACTTTTCTGAATCCTTAGTATCATAAATGGAAAAATTTCTATCATAACCAAGCTTGTCTACATCTCGCCTTAAAATACGTACGCAACTGGAGTGAAAGGTGCTTACCCAAATATCTTCAGCCCCAGCCCCAACAAGCCCGTTAACCCTCTCACGCATTTCCTTTGCAGCTTTATTTGTAAAAGTAATTGCCATAATGTTCCATGGCTTAACACCCTTTTCAATAAGATTTGCAACCCTAACTGTAAGTGCACCTGTTTTACCACTGCCTGCACCTGCCAATATAAGCACTGGTCCCTCTGTTTTATCTACCGCTTTTTTTTGCATTGGATTTAGCTTATCATAACCTATCATAAATATTCTCCTTAAGTAAAATTGTGTAGTATTAACCCTTTAAACACGTCAAAAAGCCCCCTTTAGGGGCAATTTTCAAGAAATTGCATCACTGTGTGAACAATAAAAAGGAAGTTTTATACTACGCTAAAACTCCCTGATTACCGCTATTTGTCGTTATTTTTTTGGTTTACCCTATCTATTGCCAGCTTGTACCCGTCTGTCCCGTAAATAAGTGCCCTGTTCACCCTGCTGATTGTAGCGGTGGAGGCTCCGGTTTTTTCAGCTATTTCAATATAGGTACATTTTCTGTCCAACATTTCTGCAACTGCCATCCTTTGGGCGATTGCATTAATCTCGTGCACTGTACATAAATCCTCAAAAAGCTGATAACATTCCTCAACAGTTTCCATACTTAGCACATACTCAAATAGTTTATCTGTAAAATCACTTTTAATTTTTTGATTCAATATTATCACCTTCGCTGATTAATTGTTAATGTAATTTTAACATTTTACAGCAGTAAAGTAAAGCGATATTTTTAAATAAAGCTGTTTTCTTTCGTCTTAATGGCAAAATCAGCTGTAAACTTGTCCCAGCATTGCTCACATATGTCTACACTTTGTTCTGTGCCATCTTTTCCAGAGGTATAGCCCCAGTGTTTTTCTACGTGAATAAAGTCCTCAAAATAGCCATGAT
This sequence comes from Anaerotignaceae bacterium, assembly GCA_050251415.1. GTDB lineage: Bacteria > Bacillota > Clostridia > Lachnospirales > Anaerotignaceae > UBA8514. Next base: position 20,777 of record JBFWMT010000012.1, on the reverse strand, counting down.
TGTCAGTTTTTAGCTTTCTTCCGCAAACATTACAGTAAATATCTCCAATAACTTCCGTTTCCTGAATTCTTTTTTCTGTTTTAATCAACATAATCCCCCCGTTTCTGTTATAAAAATTTTAGCACATAATAAGCAAAAAACCTATATATAAAATTTAGCTTTGATGTTAAAATAATGCAGTAGGAAGAAATGGGCGGATATTATGGCTGATATATTAGATATGACAAACTGCACACTCTGCCCAAGACAGTGTATGGTAAACCGTACCCTTAACCCCTCGGGCTTTTGCAAAAGTTCGTCCTTGCCTAGGGCGGCTTTGGCAAGCGTACACCACTTTGAGGAACCATCAATAAGTGGAACAGCTGGCTCGGGCACAGTATTCTTTTCGGGTTGTAACATGCGATGTGTTTTTTGCCAAAATTTCAATATAAGTCAGGATAATATCGGCATTACCCTGAGTATTGAAAACCTTGCAGACACATTTATTGCGCAACAAAACAAAGGTGTTCATAACCTAAATCTGGTTTCGGCGGCCCAGTATCTATTCCAGGTTAAACAGGCACTTGTTTTGGCTAAGACAAAAGGACTTACGATACCTGTTATATATAATTCCAACGGGTACGAGCGTGTTGAGGCGCTTAGATGCCTTGATGGTCTTGTAGATGTTTATCTGCCAGACATAAAATATTTTGATAATACCGTTGCACAGGAATATTCTTCGGCACCAAATTATTTTGAAACTGCAACGAATGCAGTTTTAGAGATGTATCGCCAAACAGGTGTAAATAAATTTAGCAAAGATGGTATAATAACGAAGGGCGTTATTGTGCGTCATCTTTTACTTCCATGGCTTAAAGATGATAGCAAGAAAATTCTTTGGTGGATAAAGGAGAATTTAGGAAATAATGTTTATGTATCTTTACTGAGCCAATACACACCAATGTATAAGGCTACAAATATCAAAAAGCTTAACCGCAAAGTAACAACATATGAGTATAATTCTGTTATAGATTATTTTTTTAAAATAGGATTAAAAAACGGCTACATGCAAGCACGTACTTCTGCCCAAAGTAGCTATACACCAGAATTTGACCTTAGTGGATTAAAAGGAGTTTGATTATGAAAACAGTTACCCAACGATTTATAAAATGTACTGCCCTAAACACTATGTCCAATGAAGATTCCAAATCTTGTCCCAGCACCCGTTCTCAGCTTATTTTCGCCTATTATATTGCAAAAGAATGCCAAAAAATAGGTCTTAGTGATGTAAAAGTAGATAAAAACGGGTATGTAACTGCATGTTTACCCAAAAATGCAGATGGCTTCCATAGAATAGGTTTTATTGCCCATATGGATACAAGCCCTGATGCATGCGGAGAAAATATCACCCCTGTTATAACTGAAAAATATGACGGCACATCCATACCACTTGATGGGGTTGTGCTATCCCCTGCTAGATTCCCAGAGCTTTCAGATTATATTGGTCAAGATATAATTTCCAGCGATGGAACTACCCTTTTAGGTGCAGATGATAAAGCAGGAATTGCAGAAATTCTTACAGCAATGGAGCAGCTTTTGGCACACCCAGAAATTGAGCACGGAGATATAGCTATAGCCTTCACCCCTGACGAGGAGATTGGCAGAGGTGCAGATTTTTTTGATGTTGAGGAATTTAACTGCGATTTTGCCTATACCGTAGACGGAGGACAAATTGGCGAGTTAGAATATGAAAATTTTAATGCGGCAAGGGCAAAAATAACCATAAAAGGTGTAAATGTTCACCCAGGTTCCGCAAAAGGCATTATGAAAAACGCCGCTCTTATTGGCACAAAACTTGCCGCCCTTTTGCCAGTAGATGAAACACCATCAAAAACCTCTGGCTATGAAGGTTTTTATCACCTTACGTGCTTTAATGCAACTACAAACAACTGCAAAATGGCCTACATTATAAGAGACTTTGATAAAGATAATTTTGAAAAACGTAAAGCTATAATGGCTAATATTGTTGCAGACCTAAACGAAAAATATGATAATGTAATAGAATTGAATATTTACGATGAGTACTATAACATGATAGAAAAAATTGAACCTTGTATGTATGTAATAGACCTTGCAAAAAAAGCAATGGAGGAATGTGGTGTAACACCAATTATTCGTCCAATACGTGGTGGAACTGATGGTGCAAGGCTTAGTTACATGGGCTTGCCTTGTCCAAATATTTTTACAGGCGGTCATAATTTCCATGGAGTGTGTGAGTATATTCCTGTGCAAAGTATGGAAAAGGCTGTAGAAGTAATAATAAAAATTGCACAGCTTGCAAAAAAACCTTGATTTTATTTTTTTTTCATGTTAACATACCGTCATATGAATATTAAGCAATGACTGAGTTGACGGATTTCCGTTGGGTTGTTATAGGTTACAAATGCAGAGAGTAAATCGGTGGGTGAAAGGTTTACAGTACTAAAACAACAAATTACCGCTCACAGCTTTCGGTACTAAACTGCCGACGGTCGCCCGATAAAGCAATTAAGGCGTGTACTTTTTGCTCGCAAACTAAGGTGGTACCACGGGTTCTCTCGTCCTTTACAGGATTAGAGGCCCTTTTTTTGTACACCATAATAAGCCAATGCGTAACAGCTATGAATTTATTTATTAATTACATTAAATTAGTATTTCACTATATTAACTTGAAAAGGAGAATTTGAAATGAAAAACGCATTTGAGGTACTTGAAGAAAGAGGCTTTATTGCACAGATGACACATGAAGCCCAAATTAGAGAACTTTTTGAGAAAGAAAAAATAACATTCTACATTGGCTTTGACCCTACTGCTGACAGCCTTCACGTTGGGCATTTTCTTACAGTAATGGCGATGGCACATATGCAACGTGCTGGTCATCGCCCTATCTGCCTTATGGGCGGAGGTACAGGCATGATTGGTGACCCAACAGGAAAAACAGATATGCGTAAAATGATGACCACGGACATCATTGATTATAACGTGGAGTGCTTCAAAAAACAACTTTCCCACTTCATTGATTTTGCAGATGATAAGGCTATTATTGTTAACAATGCAGATTGGATAAGAAAGCTTAACTACATCGACTTTCTTCGTGAAATAGGCGTACATTTTTCTGTTAACCGCATGTTGGCCGCAGATTGCTTTAAAACAAGAATGGAAAAAGGTCTTTCCTTCCTTGAGTTTAACTACATGCTTATGCAGGCAAATGACTTTCTTGAATTAAATAAAAAATATGGATGTGTTATGCAGCTTGGCGGTAACGACCAGTGGAGTAATATAATTGAAGGTGTAGACCTTATAAGACGTAAAGAATCAAAACCAGCCTTTGGTATGACTTTTCAGCTTTTAACCAACAGTGAAGGCAAAAAAATGGGGAAAACAGAAAAAGGTGCTGTATGGCTTGACCCAGAAAAAACTTCTCCATACGAATTTTACCAATACTGGAGAAACATCGGTGATAAGGATGTTGAAAAATGCCTCGCCCTACTCACTTTCCTGCCTATGGAAGAGGTTCGTCGCTTAGGCGCACTTAAAGACAGTGAAATAAACAAAGCCAAGGAAGTTCTTGCCTTCGAGCTTACAAAAATTGTTCATAATGAAGAAGAAGCAACAAAAGCACAACAAGCCGCACGTGCTTTGTTTGAAGGTGGTGTAGCAGGTGGTTCTATACCTGAAACAGTTATTACTACCGAAGATTTTGGCGATGGCATGGATATTTTGGGTATGCTTACAGCAGTTGGTCTTTGTACGTCACGTGCCGAGGGCAGACGTCTTGTACAGCAAGGCGGTTTAAAGATGAATGAATCTAAAGTTGAAAGCTTTGACCTTGTGGTTACAAAAGGTGATTTTAAAGATGGTGTTCTTATGCTTCAAAAAGGCAAAAAAGTATTCCATCAGGTTAAATTAGGCTAATAAAGTAAACAAATAAACTAGCCATTTACTTGATAGTGGCTAGTTTATTTACTTTAGGAAATTTTCTATTTTTCGATTGACAGCAATGCGGCTTTTGTGGCATGGATAGTTGTAGTGTCAAAAAGCGGTGTAGCAGTATCAGCTTGTTTAAGAAGGAGGCCAATTTCTGTACAGCCTAAAATAACACCCTGAACCCCTCTTTGCGATAATTTGTCCACTATTCGTAAATATTCCATTTTTGATTTTTCGGAAATTACACCAAGGCAAAGTTCATTAAAAATAACGGAATTAACTATCTCAATATCCTTTTCATCCGGAATTAAAACCTCAATCCCTCTATTTATAATTTTCATTTTGTAAAAATCCTGCGTCATTGTGTATTTTGTTCCCAACAGGGCAACCTTTTTTATGCTGTTCTTTTCAAGCTCATCAGCAGTAGCCTCCGCAATATGCACAATTGGTATAGAGATTTTAGATTGTATTTGTGGAACAACCTTATGCATTGTATTGGTACAGATGATGATAAAATCTGCCCCTGCTTTTTCCAAACTGATTGCCGCATCTGACAGAATATCTCCACTTTTCTCCCATTCACCCTTGGACTGACATTCTTCAATTTCTTCAAAATCCACACTATATAGCACACATTTTGCAGAATGTAATCCTCCCAAATTCTTTTTAACTGTTTCATTTATGATTTGGTAATACGACACAGTACTTTCCCAACTCATACCTCCAATTAATCCCACAGTTTTCATTTTAGTTCTCCTTAAATTATTATTTTAATTTCTTCCTGCCATACTTTTCTTTTGAATGCTCATATGCTTCTTGTAAAAACTTATTATTTCATTTTCATTCAAAACATCAACTACTATGGATAATTCCAGCTCACAAATCAAACCTATAATTTTTTATCAACTTTACTAATCTTTTTGTTCTTTGGCTTCGGCAAAGGCAATTCATCACAAGTAGCCTCCACGAACTTAGTCAAAAACTCCTTGTCGTCCAGTTCTTCCAACACAAGATGTGGTTTTGCTCCCTCATATGGTGATTGCCTTGGCGCATCTGCCAAAAGCATTTCCCCAGCCTTTGTCGGTTTAATATATACAATATCATCGCAAATAAGCCCTAGCACCTTTGAGTTGCAGTAAATGCAATAATCTCCAAACATCTTTCTGTACGTAACTGGTCCTGCTCCGCTTAGCTGACCACAAACAAATTCCACATATTCTAGCCTTGAAGCCATAATCCCACCTCCATGTTTTCTGAAACATGACTTTTCCTACATTTTCTTATTTCAATGCAATATAAATATCAATATCTGCATTTTCCCAATCACTATTAAGATACTCTTCAAAATCCCCTGTAAAAGTCCTATCCAAATCCATTTTCCAAATATTAAGCCACGCCTCAGCAACGGCTGTTACCATATTTCCATGAACAGAAAACTTTGCATATTTCCCGGCAGGGATGGTTTTTACTGTCAACTCGTCATTTTCTGCAACAGAAACTTCATTGCCAGCTGTAACTGTGTATTGGTCATCTGAATAGTCAGAATAAAGACCAATTGCATACTCGTTTACCTTATTTTTGATGCTACTATTTGCTCCACCTTGATATAGCTTTTCCCATAAGCCAGCAATAACATCACCCATGTCAGGTGAATTGTTAGACGTTATTGTACTTACCCCTACAACGATTTTTTCTTCAAGATTTACTATTTCATACTTCATAATAACTACCTCCTGTATTTTAATTTTGTAAGGCAATTATAACAATTTAAATAAGACAACAGTATGTCATATTATTCATAAAATCTCAGCATTTGCTTTAATTGTTTTTTAACTTCTTCACGGACGCTTGTTGGTTCTAACACTTCGCAATAAGGTCCGAAGGTTGCAATATAATAAAATATCCATTTCCCTTTAGGATAATCAATTTCTGCAATAAAACTCCCATCGGCTTGTTTTTTATATACCTCAAATTCTTCATAAACCCTGTATGCCATTTCATTAGACAGGTGTAGTTTTAAGTGCAAATATTCCTCTTGAAAGGAATTTTCTGTTCTTAAAATACGTTTAGGTGCTTTATGCTCCACACATTCACTTGTAATTTTTAAGTTTTTCATACGTCGCAATTTAAAGAAACGAAAGTCGCAACGAGTTTTGCAGTAGCCATACAGGTACCATGCTCCACCTTTAAAACATAATTTTAAAGGCTCAATATTTCGAGAACTTTCCTCTCCTTTTGCATTACTATACTCAAAGGTAACCACCTTTCTCTCACATATCACTGTTTTTAGTGTTTGAAAAATTAAAGTTTCATCGCTACAGTTATACCAAGATGAAAAATCCACTTCAATCCAATCAATATAAGATTCCCCAAATAAACTGCTAAACTTTTGTAAAGCCGTATTTTTTTTGTTTAAATCTACTGCTTCTACTGCCTGAAGCGATGTAAGTATCTTTTGTTTTTCTTCATCTGTTAGTACAGTTTTATCTAACACAAAATCGGATAATAAAGAAATACCACCGCCCTTGCCTTTACTCATATAAATCGGAATACCAGCAGAGGACAGCGTTTCAACATCACGGTAGATTGTTCTTGACGATACTTCAAATTTATTTGCAAGCTCTGTTGCTGTAATGGTTTCTTTTTGCAGCAGTAAATATATAATTTCAAATAACCTGTTTATTTGCATTGCATCACCCTATCTTTATTATACTGCCATAATATGACAACATCAAGTTACATTATAAATTGATGCAAAAATCGCTTGCTGAAATTTTTCTTCTAGCAAGCGATTTCGTTTGATATTAAAGTGTAATAGTATATATTTTTTTCAGGACTTTTTCTTTATCATCACAATATAGTAGATCCACCATCTTTATTTCTCCTTTTTTATAACTGGAACCCACACTTCATATTTTACATTTTGTGGGTCGTCGGACAAGTATACTTCAATATCAGGTGCATTTGTATACTCATATCCAGATGTTGGAAGCCATTCTACAACAATTCTTTTTTCTAATTCCTGTATAGATTTACCTGTACCTTCTCCTGAAAACACAGCCCATGTTGATTGCGGTACAATGTATTCTTCCAGAGAATTTTCAATTGGTTTGGTACTTGCAACAGCAATAAAGTAACGCTGATTATTCATATCACTGCATACACTTACTCCAAGAATGCCCATAGGTTCACTATTCATAAGCGCTACGAGTTTTGGTATAGTACCATCCGTTGCTGCCTTTTCCCACATTTTAGGCACGTTCTCAAAATTCTTCTCAATTTCTTTTTCTAGTGGTTCCGCAATACCTACAATTCTAAACGCATCTTTCTTTTCAATTCTGTAATCCATTTCAGCAGCTCCTTTAATTGTTATTTTGAAGCTAATTGGTGAAAATGATTTAAGAGAAACACCACCCGCTTTTACTAGCGATGGCGCAATCCCATGAACACTTTGAAATGCTCGGTTAAATGCCGTAGGTGAGTCATAGCCATATTTTAGTGCTACATCCACTATTTTTTCTTCACCATTTTGCAAGTCTACCGCAGCCAATGTCATACGCCTACGGCGAATATACTCTGAAAGCGGTATATCTGCCATATAAGAAAACATTCTCTGAAAATGATATGCAGAGCAACAAGCAACTTTTGCAACCTCTTCATAATTAACATTATCAGATAAGTGTTCCTCAATATAACGTATTGCACTATTTAAACGTTCAATCCAGTCCATCAAACCAACTCCTTATAAACAATTATAGATTTACTGCAATATTTTTCCTCTCTTTTCATGTACAAAAATGAGAGATTAAATAATTAATCAACTAAAAATTTTGACTGCGCTTCTATTTTAAAATCCTTGCTCAAATAATCGTTCAATTTCAAAAGCTGTAACTGGTTTGCTAAAATAATATCCTTGGCCAATATCACAACTATTTTTTATTAAAAACTCTTTTTGTTCTGCAGTTTCTATGCCTTCTGCCACCACAATAAGACCTATTGCATGTGCCAATTCCACTACCGTTTCATAAATATAAATTTGCTTTTTATCTGTTAAATTTTTAATAAAGCCTCTATCAATTTTTAAAATGTCAAATGGCAATATCTGCAAGTAATTAAGTGAAGAATATCCTGTTCCAAAATCATCCATAGCAATTGATATACCCATTTGTTTTAGCTTATTAAGACTATTTTGTGCTTTGTCTAATTCCATCATTACAGCTGTTTCTGTTACTTCCACCTCTATTTCGCCAGGTCTTATATTCATGCTACTTAGTATTTTGCAGATGTTATCGAAAGCAGAATCTTCTGTGAATATGTATCCCGAAAGATTAACAGCCATTTTAATATGCGGAAATCCTTTACTCTCCCACTCCTTTTTTTGATTGATGGCTTTTTTTAATACCCATTCGCTGATTGGTAAAATATAGCCTGTTTGTTCTGAATATGGAATAAACTCCGCTGGAGGAATAAACCCTTTTTCCGGATGATTCCAACGAATAAGGGCTTCAACACCAACCATACTTCCAGTGGTCAAGTCAATCTGTGGCTGATAATATAACATAAATTCATCATTTTCAATTGCTTCTTTTAACATATTGCTCATGTGTACATTTTGTAATATTTTCTCATACATTGCATTTTCAAATATTACATATCCATCCTTGCCGTGTTCTTTCTGATAAAACATCGCAATGTCTGCATTTTGCATAAGCACTGAGACATCATTCCCATGTTCTGGGTAAACAGCAACTCCCATACTAGAGGTAATATGAAATTTTAGCCCATTTACATTCCAAGGGCTATTTATGCTAAATTTTATTTGCTTCAGCCATGCAACTAACTGCTGTCTTTCTTCTTTAAGACTAAACAAAAATGCAAATTCATCTCCACTTAATCTAACAACAATATCAGGTTGTTCGATAACTTCACTTAAAATTTTTGCAATGTATTGAATAAAACGATCTCCTACAGCGTGTCCCATGGTATCATTTATTTGCTTAAAATTGTCAATGTCCATATTAACAATTGCAAATTTTTCTTCTTTAGAAATCATCTCCGCAGCCATTTTTTCTAAGTACGCACGATTAGGTAATCCAGTCAAAGAATCATAATAAGCAACTAATTTAAGTTTATCTTCCATTTCTCGTCGTTCAGAAATATCTGTTCCAATGGAGACTAGTCCTATAACTTTTCCTTTTTCATCTTTTAAAATATTGTTATTCCATAAAATTGTCTTAAAACTTCCATCTTTGCATTTAATCTCAATTTCATTGTCATTGAGGCTGTTTCCGTCCAAAATCCATATAAACATTTCTCTCATTTCCGTTTTATTTTTATTTGAAAGCAAAACCTCGCCTCCAATTTTACCAATTACCTCTTCCCTTTTAAACCCAAAAGTCTTTTCAGCAAATGGGTTAAACTGAATAATCCTTTCTTCTGTATCAAAAACAATTATAATGCTGGAGGCATCCAAAATAATGCTGTTTGAAAGCTCTTTTTCTGCCCATAACAATTCTTGTAACTGCATATAATCTGTTATATCAGAATGAGAACCGGACATTCGTAGTGGTTGTCCATTTTCATCCCATATACACTTACCTCTGCTTAAAATCCACCTGTATTCTCCAGATTTGCACTGCAATCTAAATGTTGATTTATAATTGTCTGATTTCTTATTTAAATATTCTTCTAGAATTAACAGTGTTTCTTCTTTATCATTTGGATGTAGCAAATTTCTCCAGCTATCCATAGAGTTTTTCAGTTCATCATCATTGTATCCCAGCATATTTTTCCATCTAAGTGGTAAGAAATATACACCTGTCTTCAAGTCCCAATCCCATATCCCATCATTTGCACCTTCAACTGCAAGCTCATATCTTTGTTCGCTTTTTTGTATTTCACTTTTTTGTACTTCTATCGTATCAATATATTGTCTTAGGTCTTCATTCATAGACATAAGGTCTTCATTCATAGACATCAATTCTTCATGTGCTAAAAACAACTCTTCATATCCAGTCAATATTTTATCTATTGAGTTTGCATACATGTTCAATACACGTTTAATAATAAGAAAAAAGGTTGCGCCTGTAACAAAAACGTAAAACCACCCTTTATAAAGCTGAAGTTCTTTTAATGCCTCTGTATCCTCAACAATATATGAAACCACTTTGTCTGAAAGTATAATCCAAAGTGCTCCAATGACAACGTACTTTATTACAATAATAAAAGACTCAACCCACGGCTTAAATTTATTTTTTATTATTAAAAAACTCTCATATTCTTGTTGTATTGAATCCATATTTTCATCTAATCTGTTTAAGTCCCTATTCTCCATAATTTCACCTTCCACCCAAGTATTTTACAGTGAAAATTCCATCCTTGTATTTAAAAATCTATTAACTGCTTTGCTATGGTACTGCTACCTTTGTTAATAACAGTCGCCTGCAAGTAAATGGTTTTATTATTTCTTAATACTATAAATGATAAAGCAAACACTAATCAATGTCTCTCATAATATTAATAAATACTTCAGCAAGATTTGGGTCAAAGGCATTGCCAGACTGTTCGTTTATTTTTCTTAATGCTATGGCTTTAGCATAAACCATATCATTTCCACTTTTCCACAACTCATTCTCATACCTGTCAGCAATGGCTAAAATCCTTGATGTTAATGGTATTTCTTTTCCTTTCACCCCCTTAGGGTACCCAGTGCCATCCCATTTTTCGTGGTGAGCATAAACGCAATCTGCCAAATCCAGTGTATTATCAAACAGGTTTAAGATTCTATATCCTACAACTGGATGCTGTTCAAGTTGATTTCTTTCATTTTCATTCAATTCTTCTTTTTTAAGAATCTCTTCCGGCAAAACAATTTTACCTATATCATGAATATATCCAATGTCCTTTAAGCGTTTCACCTCATGTTCTGCAAGTCCCATAGCCTTGCCCATTTTGCTACACAATAACGCAACTCTTTGGGAATGTACCTGTTCCCTTGGGTTTCTATTGTGAAGAGTTTTCAATATTGATTGTATTGTATCAATACTATAATTCTTCTTTGACAACAATTTTTCTTTGTACATTTCTCTTTCTGCATTCCCCATTACTTTTTCAATATTTTGAGATAAATCAACTTTTGTATCAAAACCTATTGCAATACTACACCTTATATCGAAAACCTTTTCTTTTTCCATTTCTGTTCTTATTCGCTCCATAATTTTTAATGTTTCCGCAGCATCTGTTTTAGGCAATAAAACCATAAATTCGTCTCCGCCAACTCTTGCTATAATATCTTCATCCCTACAAGTTTTTTTCAACCCTTCTGCTGTTGTTTGAATAAGTTTATCCCCTGCTGCATGCCCAAATATGTCATTCATAAGTTTTAAGCCATTTAGGTCTCCAAAGATGATTGAAATTGGCAAATAAGATGCATTGTCTTTTTGTTTTAAATTGTTTTCAAAACATCTTCTATTAAATAACCCAGTTAATGAATCGTGGCAACTTAAATATTTAATTTGTTCTTCATCCTTTTTCTTTTCTGTTACATCAATAAATGTTACAACAGCCCCTATTACTAATTTATCTTTTAGCTTCGGGTACGAATGATACTCTACATCTATTTTTGTTCCATCTGCTTTCCAGAAGGCTTCATCAACTACATATAGTTTTTCATTTGCCATAATTGACTTTAAGATTTTACAATCTTCTTGTTGTATTATACCTTCATCGACTTTTTTATAATAAATTACATTATGAATGTTTTTTCCAAGAATATCTTCCTGACAATTATAGCCCAATAACTTTATGCAACTATCATTACAAAAAATGCATTTTCCTTCCATATCAATTCCAAAAATCCCCTCAGCTGTGGTATCCAAAATCAAATACAAATCTTCTTTTATTCTATTTAACTCATCATTTGCAAATTCAAGTTCACTAGTACGTTCTTTAACTTTTTCTTCCAAATTATTTACAAGCTGAAACATTTTGTCTGCCATAAAATTAAATGCGTTGGATAATTTTCCAATTTCATCATTTCTCACAAATGTAGCTCTTTTAGATAAGTTGCCTAAAGCAATCTGATTAGAAACCAAAATCAAATTATCTATTGGTTTAAATATCCACTTAATAACAATAAGATATATAGCAACTACCAATAAAATGGTTATAGCAATAATGATTGCCGTTAACCCCATATTATCATATATTTCCTGGGTAAAAATATTGTTTGGTATTGCAGAAATTATAATCCAATCTAAACCCTCATTTTGATAATTAAGTGCATTAACGTGATAACCTTTTTTTTCGTATATAAACTGAAAATCATTATCCTCTCCATTACTATATTGTTGAAATATTCCAGACATCAGTTGGTTATCCAACTCACTAATCTTATTTCGTTTTAAACTGCTATCTTCTAAAACCGTAAAATTTTTACTACCAAAAGAATTTGCAATTAATGTATCACTATCTTTTTCTAAAACTAACGCATAACCATGGTAAGCCTTAACGGTTTCATTTACATAATTATTAATATTGGACAAAATCATATGTGTACCAAGTACACCCAGCAAATTTCCATCCGCATCATAAATTGGGGTTGCTGCAGATACTGTTAAATCATCCATAACAAAATGTTTGTATATAGGTGAAAACGTTAAAACTCCTGCTGTTTTTGCTGCATTATACCAATCTCTGGTTCTGGGATCAAATATATCTGTCTTAAACACAACTTCTCCACGGGTTAAGTCGTCATTAACAGAGTAATACCATGAGCTTCCCCCTGTACTGGAATTATTAACTACAATTTGAATTTCTCCATCTTCATTTCGTCTTGCCCCATAGTATTCTCCATTTTCCATTCCATAGGTAAAACTATATATTTCATTTTTATGAGTTTGGAGAACTCCAAGAAAATATTTGTCTCTTTCTTCTTCATTAGAAAAATTGACTATTCCTCTTTGAATCATTTTTTCATTCACTTCATTAATATGCTTTGGCACATTCATAAAACTATTAATTTGGTTGCTAATATCCTGATTTATGTCTTCTGCCATTTTTTCTGTAATTTTATTAGTGGAAGTTATCCAGTTAGAAAATACTATTTTCCCAATAAATGATGTTGAAACAATGATTGAAAAAACAAAGGTAACTATTATGATTTTACGTATCGAAATATTATTTTTATTCATCATACATAACCACTCTTTTCTCATAAATATAATTAAAAAAATGTTGTAGCTGCCAGTTGTTTATAATCATAATCATGATAGTGATTATGTGGGTTATTTAAATTAATAAGTGAAAAAACTCTTTAAACATATTTTACCACTTTCTATTACAAATTCCCATAAATTTCGCAAATAAAAATCGGTTAGAAATTATTTCCAACCGATTTATCAAATATTTATTCAATTAATAATTATATTATCGTTCTTCTCTGAAAAAAGCATTGCCAAGGCTACCTGGAGGCTGATTTTCTCGGTTCTTCTTAAAGCTTACTGCTACAAGTACTATAACCGTTGCGATATATGGGAAAATATCATATATCTGCATTGGAATGCCTAGGGGCACATACAAACGCATAACAGATAGAATACCGAAAACCAATGCACATAGCATGGCTCGAATAGGGTTCCATGTAGCAAATATTACCAGTGCCAATGCAAGCCAACCATAACCGCTAATGCAGTTATTAACCCATACGCCAGAACAGGTAACCATTACTATATACAAACCACCCAAAGCACATATACCACCGCCTATACAAGTAGCCATGTACTTATAGCCAATAACATTTATGCCTGTTGCATCAGCAGTAGCAGGGTTTTCTCCCACAGCACGAAGGTTAAGCCCTATACGGGTATGCTTAAGAAACCAGCCCATTGCTATAGCAATGGCAATTGCAAAATAAACCATGATGTTGTATGAAAAAAGCACCGGACCTAATACTGGAATAGATGCTAGCCCAGGGATACCCTTTGAAAAAGCCAGCTTTGTTACCGAGGAAACAGCTACATAGGAAGCTCCACTTGCGTTACCCATTACTTCTCCGAAAAAATTTCCAAAGCCAGTACCAAAAATTGTAAGTGCAAGCCCTGTAACATTCTGATTGGCATGGAAAGATATTGTGAGCACCCCATACAATAAAGCACCAAAAGCACCGCAGATAAACGCGCATATTATTGCAATAACTATGGATATCCAACCAACAGGATTGGTAACTAATTGCTCATAGTAGTATGCCCCCGCAAGACCTGCAACACCGCCCATAAACATTATTCCCTCTACACCAAGATTAAGGTTTCCAGATTTCTCTGTTAGCGTTTCGCCCACTGTACCAAAAAGTAATGGAGTTCCTGCCAAAATAGCTGCTATAAAAAGTTTCATAATAGTCTCACTCATTGGTTATCACCCCCATTTTTACTGCGGAAAATCAAACGATAATTTATAAAGAACTCACAACCCAGCATAAAGAATAGGATTATACCCGTAAGTACCTCTGCTGCCGAAGCAGGTATTTTGAAATTTGTCTGTATGGTATTAGAGCCTTTTTCTAAAATAGCCAGAATGAAAGCAATAATCACCATAACAAAAGGGTTAAGTTTTGCCAACCACGCAACCGTGATAGCTGTAAAACCCACGCCGCCTGCGGTTGATTCGGTAAGGGTGTAGTCTGAACCACTTACCAGCATAAAGCCCACAAAGCCTGCAATAGCACCCGAAATAAACATTGTACGAATTATAATTTTAGAAACGTTCATACCCGCATATTTTGCAGTACGCTCACTTTCTCCAACAACAGAAATTTCGTAACCATGTTTAGAGTAACGAAGATATACAAACATGGCAATTACCATAATTACTACAAAAATCCAACCTATATGCACACCAAAAACTTTTGGCAGCCTTGCAGCCTTCTCAAACATCGCAATTTTAGGAAAACTGCTTGTAGGTGCTTTCCATGGGCCATTTTGGAAGTATTTCTCTACGCCTAGTATTATATAGTTAAGCATAAGCGTAAACAGTGTCTCGTTTGTTCCCCACTTTGCTTTAAACACCGCAGGTATCAATCCCCACAAACCGCCTATAATAACTGAAGCAATTCCCATGGAAATTAGTAATGCAACTTTAGGCATTGAGTCATAATGAAACAGTGCAAAATATGAAGCTGCGATAGCACCCGCCATTATTTGCCCCTCAGCACCTATATTCCAAAATTTCATTTTAAAGGCTGGTGCAATAGCAATTGCAGCACCAAGAAGCGGTATGGCAATCTTGATAGTTTCTGCACGAGCAGTCTTTGTGGCAAAGGAACCAGTTATCATGTCTGCATACACTGCAATGGGATTGTGACCCAACATAAGCACAAGAATACCACCAGTAACTAGTGCTAGAAGGACTGCTGCAACACGGATAAGCAATGCCTTTGAACTGGTTATATCGGTGCGTTTAGCTATACGAACGAAGGGGTCTTTGTTTTCCGATACAGATTTACTCATTAGCCGTTCCCTCCTCTTGTGAAATATGGGTCATCATAAGACCAATTTGCTCCTTAGTAGCAGTTCGTCCATCAACAATGCCACTAACCTTACCACCACAAAGTACCAATATACGGTCGCACAATTCTAACAATACGTCCAAATCCTCACCTATATACATAACAGCAACTCCCTTTGCCTTCTGTTCATTAAGAAGGTTGTATATAGTATAGGAGGAATTGATATCCAACCCTCGTACAGGATAAGCCGCCATTATTACTGTAGGCGATGACGCAATCTCTCGCCCAAGCAACACCTTCTGAACATTTCCACCTGATAGTTGGCGAACAGGAGTGTTGATACCAGGAGTAACCACCTTTAGCTTACTACGAACATCTTCTGCCAAACTTTTTGGTAATCGACGATCAGCAAAGGCGGAATTACCTTTTCGATAGCTCCTAAGCATCATATTATCAACCATGCCCATATCTGCTACAAGTCCCATACCCAGACGGTCCTCTGGTACAAATGCAAGGGAAATGCCCATTTGCCTTATATCCATTGGGTTCTTACCAACCAAATCGTCCACGTTTACATTACCATTCTCGCCACTGTGGTAAAGGATGGAGCCTGCTGTTAAATGCTGAAGTCCAGCAATGGCTTCACAAAGTTCCTTCTGCCCACTGCCAGCAATTCCTGCCACACCTAGTATTTCTCCTCCAAAGGCAGTAAATGAAACCTTTTCCAACACATTAACCCCTTCATCGCTGACGCAAGAAACGTCTTTTACATCAAGACGTTTAGTTAATTTTTCACCTTTTGGTCGGTCTATATTAAGTGATACCGCATGACCTACCATCATGTCGGTAAGCTGTTGCGGATTAGTTTCACAGGTGTTTACTGTGTCTATATACTCTCCCTTACGCAAAACCGCAACCTTGTCCGAAATTGCCATAACTTCATTAAGTTTGTGGGTTATTATGATAATTGCTTTGCCATCCTTCTTCATGTTGCGTAAAACTTCAAATAACTTGTTAGTCTCTTGCGGTGTAAGAACTGCAGTAGGTTCATCAAGAATCAATATATTTGCCCCACGATAAAGAACCTTTATAATTTCCGCTGTTTGCTTTTCGGATACTGACATATCGTATATCTTACGATTTGGGTCAAGTACAAAACCATACTTTTTGCTAATTGCAGTAACCTCATCAGCAATGGCCTTGCGGTTAAGCTTACTTTTGCCCGTAAGTCCAAGCACAATGTTCTCAGCCGCTGTGAATACGTCCACCAACTTAAAATGCTGATGGACCATTCCAATTCCAAGGTCAAAAGCATCTTTTGGAGAACGAATTGTAACTTCCCTGCCCTCTACGGTTATTGTACCGCTATCAGGAAAATAAATCCCAGATAGCATATTCATCAGCGTAGTCTTTCCACTACCATTTTCTCCCAAAAGAGCCATAATTTCTCCTCTGCGAACCGTTAGGCTAACATTATTGTTGGCAATTACATTACCAAAATTTTTGGTTATATTTTTTAATTCTATGGCGCTTGCGTTGCTCATGCAATCACTCCTCATATTTTTAAAACGATTAATGGCTGTCTCCGCCTTAGATAGGGATACCCATTAACCGTTTTCTTCATTTAATAAATATAACTCCAAAAACGGAGCCGATAATGGCCCCGTATCTGGAGTTCAAAAATTATGCGTTAATATTAGCCAAGGATATTAATACCTTTAAGAATGAAAGACCATGAAGGAGAACTCTTTTCACTGCTTTCAGCATAGTGATCCCCTGCTGCAACTACTTCTTTACCATCAACATCATAAAGAGGACCTTCAAAAACATTTAGTGTCCCATCCTTAATAGCTGCTGCTGCTTTGTCAATTGCCGCTTGTGTACCTTCAGCGGCAATTTCAGCATTCAGTGGAGAAAGGTATACAGCTTCGTCAGCATAACCCTTGCACCAGTCAACATCAATGCTTTGTCCATTAATTATACACTGTACTGCATATGTTACATAAATGCTCCAGTCAGAACGAGCAGAAATTAAGGATGCTTTTGGAGCAGCCTCAATCATATCAGCATTGTAGCCAACCTGCCATACACCATTTGCTTCAGCAGTTGTAGCTGGTGCAGTAGAATCGGAATGCTGGCTGATAACATCACAGCCACCATCAATAAGGGCCTGTGCAACCTTTGCCTCTGTTGTTGGGTCATTCCAGCTGTTTGTATACATAACATCCATTGTTACATCAGGGTTAACTGATTTTGCACCAAGGTAAAATGCTGAATAACCTGAAATAACCTCAGCGTATGGATATGCCGCAACATAGCCAAGTTTATTAGTTTCTGTTTTAAGACCTGCAGCAATACCTGCAAGGTAACGCGCTTCATAAATTGCTGTAAAATAGTTATGAACATTTTCTAAGCCAGAATCTGCGGCTTTATAACCAGTTGCATGGCAGAACTGAACGTCAGGGTATTCTTCTGCAACAGCAAGCATATAGTCCTCAAACCCAAAGCTTGTACAAAAAATAATGTTGCAACCAGCTTCTACAAGTTCACGGATAGCAGTGTCACACTCCGAACTCTCAGTTACATTGTACTTGTTGATAATTTGTTCATCTTTAAGACCAAGGTTTTCCTGCATTTTTTTTGTGCCTAAGTCATGGTTATAAGTATAACCCATATCAGATGGATCTGAGATATGTACAAACCCAACCTTAATGTTTTCAGCAGTGATTCCTGTCTCTTCCGTGCCAGCTTCTGCTGGTGCAGTTGTTGCAGGCTTAGAGCTGTCTGTCCCTCCGCATGCAGCAAGTCCGAAGACTATAGCTCCCACAAGAAGCAGCGCAAATAATTTCTTTTTCATGTTTTTTTCCTCCTAAAGTTTTTGATATTTATTTATACCGTTGCTTATGCAACATTTTGATGCCTTTTTTCAAAAAAGCTGACGTACTTTCCACATACTTCGCAACACATTGTATCAAAAAAACCTGCTCTCGTCATCCATTTTTTTCATAAAACTTGTTTTTTTTGCATAAAAACGCCAGCACTGGCAATTTCTTTATTAATACGTTTTTTCTCATACATTAATATATCAATATGTTTCTGGAATTCCTCCACATTCATGTGTGATTTGTAATCATAAACTGCATAACCCATACTAAAACCAAGCTTATATGGCTTGTTACTGTGAATGTTATACATTTTAAGGCTGTTATTTATTCTGCAAATTGCGACTTCCAAATCATTTAAACTTTCTAATTCCAAAACAATACAGAATTCATCGCCACCAAAGCGTGCTAGAAAATCAGTTTTTCTAAGACAGCTTTTAATCAACTTTACGGAAGTTTCCAAGGCACTATCTCCAGCAATATGACCAAACGTGTCATTAATATATTTAAAATCATCCATATCAATCAGTATAGCCGCAAAAGACTTATTTTCGTTGCAATTACTGATTTTTTCCTTCATATAAATATCAAGTTTTTTTCGGTTATATGCACCTGTTAGATAATCAATATTCATGCTATGATTCTGAATATTAATAAAAACAACAAGTAAGGATATAGAAACGCTACTTAGATTAATAGCTAGTCCGTAAAAAAGCATCTGCAATATCACACATACAGCCGGAGGAATTGGAAAAAATAAAAGTGAGAAGTATTTCTTCTTTTCGATGCCATTGCGATTTTTCATTACTATAACTAAAGATGTAACCATTAAGACAACCATTAGTAATATTGATACCCCATAGAGGTTTCCTCTGTGATAAATATTTCCTGAGTCTATATAGTAATACCATTTGAAAGATTGTGACAATAGTAGTAAAACAAAATTTATAGCATTAACTGCAATTATAAGGTATATTATTTTCCCTCTTTTTTCTATTTTATGGAATACCTGATAATAAACATATAGAACCCATAATGACGGTATAGCGGGTCCAAGTAAGAATATCATAAAATTGCCAAAAAAATTTATAATGCTATAAATTGTATTCGGATTGCCATCAAACCTTCCAAATATATCAAAAATGAGTAATACCACCGTAGCTTGTACTAAATACAGAAAAATTTTGTACTCTACTAATTCTTTTTCAGGTTGTTTTAATGCATAAATATAGATACAAATTAATATCACAATGGAATATAAATTTATGCTTATGTAATTTAAGAAATTCAAATTTTTCAACTCCTTAATAGCATAGTATCTTAATCAATCACTAATATTCCTGAACCCAACTGGGAATGTATTATACAAGTAACACAGTGCTATAGAAATTCCTAAAAGTTTGTTTAATTATAGTATACAATCACCTATATTACAATTTATATCAGTACTACTACTGCATCTATCTATGAATAAATTAAAATATATACTATTCAGAAGATTTTTCAATGCTTTGAATAAATGTTTTTGCCATTTCAAAAGCCTTTATTTTTGAATTTTCATTATAATTGCCACCATACTTATCAGCAAATCCATGGTTGCCATCCAGAGTTTGGGCTGATACATTTTCTTTTTTAATAAGTTTATCAATAACATCATTAACATCAAATGAATCTTGGCTAGCAAAAAGCAATAACGTAGGGCATGAAGGCATTACAGAAGTGTAATTACGAATTCTTGAACCATAATAGCCAACTACACCATCACATTTTCCATGCTCAGAACAACGCCAGGCTATTGTAGCCCCTACACTAAACCCAATAAGAAATATTTTTCGGTATTGATTTTTAAGTTCATGTATCAGTTCATTTATATTATGAAAAGCATGAAATCCAACATTTTCTTTGAAATTGCTGTAGGCAACTTCGCTTTCTGTGTATTTAAAAGAAACGTTAGCATCAAATAAATTAGGGCAATATACATCATATTTTTGGGTAGCATAATAATCGCAAATATACTTAATATGTTGGTTAATTCCATATATTTCATGCAAAATTATTATGGCAACAGAACTACCGTTTTTATAAATATCCACAATGTTTCTATCTCCTTATTCTGTTTTATACCTTAGCTATGTAAACAGAGTTTTTTCTTTCCAATCTATTATATATAATTTCGGATTATTTTACAATTTAATTGTTTATTCCAAATATAAAACCCTGCCATTTTTTATAGGCAAGGCTCTAAAGGTGTAATTTTATAAAGTAACTTTGACAAATTGGTAATAAAAAATCTTGTCATTTCACTCTATTCATTTTTTTATATCTTGAATTTACAATGTAAGTGCAACAGCAAAAATAAATGACTCAAAGCAAGAAATCCAATACAATAGTGTTTGCAAAGACAACTATGAAAGGATTTGAAAACAATGAGTCATTACCAACATCTTAGC
>JBFWMT010000011.1:0-48081 GCA_050251415.1 Anaerotignaceae bacterium | reverse complement strand
ATAGGTCGAGGGCTTGACCAATATAAATGGTCATTTCCTTAGGAAATGAAAAGCATTTAAGAAACTTATTATCATCGATTTAGTGTCACGAAGTTCTCTTTGTTTAGTTTTGAAGGTATAGGAAGTGTACCAGAGATAAAGTGATTGACCAGTAGAAATTTTAGTGGTATAATCTCTTTATTCAATTTAGGCGTATTAATTGCCATAAGACATATAAAATACGCCGATGTGGCTCAATTGGCAGAGCAGCTGACTTGTAATCAGCAGGTTAACGGTTCGAGTCCGTTCATCGGCTTTTATTTTATTTATAACGCGGAGTAGAGCAGTTCGGTAGCTCGTCGGGCTCATAACCCGAAGGTCTTTGGTTCAAATCCAAACTCCGCAATGTTTAAAACCCCTAGAAATCAACGTTTCTTGGGGTTTTGTTTTTTGTAAAAACCTTATAAAATTATTTTTGTTCTTTATTTGTTCTTTATATTTAAAATGTTTTCGATAGTTTCGTTTGCTGCTTCGTCAGCCGATTTAATTGCATGGGCATATATTTTTGTAGTTGTAGCAGTAGTTGCGTGTCCAAGTCGCTTAGAAACAGTTGTTAGATTTACACCATTTGCAATCATTAATGATGCATTTGTATGTCTAAGGGAATGTATGCTTATTTGAGGTAAATTATTTTTTTCTATAAATTTCCTAAACCACCCTGTCACACTATCTGGGTGCATTGGCCTACCATTCCATTGCGTAAATACAAAATCGTCATCGTGCCAACAATCACCGCATTTTAGCCGGTTTGCATTCTGTTCGCTTTTGTAGGACTTTAGAATGCTTAATGCAACGTCTGATGTTTTAATAAATCTCTGCGAACTGTAAGTTTTGGTGCTATCTTCGAAAATACCTTTTTGGGGCAAATAGAGCACTTCTCTTTGAACATTAATCATTTGATTTTTAAAATCAATGTCTTTCCATTTTAACCCACAAATTTCTCCGCGCCTCATTCCGGTATAGGTAATTAAAGTTATTATCGCTTTATATAGTATAGGTTCGCATTCAAGTGCGGTCAAAAGTTCTTTAACTTCCGTATCTTCAAGATATCGGCTTTCTTTTCGTTCTACCTTAGGTGGTTTAACCCTGTCACAAGGATTGGAGAATATGACTTGCCATTGTACGGCAGTTTGCAGAATGGATGATATGAGCCTGTGGTAATGTTGAATGGTTTTGTCTGATAATCTTAATTTTTCTGATTCGCACTGTTCAAAAACATTTTCAAGCTTTAGCCCTAATGCAAGCGAAATTTTATTTGCTGATTCTAGGGATATATTGTACCCTTTACAAGCATTGTTTAATGTCGCTATCGATATATCAGCCTTATCGCAAAATGCCGTTTTTGTACAGCTACAGCCTTTTAATAGTTTAGATAAGTCTACGGTTGATTTGTATTTAATATCTGACCTAATCCCATTTTCCGCAAGATTATCATAAAACCTAATAAGGTGAACAGGTTGAAGTTTATCAAGTTTAATGTGACCTATAGCCATATTAATTCTTTTTAATAAATCTTTGTATCTAGCAATTGTCTTAGCCTTTAGTTGATTTTCTGCATAATCCTTCATCCACTTTTCCGTAAACTCAGCAAATTTTATTGAGCCATCCAAGAACTGACCAGACTTACATTTATCCTCGAATAGCACCGCCTGCCGTTGTAATTCTTTTTCGATTTGCCTCTGTGTCATGCCTGGTTCTGGTTTCCATGTCATAGATTTAATAATTTGCTTATCATTAATATCGTATCCAGCCGACACTCTGATTAAATACGCATTGTTACGTTTTTGTATTGTAGCCATAAAAATAGACCTCCTTTTTATTTTGGGTATAGAAATAAAGGCGGTCTTATGGTATAATTTTACTTGTGAATGACCATACCATGTGTGGCCGCGGTTTTATACGAAAGTCCTTCCTGTTAGAGCAGGAGGGGCTTTTTATTTATTTAATATCCAACAGATTTTACGCCATATTCCACTTGGGAAGATGTGAAACCTTCATACTCTAACTGTCTAACTAAGTCGCTACGGGAAAAAGAAGAATAATCCATATAACTTTTTGCTTTTTTTGCAGCTTGTTCGTTCCAGTCAGCTCCGCATTTATCTGCCGCGTATGTCGCTTCTTCGGTAGAAAACTTTTCATATTCCAGTTGTCTGATTAATCCAGTGTAAGAAAATGCAGAATAATCGAGATATGATTTAGCTTTTTCACGAGCATTTTTCTGTCCTACAGTTTCACTTGTGGTAGTTGTTGTGGTGGTAGTGACTGGTTTTTCACCGAGATAAACACTCTGTGTAGCACCGTCCCATGTTACGCTCTTTCCCACTGCCTCCCCCACTGCTCTTACTGGTAAATAAGTTGTCCCGTTAACCACAAACGGTTCGGCAGATGTTTGTACCAATTTTCCATCAACATAAATCTTAATGTTGTTGTACTCTGCAACGAGGTTTTTTCTGGCGGTTTCTGAAAATGCTAGGGTTGTGCCGCCCATTGTTAAAACTGTTGCCATAACGCCTGCTGTAAATACTTTGAAATCATGTTTTTTCATAATAGTTCCTCCCTTAAATTGACATTATTTAACATAGTGCTATAATGTGATTAAGGGTTTTCGTTCCTTGACGTTAATTCTTGCTTTACCCCTCTGGTATTTACGGTATCGGAGGGGCTCTTTTTTTGCTTTTCTTTTTCCATGTATCTAATCTTATGACGTTTTCATATCTGCACCCAACTCCATATCTTCTTCTTTAAGTAATGACATTCCTAATGTAAGGCGTGCTATATTCTTTTTATCAAAAGGTGCATTGTCATATGCGGTTATTAGTTGTTGGTGTTCTGGGGATAGCTTTGTTGGTTCGGTTTTATTGTAACTGTCATTTCGTTCTTTTGGAGTATCATATCCCATTAACCATGCTTCACTTACATTTAAAGCCTTTCCCAAAACAAAAAGTTTCTGTTGATTTGGCTCAACTTTCCCCGCTACGTATTGGCTAATGTCTGACTTATTCATTTTTACATCGTACTCTTCGCAGAGGCTCTCCGTTAGTTTTAGTATATCGACCTGTTTAAGGTTATTTTCTTTCATTGTTTGCTTTAGCCTATCGGCGGTTGTTTCTTTTTCCATTACCGCACCTCCATTGCGTATATAATAACACCTATTGAATAAAAGTTCAATACCCAAAACAAAAAAGTTAAAAGTTTTGAATTTTTCTATTGACAACATAAAAAAACGGTGGTACTATGTGCTTAGTTCAAAGAGTTGAACAAAACAAAACGGAAAGGGGGTTGTAAAATGGCTTTTGATTATAGCAAGCTTAGAGGTAGGATAATAGAGAAGTATGGTAGCCAGATTGAGTTTGCCAACAAGATGGGTACATCTGAAAGAACTTTATCATTAAAACTCAACAACAAGATGGCATGGAAACAAAATGAGATATGCAAAGCAATTCAATTGCTTGAACTCAATGTAAAAGACATACAGGGATATTTTTTTACCAATGAAGTTCAAAACATTGAACAAAGTGCGGTGATTTAACAAAGGAGGGCACATATGAAAACAATTTTAGAAGTATTAAAAAAACAAGGCATTCTTGCATATCTAACTTTAGCAGTTGCCGCTTTAACACTCGCTAGAACGTTCTTATAAAAGCAACGATTGATAATATAAGTGCGAGTATGGCAATCAGATTATTTATAAAGAATATTTTTACAGCAATAAAATTAAATTCTCTTTTATGCAAACCTGTATGGGATAAGCAAACACCCATTTTTGTTCCTTTTTGAGAATGAACGGTTTCGACAAATCCATTGTTTTCTAAATATCTTATTGAAGCAAAAAAAGCAGTTTCATCTATTGGGAAATCCTCGGGCAAGCCGCTAAAGTACATATAGGTGTAATTGGGTTGGGATTTTAAGAATTTAATTACTTTTTTACTGGTTTTATCAAGCACAATGACCATCTCCTTTTTTAGGAGATTATATCACAATTTTACACAAAGGAGAGATTAAATGAACGAACTAAAATTATTTGAAAGTCCAGAGTTTGGGCAAGTAAGGACGGTAACAATCGAGGACAAGCCGTATTTTGTGGCCAAAGATGTTGCAACCGCTTTAGGTTATGCCGATACAACAAGGGCAATTAAGCAACATTGTAGGTGGGTGGTAAAACACCACATACCTCACCCACAAAGCCAAACCAAAACTTTAGAAGTGAATGTAATTCCAGAGGGTGACATTTACCGCCTAGTAACCCACAGCGGATTGCCCGATGCAGAAAAATTTGAAAGTTGGGTATTTGATGAAGTTCTACCTACAATTCGTAAGACTGGTGGCTATGTCAACAACGATGAAATATTTATCAATACATATTTGCCACACGCAGATGAGCAAACGAAACTTATGTTCAAAGGTCAACTTGAGGTTATAAAAAATCTAAATACTAAAATCGAGCAGGACAAGCCTAAAATTCTATTTGCTGATGCGGTATCAACCGCAAAAACATCAATTCTTATTGGTGAATTAGCAAAGCTGTTAAAACAAAACGGCGTAGACACTGATCAAAATAGGTTGTTTGAATGGCTGAGAAACAACGGCTATTTGATAAGGCGAAAAGGGACAGACTACAACATGCCAACACAAAAGAGTATGGAAATGAAGTTGTTCGAGGTAAAAGAAACCTCAATTGCTAGAAGTGACGGGCATATTGACATCAGCAAGACCGCAAAAGTAACAGGCAAAGGACAGCAGTATTTTATTAATTTATTTTTAGCAGATAAAGTTAGTTAGGGGTGACTACATGGCAAGAATGCGACTTATAAAAGAAGCCTACAGCTACATTAAAGAACAAGACCCAAGCACAGCACTTAAGATTACAGGATTAACCAAGTTGGTAAAGTCGGGTCACATACCGTGTGTAAAGGTAGGTAAAAAAACCCTTGTCAATCTGGATATAATTGATAAGTTTCTTACCGAAGGAATGATAGTGGAAGAAACTTGTACAGAGGTCGGAATAAGAAGTATTAACGAAAACGTGAGGTACATATGACCAAAATAAAAGCATTCCTACTCCCCTACAGTGGTATAGGCGTTCTAGCCATTATTGCCGTTATGTCGGGGTTGGTGAAGTGAGGGAGGAAAAGAAATGGGACAGTCTGAAATAATCGAATTATTTAACAAGATGGGTCTGTATTGTGGTGATGATAAGGAACTTATTGAGTGTTTTAAGGAACGGGAGGGAAATAATGGGTCACAGAATACAAAAGGAATTTAGTTCCGACCGATTTAAAACAATGTCACGCAAAATGATGGGAATAAGTGAGGATATAAGGATATACAGAGATATGGCAGAGACCATTGATGAAGATAACATTGCAATCAGAAAAGTCCAGAAACAACAAGGGCAAGCCATTTTAGAATTGTCCGATAATGTAATAGATAACGAAGTAGCAATTATATCTTTGAAATCTGCAAATTCATATATGCGTAGAGATATTAAAAGGCTTAAGAAACAAAACAAAGATTTACAGAAATGGCTTGAGGGTTACATAGTATTGCTTTTTGCAATTGTGGTGTGTTTTATAATTGTGGTTTTTGTAAGTTAGGAGGGGTGGAAAATGAACACAGGCGAAAAAATAAGATATTTTAGAAACAAAAAGTCAATGTCGCAAAAACAGCTTGGGAAGAAATCGGGCGTTTCAGAAATAACCATCAGAAAATACGAGGCTGGGAATGTACCAACAACACTGGATACTCTTGCAAAATTAGCTTCAGCTTTAGACGTTTCTTTACAGGCTTTAAGAGCAGGGCAAGTTTTTGCAAATAATAAAACGCAAGCTGACATTATGAAAGAGCTTGCTGAATACCAAGAAACAGGACTTGAACCAGAGGAAATTATGTACATGGTAGAACTAAAGCAACAAGGACGGTTAATCGAGTTGCCTTGTAAGGTAGGGGACATGGTGTTTCTTATTTTTAATGATTTTGGGGAACTTTTCCTATCCACAGGCTGGATCGTTGAAGAAGTAACAATCACAGAAGATGATATATTTTTTGATTTTAAGTGTTGCGAAACCAACGAAGAAGAAGAAAGAGTATTAAAAGATTTCGGCAAAACTGTATTTCTCACCAAAGAAGAAGCCGAACAAGCCTTATCCAAATAAAACAACCCCCAACGGAACGGCAATTCCAATAAGGGGCAAACAAAAACAAATCTAATTAAAGCATATCAGATTAAGGAGGAAAAAGCAATGGGAATTAAAGGCTATAAGGTATTTAACCCAGATTGGACGTGCAGAGGGTTTCAATATGAGGTCGGGAAGGAGTTTGTACATAATGGAAATATAGAAATGTGTGGTAAAGGGTTTCATTTCTGCCAAAAGGCAAGTGACTGCTTTGAATACTATGGTTTTGACAGTAACAATAAAGTTGCCGAAGTTGAAGCTACAGGCTTGGTTGAAACAAACGGAAATAAATCCGTTACAGACAAATTGCTTATCGTAAAGGAATTATCTTGGTACGAGGTTTTAGACATTGTGAATATAGGAAAAGATTGCACAGGACTATGTAACACTGGCGACTGTAACACTGGCGACAGGAACACTGGCGACTGTAACACTGGCGACTGTAACACTGGCAACAGGAACACTGGCGACTGTAACACTGGCGACTGTAACACTGGCGACAGGAACACTGGCAACAGGAACACTGGCGACTGTAACACTGGCAACAGGAACACTGGCAACAGGAACACTGGCGACTGGAACAGTTGTAATTTCTCTACAGGTTTTTTAAATTCAGTAACGCAACCTATTCCCTTATTCAACAAGCCAACAGATTTAACAAGGCAGGACATTTTTGATACAAAAGGCATTTCCGTACTCAATTGGAATTTTGAAAGTTGTTGGTGGATTTATTCAGACAACATGACCGATGAAGAAAAACAGCTTCACCCAGAACATGAAACAACTGGCGGATACTTAAAAACTGTTGACTTTAAAACTGCTTGCAAGATGATGTGGGACAACCTTGACGATGATGATAAACGGCTTGTAAAGGATATACCAAACTTTGATAGCAAAGTATTTAAGGAAATAACAGGGATAATCACGGGTTAGGAGGTTTGTAAAGATAATGCAAATTTTAGATGACAACCCAGAGATAGCTTGTATCGAACGTACAGGCTATCCAAGTTGGATGCAAGAAGAGGAAAACAAGCCACTTGAAGATGAAAAGGAGAGTTGAAAATGGCTAGTATATACGAAATAACAGGCGATTGGTTAGAGGTTCAAAATCTTATTTTAGAGGGCGAAATCGATGAAGAAACATTAAAAAACACCCTTGAATGTATTGGTTGTGAATTTGAAGATAAAGCAGTTGCAATTGCAAAGATGAGGAAAAACACTAGCGGTGTTGCACTAGCTATTAAGGCTGAGGAAAATCGCTTGGCCGACAGGCGAAAAGCCATAGAAAACGCAAATAAACACCTTAATGATATTCTGTACGAAGCTATGAAAATCACTGGTAAAACCAAGTTTAAAACAGATTTATTTACCTTCGCAATACAGAAAAATCCACCATCATTAAAACTTGTAGATGGTGTGGAAATACCAAAAGAATACTTAATTGAGCAAACCCCAACTGTTGATACAGCAACCATCAAGGAAGAAATAAAAGCAGGTGCGAAGTTTGATTTTGCAGAGTTGGTGCAGGGGGAAAGCTTAAGGATTAAGTAAAGGAGTGTTTAAATGGCAGTTTTGGAAAAATTAATAAAAATTCAATCAACCTTAAAAGCCCCAAAGGCTCAATTTAATAAATTTGGCAATTACAACTACAGGAATTGTGAAGATATATTAGAAGCCTTAAAGCCTTTATTAAAAGAGCATGGATTAGCTGTAATTATATCTGATGATGTTGTAAATATAGATGCCAGATATTACATAAAAGCAACGGTTACGCTGTACGATACCGAGGATAGTTCAATTGTATCAAACACAGCTTTTGCCCGAGAAGAAGAAAACAAAAAAGGAATGGACGGTTCGCAGGTCACGGGTGCGGCTTCGTCATATGCCAGAAAATACGCTTTAAACGGTTTATTTGGGATTGATGATACAAAAGACAGCGATGTTACAAATGATGGTTCAAGCAAGCAAGAGAGCGGAAATAAACCGACGTCAAATAGCGGTAAGTTATCTGACAAACAGATTGCTAGAATGTACGCAATAGCAAAGAGCAAAGGATATAATGAGGTATTGGTAAATACAAAAATATACAAGAAATACAAAAAGAAACCGCCAGAACTTACGAAAGGTGAGTACGATGAAATTTGTTCGGGATTTGAAGGGTTAAAGAATGATTAGGCAAGGGCTATTAATTGGGTTCAGTGGTGAAAACCTTGTTATTCAAACTCAAGAAAATTCGAGGGAAGAAATCATGGCAAAGAAAATAAACCGTGTTGAAATCCGATTTGATGATGGCAGGACCATAACAGCCGACCAACGCAAAAAAGCCTATGCAATAATTGGTGAAATAAGCCGTTGGTCTGGTTACTTACCAGAAGAAGCAAAGGAATGGCTAAAGTTTTACTTCACAGCAATATACGGACAACTTGAGTATTTTAGCCTTTCTGACTGTTCTGTGACCACTGCAAGAGAGTTTATATCTTACCTAATAGATTTCTGCCTTAAACACGATGTGCCTTGCAGAGATAGCTTAAAAGACCTTACAGATGATATAGGCAGATATTTATATTCTTGTCTTGTAAATAAGCGGTGCTGTATATGCGGAAAGCCTGCGGACTTCCACCATTGTGAGGGGTCAAGGGTTGGCATGGGTAGAGATAGAACAGAAGTACCGCTGTTAGGTGTTGATGGCATGGCATTATGCAGAGAACACCACACAGAGTGTCACACAATTGGCGAAGAAACATTTTGCAATAAGCACCATGTATATGGGTTAAAAATTGATGATGAATTATTAGAGAAGATGAAAAATAAGGAGTGATTGCTATCAATAAAGTGATACTTATGGGACGTCTGATAAAAGACCCCGAGGTTAGATATACCCAAGGAAATCCACCATTAGCAGTGGCAAGATTTCCACTAGCAGTAAACCGAAGATTTAAACGAGAGGGCGAACCAGATGCAGACTTTATTAACTGCGTTGCATTTGGTAAAAGCGGTGAGTTTGCAGAGAGGCACTTTAAAAAAGGTCAGTTGGTAAGTGTAGTTGGTAGGCTTCAAGTGCGTTCTTGGGACGATAAAGACGGTACAAAGCGTTGGAGTACAGATGTAATCGTCGAAGAAAACTATTTCGCAGAAAGTAAAAAGGACAGCGGACAGGCTAAACCAAAAGCTACAGGTGAGGACGAGGGATTTTACCCGATAGATGAAAGTTTAGAAGATGATGATTTGCCGTTTTAAGGGGTGATTAAGTGAATAGCAGAAATAAAGGAGCAGCAGGCGAAAGGGAATTATCCAAAAAGCTAAAGGAATACGGCTATGACACCAGGAGGGGACAGCAGTATTGTGGAGCAAATGGCGATGCCGATGTTGTAGGGTTGCCAGATATACATATTGAGTGCAAGAGGGTTGAAAAACTGAATTTGTATGATGCTATGTCACAGGCAAAACACGATGCAAAAACAGAGGAAATTCCCACGGTATTTCATCGAAAAAACAATTGTGAATGGCTTGTCACTATGACTTTAGACGATTGGATGAAGCTTTATAAAGAGTTTGAAATGAGGTGAAACAGTGGCAGAGAGAAGAATGTTTGCCAAGACAATAATTGATAGTGACATATTCCTTGAAATGCCACAATCTACACAGAATTTATATTTTCACCTTGCCATGAGGGCTGACGATGATGGTTTTATAAATAACCCGAAAGCAATAATGCGCTCCATTGGTTGCAGGGAAGATGATATTAAAATTCTAATTTCAAAACAGTTTTTAATACCGTTCGAAAGTGGGGTTGTAGTCATAAAACATTGGAAAATACACAACTACATTCGGTCGGATAGGTATAACGAAACTAAATGCCAGGCGGAGAAAAAGACGTTATTGCTTGACGAAAATAACTCTTATTTTCAAGACGGTATACCAATGGTTGCCGAACGGTTGCCAGATGGTATACCAGTGGTTGACGAAATGGATACACAGGATAGGTTAGGTAAGGATAGGTTAGGTAAGGATAGTAAAGATAAAGAATGTGGGGATAAACCCCACCGCTCTACTAAATTTACACCACCAACACTTGAAGAAGTTAAAACCTATTGCGAGGAAAGAAGCAACGGCATAGATGCTCAATACTTCATTGACTTTTACACTTCAAAAAATTGGCTCGTTGGCAAAACAAAAATGAAAGATTGGAAAGCTTCGGTAAGGACTTGGGAAAAACGGCAAAAGGAATATGGAGGTGGTAACAACGGAACAGTTCAAGGAAATAAAGAGCCTACTAAGCGGGGAGCATTCAGTGAGTATTCAGGAACGGTCCTATAGTCTTGATGAATTACTACAAAGGGAGTGCAACATTTTTAATAGCTTACCCGGTAATTTAACAGGGTGCGACTGCTCAAAATGCCAGAACAGAGGAACAATAATGGAAGTAAATAACGGATATACCGTGGCGAGAGAATGCTCGTGTATGCCAACAAGGCGGTCGGTGTGGCTAATAGAAAAAAGCGGTCTAGGTGACCAGATAGAAGCCTGTACTTTTGAGAATTACAATGCAACAGAAAAGTGGCAAGCTTATATAAAAACAATGGCGGTTGAATTTATAAAGCAAAGTGGAAGATGGTTTTTTATCGGTGGTCAAGTCGGATGCGGTAAAACCCATATATGCACTGCTATAACAGGCGAATTAATAAAGCTGGGTAAATCCTCAGTGTATATGCTTTGGATGGACGAGGTAACGAAAATCAAGGCTGTAAAGATGGACGAGGTTGAGTACAACAGAATTATCGGTAAATATAAAGTTACACCAGTGCTGTACATAGATGATTTCTTTAAAACAGAGAGAGGCAAAAGCCCGACCACGTCAGATATAAATATTGCTTTTGAAATTTTAAACTACAGGTACAACAACAAGGAATTAATAACAATTATCTCAAGTGAGCGAAGCTGTGATGAAATTTTAGATATTGACGAAGCAATCGGGAGCAGAATTTATCAAAAATGCGGAGAGTTTAAAATTGCTATAGCACAGGACAAGAAGAAGAATTTTAGA
Organism: Anaerotignaceae bacterium; assembly: GCA_050251415.1. Classification (GTDB taxonomy): domain Bacteria; phylum Bacillota; class Clostridia; order Lachnospirales; family Anaerotignaceae; genus UBA8514. The sequence goes on along the minus strand of JBFWMT010000011.1, from coordinate 36,825 downwards.
TTTAGATAAAGGAGGACTAACCATGGCAGACATTCCGATGTACCGACAAGAGGACATAGCTAAATGGGATTTAGTACATACAATAATCAACATGGCAAAACAGGCTAAGGGGTTACCGTTAAACACGGAGATTAATCCGTACAAGGGCAAAGTTGGGAAACGGAAGAAAAAAGAAAATTAAAAATTAACCAGAGAGGAGTAACGAGGTTTGGTCGACCGATAAACAGCTGTTTACTCCTGTGAAGATATGAAAACAGAATTATACAACGATAATTTCCAAAATTTTAAGAGGTACGGGATACCAAAAGCACAACTGGTTATAGCAGATATTCCCTATAACGTAGGCAATAACTTTTATGGGTCAAATCCTATGTGGTACAACGGTGGAGACAACAAGAACGGTGAAAGTAAGCTTGCTGGCAAAGCGGCATTTAACACCGACTTCAATTTTAACATTGCTGAATACTTCCACTTTTGTAATAGGCTGCTGAAAAAATAGCCAGAGAAAAGCAATGGTAGGGGCAAATCATCGGACGCACCTTGCATGATTATATTTTGTTCTTTCGAGCAAATGCAGACGGTAATAAAATACGCCGAGAAATACGGATTTAAACACAATATACCAATTGTTTTTGTAAAGAATTATAGTCCACAAGTTTTAAAAGCCAATATGCGTATCTGTGGGGCAACTGAATATGCATTAGTTCTTTACCGCAACAAGTTACCTAAATTCAGAAATGGTGGGCATATGGTATTCAATTGGTTTGAATGGAAAAGGGATAGCAAAAAAGAATATCCCAAAATACACCCAGCACAAAAGCCTGTTAATGTTCTGAAAAGATTAATTGAAATATTTACAGATGAGGGTGACGTGGTAATCGACCCATGTGCAGGAAGTGGCTCGACCCTAAGGGCGTGTATGGAGTTAGGGCGAAGCAGTTACGGCTTTGAAATATCAAAAGAGTTTTACAACAAGGCTAAAAATGAAATGTTGATAGTTAAGGACGATGGGCAGTTAAAAATTGAGGGTATAGGAAAAGGTGACACCAAATGAAGTCATTACCAAAATACCAAAGCGTTTCCGACCGCTGTGTTTCCTGCAATCGGTACAAGCTAGGCAGGTGCAAAGGGTTGTTGGTTTGGGACAAGAGGGATTGTAAGGAGTGGAGAAGATGAAAAGAACTCTTAATAATTGCAAATTAATAAAACAATTTGGAAGGCCCAATCAATATAACGATAGCTGCGAGGGGTTCGGAAGGTCTGAAAACGATGATGAACCTTGCGAGATATGCAAAAGGTGCAAATTGCATTACCTAAACATCAAAAGGGGTGGAGAAGATGAACGCTGATGAAGTTGTAAAGGCGTTAAGGTGTGAAGAAAATTTAGGCAGTGAAGCTTGCAAGGAATGTGTATATGGTCAAAAAGAAAGTTTGTGTTTTTGTTTAGACAGCGAAGCCGCCGACCTACTGGAACGCCTACAAGCCAAACTCGAGGCGATAACAAAAGACCGCGACCAATGGAGAGCGGTAGCAGAAGCAGGTCGGGATGTTATTCAGCCAAAATTGAGGGCAGAGATTGAAGAGTTGAAAGCCAGCCAACCTGTAAGGTGCAAAGATTGCGTAAAACGAAAAACAGAAGATTGTTCTATGTATTATGAATGCGAATGCGGAGAACAACACACATGGGAAGTTGATGACGATTATTGTAGCCTTGGCGAAAGGAGAGTTGAGAAATGAGTGAGATTGAACAGGCAATCGAACGGCTTTTAACGAATGAGTTGTGTCCGTGTGTTCCAGAAGATATTAAAACTGCAAAGTTAGCCGTGCAATCCCTACAGGAAAAGCTGGAACGTGAGGAAGGTTTTGAATTTGAATCATTAAGACGTGACAGAGAAGACCGTTGCAAACATCGTTGTTGCAATATTTGCGACAGATTAAGACAGGAAAAAGCCGAGAGGGAGAATCTGCAAGAGGAGTGTAGATATTGCAACGACACTTCATTTAAGCAATTAGGCAAATATGTTGATAGCACAGAAGGTAGTGAGATTTTAGAAATTAATCACTATTGTATTAATTGCGGTAGAAAGCTGGTGGAGGAATGAAAGAACAATGTTGTGGCACGTGTTACTGGGCGAAACGTGACCAGTTAGAGGACTATATTTGCGTTAATGGCAATTCGGACAATTGTACCGATTACGTGGAATACAAAGACACTTGCGAGGAATGGGAGGAGCGGAGCAAATGATACAACGAACTGAGCGAGAAGTCATGAATAACGAAATTGCAGAAATGTTAAAAAGTGGCATGCCATACAAGGAAATATCCGCAAAATTGGGGATTAGTATCAACAGAGTATCGGAACTGGCTCAAAAAATGGGGTTAGGTAGAAAATTAACCATTTCGCCTGCTGAATTAAGACAGATACCCAACGGTAATACCCTAGAGGATATACGCAAAGCCAATCCCTTTGAAATCGGGGAAAGGGTCATTATCAAGGATAAAAACAGGGCGGACGCAACGAAATCATATAAATGCACCGTAGAAAAAGTAACCGATAGCATAGTATTTGCCAGAGGTGAGAACGGAAGAATGTATACAGCATCCTTTGCGGCTATTGGTATGGATAGTAATTTGATTAGGAAGGTGGGGTAAAGAATGGGGAGTTATTACTCAGAAGCAATGATGAATGGTATTTTTGAGTCAGGCAAGAAAATAATGGCGGAAATTAAGGACAGTGGCAACCGCCGAGAGTTTGAGACAGGGGAAAATGATTCTGTTACCAGAAAAGTTGTAATAGAAAAGGCATTACAAACAGTAACGCAAGACAGGGAACAACAATATGGAGCGCCAGAAGATAGTTTTAAAGCAATCGCTGGGGCGTGGTCGTGGTATCTGGATAAAGAGATTACTGCAAAGGACGTGGCTGTAATGATGTGCTTATTCAAAATTTCGAGAGTTAAAACAGGGCGGTTTAAGTCTGATAATTGGCTGGACTTAATTGGATATGCTGCATGTGGGGCAGAATTGGAGGGGTTGGAATGATGTATACATATATCACAAATAAATTTTGGTGGAATGATTATAACGAATATTGTTGTTGAGGAGGATTGAAAAATGAGAGCCAATAATTATCAATATGCGGCATTACGCACAGCAGGTGCAAAAGGGGACGATTTAATTATAAATTGTGCATTAGGTTTAAGTGGTGAAAGCGGAGAAGTGGTCGACATGGTTAAAAAGCATTTCTTTCAAGGCCACGATTTAGACAGGATTGCATTGGCTAAGGAATTAGGAGATGTGGCATGGTATTTAACTGTAATGGCTTATTGTATCAATATGAATTTAAGTGATGTACTGGAAATGAATATTGAGAAATTAAAAGACAGGTATCCAGATGGATTTAGTGTAGAAAAGTCAATTAACAGGGGTGATGAAATTGAACCTAAACAAGGCACACCAGAAAGTACAAGTCCAGAAAGTAGCCTATGAGGTTGCGGAGGACTTCAAGAAGATTGCAACACCAAGAATAATAACGGCTGTATATGCGGCGTTCCTTATTTCTCTACATGATGAATTTGACTGGGGAGCCAAAAGGTTAAGTAGACTGCTTGAGAGAGTAGACAAGCAGTACACATTGATTAACGAGGATTATTGCAGCATAGAGGATATCAAGCAAGTGATATTGGACGAAACAGGGATAGATTTGGGATAGAGGGGTGGCAGATTGACAAAAGATTACAACATAAACAAAATAAGTAAAAACAAATATAAGGAATTGCAATACTTCTGCCTACAATACAAAGAAAAGAAAGACCGCATTAATTCAATGTGCTACATATCGGCAGTACAGGTAACAGGAATGCCACATGGTTCGGGTATAAGTAATCCTACAGCACAACAGGGGGAAGAAATAGCAGAACTTAAGAGAGATATTGAGTTGATAGAACAAACAGCTATAGCAGTAAGCAGTGAGTTTTATCAGCAGTTAATTGAAAACGCAACAAAGGGCGTGCCTTGGGAATATCTCGACATACCGTTAAGCAGAAGAAGTTTTTATAGGCTAAAGGCAAAGTACTTTCAATTACTTGCAATTAGAAAAAGTTGGCACAAATGTGACTAAAAAGTATGTTATACTTGTACCAGTAAGAGTTTACACACAACACACAAATAAACGAAACTCTATACTCTTGGGGGGCACTGGCTTAGGTCGGCGTCCTTTTGTATGGGAAATTATTGGTTAAGCATAACGAGGTGATTATGTATTACGTATTAAGAAGTCACATATCGGCAATCAATCCCGAGAGCAATGGATTGTATATAATCCGCATAACTTCGAACACCATACGCACTGTTATAGCTTGCGTGTAGCATTGCTGTTGAGAGACAACATAAACCACAAGAGAGCACCGAAAACACGTAACATAAGGTTATTGGAAAGCCATATAAGGCTAACGGCAGATAAGAGATACATTCAGATGATACAGGCAAAGATAGCGGAGATTAGAGGTGATGGCAATGACGCAGAGCCCATTCTATAAAACAAGCAAATGGAAGCATAAACGAGCAAGTATATTAAGGCGTGACGGTTATCTATGCCAGTATAGTTTGAGGTATGGCAAGAGGGTTGATGCTGATACAGTCCACCATTGTTGGCCGCTTGAAGATTATCCAGAGTATGCCTATTGCAGTTGGAATTTAATTTCAATGAGCAACGCAATGCACAATAAGATGCATGACCGAACAACAAATAAATTAACAGAGTTGGGTGAAACACTGAAAAATAAAACAATCCCCCCTACCTTGAGTGATAAAATAACGCCCTAAGGAGACCGGGAGGAGGAACTCGTTCCAATAGAGCGACCGTCAGAAAACTTTTTTTGAGGAGGTGAGAGGGTGAAAAAATCAAGTGTTAAGAAGTTTGTAGAAAAGACAATAAAAGAATTGGTAATTGATGACATGAAAGAATTAGGAACTTACAAGCCCGAGTATGACGTTATCATAACCATATATGCAGACTTGTTGCAACAATACAACAACGCCCATGAACAGTTTATTAAAGGCGGCTGCCAATACGAAACGGAAACGGCGGCAGGTGGCACAAAGAAATCCGCTATAGTGGCAACGCTTGAAAATTTAAGAAAAGACATACTGGCATACTCCGATAGATTGTGTCTTAATCCAAAATCCCTCGAAACCGTCACAGCCGAAACAGGAAAGAAGTCGAAACTGGCACAGGTATTGAGCGAACTGCAATGAAAAAATTCAAGAACTATGATTTAGTAATGGAGTATGCCAAAAGTATTACAGAGGACAGAAAGATAGCTTGCAAGGATCAGATTCAAGGCTGTCAAAGATTTTTAAAGGATTTACAAAATACAGATTATGACTTTAACCCGAAAGATGCAGAGTTTGTTATTGGTATAATTGAAAAAACTTTCGTTCACCAAAAAGGCGAAAGCATGGAGGGCATTCCTTTAAGGGGAACGCCTTTTTTATTGCAACCATGGCAAAAATTCGTTGTATACAACCTTTTGGGATTTCACCATAAGGGAACAAGGTTAAGGCGCTACAAGGAAGCGTTCATCATGCTGCCAAGAAAACAGGGTAAAACACCATTCATGAGTGCGTTAGCGTGGGGTTTAGGATTACTCGAAAGAAACTCGGGGGCTGAAATTGTTATCGTTGGGGCGGTGCTTAAACAGGCATTACAGGGGTTTAACTTCATCAACTACAATCTTGAGCAAATGGGGGAAAAGCAAAACTTTAGAGTTATCGACAACAACCAGGAGCATAGCATAAGCGGAAGTCTCGGAGACGGCTATGTAAGAATAGAAACCATTGCGGGCAATTCCGACAGAATGGATAGTTTAAACACGCTAATTCAAATATTAGATGAACTGCATTTATATAAAAATGCAAGCCAATACAACACAATTAAAGAATCTGGCAAAGCCTACAGGAACTCTTTGTGTATAGGCATCACAACGGCAGGGGACAATCCAATTTCCTTTTGCAGAAATAGAATGATTTACGCACAGAAGATTTTGAGCGAAACAGTAAGGGACGAACAACTGTTTGTTTTCGTCTGCAAATCTGACGAGGACGAGAAGGGGAATGTTGATTATACTAACCCGATAGAACATGAAAAAGCAAACCCGAACTACAATATTTCCGTTTCTGGTGCAGAGCTGCTTAACGATGCCTTACAGGCACAGAATGACCCACAACAGCGGAAATCCTTTCTTGCAAAAAGCTTAAACATCTACACCAGTGCCATGAAAGCCTACTTTAACCTTGACGAGTTTAAAAGTTCGGATAAAAAATACAACTGGACAATGGAAGAACTGGCAAAAATGAAGATAGATTGGTATGGGGGTGCTGACCTTTCAAAACTTCACGATTTAACAGCGGCCGCATTGTACGGAAAGTATAATCTTGAAGGGAAAGAGATTGATATTGTTATTACACACGCATTCTTTCCAATTGCCGCCGCATATTCAAAGGCAGAAGAAGACGGTATACCTTTGTTTGGCTGGCAGGATGACGGACTGTTGACTATGAGTAATACCGCAACAGTATCATATGACGATATTGTTAATTGGTTTATAGATATGAAAAAGAAAGGCTTTAATATTAAATTGGTTGGTTTCGACAAAAAATTTGGTAGAGAGTTCTTTTTAAAAATGAAACGTGCTGGGTTTAGAATAGTAGACCAACCGCAGTATTTCTATAAGAAATCGGAGGGTTTTCGAAGAATAGAAAACAAGGCCAAAAACGAAGAATTCTATTACTGCCACAGTGAAGCATTTGAGTATTGTGTGAGCAATGTAAGGGCAATCGAAAAGGTAGATGATATGGTGCAATATGAAAAAGTTGACGGAGATGGCGGCACGCAAAGGATAGACTTATTTGATGCGGCAGTATTTGGGGCGGTTCAAATGTTGGAAGATTTATCGAAATCCTCCAGCGCAAGCAAGTGGTTAAATACAGCACCGAAAGGGGGTGATTAAAACGAAAATATTTGACAGATTTAAAAAGCGGTCAATCTCAAGTACGGAATATGCAATTTTAACAACAACGCTAGACCAGATTGTTCCAGACGGATACATAAGACTTGCAGACAATCCAGATATTAAAATTGGCGTGGATAAAATAGCGGATTTAGTTTCCAATATGACCATTCACTTAATGGAAAATACCGACAAGGGCGACAAGCGAGTTAAAAACGAGTTGTCACGAAAAATTGACATTGAACCATCACGTTACATGACCCGAAAAGCGTGGGTGTACAAGATTGTAGCCGACCTATTGCTATACGGTGACGGTAATGCAATTAACCATATTTCAATGGATACACGAACAGGGTTTATTAAAGACCTCACCCCGTTCGCAATGCAAGGCGTATCATACGAAGATACGAAAGATGGTTACATAATTAATTACAACGGAACAAAATACAGTCCAGATGAAGTGGTTCACTTTGTGATTAACCCTAACCCTAATTACCCATACAAGGGAACAGGCTACAGGGTGGCGCTAAAGGACATTGCAAAGAATTTAAGTCAAGCCACAGCCACTAAAAATAGTTTCATGAGTGGCAAATATATGCCATCATTAATTGTAAAAGTGGATTCACTAACAGCAGAGTTGGCAAGTGAAGAAGGAAGAAACGGAGTATTCCATAAGTATTTGGAATCGAGCCAAGCGGGAGCGCCATGGATTATTCCTGCCGAAATGTTGGATGTTGAGCAGATAAAGCCATTGTCCTTAACAGATATAGCTATTAACGAATCAGTCGAACTGGATAAAAAGACGGTAGCGGGAATCCTTGGGGTGCCTGCTTTTTTTATGGGTGTTGGCACGTTCAACAAGGACGAATACAACAACTTCATAAACACTCGGATTATGTCAATCGCAAATGTTATTTCGCAGACACTAACAAGAGATATTTTGTTCAGTCCGAGGCTGTATTTCAAACTAAACCCTCGAAGCCTTTATTCTTACAATCTAACAGAGTTGGTAACAGCTGGGAGCGCAATGGCTAAAATTAACGCTATGCGAAGAAATGAATTAAGGGATTGGGTAGGACTTGACCCGGATGACGAGATGGAAGAATTGTTGGTACTCGAAAACTTCCTTCCTCAAAACGAGTTGGCTAATCAAAATAAATTGAAAGGAGGTGAATAACAAAATGGAAAAGAGAATGTCGTTTTTAACAAGCCAGTTTAGAGCGGAAACGGTTGAGGGAAAGCCGGTGATTGAAGGGTACTTCATCAAATACGGCGTTGAAACAAACCTGTATGACGATGTGTATGAAGAAGTAGATGCAATGTCGGTTGTTAGAAGCCTAAAGGAAAACGATATAAGGAGTTTGTTTAACCATGATACGAGCCTTGTATTAGGGCGAACGGGCAACAATACGTTAACCTTGAAATCGGACGATATTGGTCTATGGGGAAGAATTGAAGTTAACGAAGAAGATGTACAGGCAATGAGTGCATACGCAAGGGTAAAACGTGGAGATGTGCCAGGCTGTTCGTTCGGGTTTTACCCAACAAAACAAGAAAGGCAAAAACGAGAAGGCGGCGGCGAAAAATATATTTTAAGGGAAATGGATTTATTTGAAGTCAGTCCCTGCGTTTTTCCACAATATACCCAAACAGAAATATCCGCCAGAAAGCAAGATATTGCGGCAATGAAAAGAGAGAAATTGGAAACCAAAAAACAACTGTTGAAAGAGAGGTTAAAAAAATGAATCCGGTAATTATAGGTGCAAAATTAGGAATGAAGCGTACAGCATTGGAAAGCTTGAATGATGCCATTAAGGCGTTAAGCGTCAGAGCAGAGGAAGTAACAAAAGCTATTGACGGAGCGGAAACAGAGGAAGAATTGGCGTTAGTCGAAACGAGTGCCAATGAAATACAGGCAGAAATCGACGGCAAGATTGCAGAAAAAACAGCACTGGAAGAGGAGATTTCAGCGTTGGAAATGTCACTTGAGGAAGCAAACAACAAAGTGCCTACATTAGGCAAAGAAGGGGAGAGAAGCGTGGGAGAGAAGATGGAAATAAGAGAAGCAATTAAAGGATATGTAAGAAGTAAGGGAGCTGTAAGAGCGGGCTTCACATCAGTTGAGGGCGGTGCATTAATTCCAACAGAGTTATTAACCCCACAGGTAACACCGACAGACGTCGTGGATTTATCCAAATTAGTCAACGTGGCAAAGGTAACAAGTGGTTCGGGTAAATATCCAGTAATTAAAAAGTCTGGCAGCAAGATGGTTTCCGTGGCTGAATTGGTGGCTAATCCAGAACTTTCAAAGCCAACTATCACCGATGTAGCTTTTGACATTGAAACATTTAGAGGCTACATTCCGGTATCACAGGAAGTAATTGACGATGCCGATTACGATGTAACTGGTTTGATTGTGGAAGAAATTCGCGACCAAGCTCTTGTTACAAAGAATTTTGCAATTTCCACAATACTTAAAACAGCTACAGCAAAGGCGGTTACGGGGTTTGACGGTTTAAAAAAGGTATTCAATGTAGATTTAAAAAGAATTTACACACCAAAGGCAATCCTCACAGCATCACTGTTTAATGAATTGGACACTACAAAAGATTCAAACGGCAGATACTTGTTACAGGACGACGTAACAGTCGCATCTGGTAAAAAGTTGTTTGGTTACGAGGTAGTGGTTTTAGACGATACCATCATTGGCACTTTAGCGGGCGACTTAAAAGGATTTATCGGCGATCCAAAAGCGTTTGCCACATTGTTTGACCGCAGCCAAGTATCTGTAAAATGGGTAGACAATGACATCTATGGCCAGTTGCTTGCTTCATTCATCCGTTTTGATGCCGAAAAGGTTGATGCCGATGCAGGTTTCTACATCACATACACAGCGGCAGTATAGGGGGTAAATCAAAATGGCTTATAAAGTTATAAGTCCTTTTGCTGATTCGCAGGATAAAACAAAAGCTTTCCCCAATGGCAGAATATATGCTGTTGGGGATTCTTTCCCTGCGGCGAAAAGGAAAATATCAGACGATAGAATTAAACAGTTAATAAGTTCAGCAAATGCAATAGGACGAGCCGTAATCAAAGAGGTTGGTGACAAATAATGGTATCAGAGGTACTGGCACTGGTAAAGGCAAGGTTAGGCATATCCACAGCGGTTAGAGATGTTTATTTAATTGCTATTATCGAAGGAGTAATGCAAGAATTAAGCGGTGTTCAAGGCCTTATTTTAAACCCGACAGATAAGGTTAGTATAATGTTTGTTGCGGATTACGCCGAATACCGTTATTCCAATAGAGATAACCCAGCCATGCCAAGGCACTTGCAGTTTAGATTGCACAATTTAATGGTCAATAATAAAGCCATAACAATTAACAACGTTGTTTTGGTTGAAGCTTTACCGATTGCTCCAGAAACCAACACAGCTTACATTTTAACCAACGGTACTATGCAGTCTTATATAGACGGTGTATGGACATTAATTAACATGGTAGATGGATTGTGGGTGATTGTATGACCTATGATAACGAATTAACCCTCATAACAAAAACCTATGCGCAAGACGATATAGGCAACCAGATAGCCACGGAGACAGAAACAAAAATATTGTGTGGGGTAAAATCCGTTGGTCGCAGTGAGTTCTACAATGCGGCACAAACAGGATTAAAACCCACGCTACTTTTTATCGTCCATGGCTACGAATACAGCGGAGAAAAGCTTGTAAAGTTTGAGAATGAAAAATACAGCGTGTTAAAAACCTATTCTATGGGGTTCGAGGAATTGGAACTGACCTGTGAAAGGGTGATTGCTAATGGCTAATGTGAGCATAGACCAACTAGCTAGCCTTATTGCCAAAAGCCTAGAGGGGTACGCAGAAGATGTTGAGGAAAAGATAGAATATGTCATTACTGAAACAGCAGAGGAAACTAAGAAGTCGTTAGAGCAAAACCCAAACATTCCAGAGCAAACTGGAGATTACAAAAAGGGGTTTTACACAAAGGTAATGTACAAATCGAAAGGCAAAAAAGGCTATAAGATGGTTGTTGCCAACAAAAAATACAGGCTAACGCATTTATTAGAAAATGGCCATGTAAAAAAAGGCGGCGGCAGAACAAGAGCCTATAAGCATTGGGAAGAGGCTCAAGCGGTTGCTGAAACCTTGCCAGAAAGGATAAGGGGGGCGATTGAAGGATGACACAGGCAGAATTATTTGCGATTTTAAAAACAATCGGTCTACCAATAACCTACTACCAATGGGAAACACCTCCAGCCTTGCCGTACCTGGTTTATTTAATGACCGATACAGCCAATTTTGGAGCGGACAACAAGGTTTACACAGGTGCGACAAATTACAACATAGAGTTATACGCAAACAAAAAAGACCCTGCAAGTGAAAAACTTGTTGAGGGTCTTTTAAATTCCAATGATATTTTTTGGGATAAAACAGAGGTCTATATAGACACCGAAAGAATGTTCCAAGTTACTTATTCAATTACGATTTAGGAGGAATGAAAATGGCTAATAAAGTAAAATTTGGCTTAAAAAGCGTACATTACGCAGTTATAACGGTTGGTGAAGATGGTTCATTTACATACGCTGCACCAGTGGCAATCCCTGGAGCAGTTAATTTGTCACTTAGCCCACTGGGGGATAAAGGAGAGTTCTTTGCAGACGATGGTTTGTATTTTAACACAACCCCAAACCTTGGATACGAGGGTAACTTAGAGGTTGCATTGGTGACAGATGGTTTCAAAAAAGATGTATTGGGATACAAGGAAGATGCCAACGGTGTGCTGTTTGAAGATGCAGAGGCTTTGCCAAAAGATTTTGCATTAATGTTTGAATTTAAAGGCGATAAAAACTCTGTAAGACATGCACTGTATAAGGTTTCGGCGGCAAGACCAAACATTGAAAGCGGTACAAAGACAGCAAGTGTTGAGGTCAAAACAGAAACCTTTGATATTACAGCAAGTCCAGACCCAAGTGGCATGGTTAAGGCTAAAGCAGAACCAGAAAACGCAGGCTATGACACATGGTATACAACTGTTTATAAACATGTTGAAGCCACTATGTCACCAACTACAGTTACATTTAGCTTAGCTTCACCTGCTGATGTTACTGCAACTTTAACACCAACAACAGCAACTATTGCAAGCGTAAAGAATGTTTCAACAGCGTTAACACTTGACACGGATTACACCTATTCCACAGGTACATTGACAATCAAATCAACCTACCTAAGTACACAGAGTGCAGGAAGTACGGTATTAACCGTTACCACAGGTGGTGGCACAGTATTAACACTTACAATCACAGTAACAGCATAAGGGGTGTTTAAATGGAAAAAATAATTAACATTGACGGTAGAGAAATTAAGCTAAAAACCAACGGTGCATTTCTGTTCCGTTATAAAGACCAATTCCGTAGAGATGCCTTAAAAGATTTAACTGCACTTGCTAAAATTAAAAAGGATAACATTGAGGAAATGGAAATTGATGTTTTCTATAATTTCTTCTGGACTATGGCAAAGGCGGCTAATCCAGAAATACCACCTTTAAGGGAATACCTTGAAACCTTTGACGAGTTCCCTATTTTCGATATTCTTCCAGACATTGTTGAAATGGCTATGCTTAATTTGCAATCGGCTAAAAAAAAATAGAAAACGATGAACCCTCTAGCGGAGAGATGACCACTGAAATGTTAATGGTCGGAGCTATCCGCAGGGGGTTAACTTTAAGGGATTTTGAATACCTCACAATCGGTATGATAATAGATTATTGTAGCGAATACGACGAGAGCGTCAATCCATCAGAAGATAGCGAGAAGATGGCAACACAGGAAGATTATGATAAATTCTAAAAGCGATAAACGAACCAAGAGGGTTGATATTATTTCCTTTAAATGGTAAAATGCAAAATAAAAAGGAGTTTTATCATGAAGAAAACAGCTATTTTTACAATTATTATGGTTTTAAGTTTAGGTTTTTCTGGGTGCGGTGGCAACGGTGATAAAGTTGCAGAAACTACAGAGGGGAAAACGCCAGTAGCCGTTGAAGAAGTGGCGAAAGAAGAAAACCCAGAACCCAATACATCAGAAATGGTTGATAGTATTATAAAAAAAGCAAAAGAAGATGCAGAAACAGCAACAGACGAACAAAAACAAGATGCACTCGATTTTGCGGTTGATAATATTGATAGCTATTACACTGACAATGAGACGATGGAAAAGGCCATATATTGTGGTGCTTTGCTGGAATATAGCTATAAAGATAATGATGAGGAATTAAGCGGAATAGGAGCAGACTTGGTTCAAGCGGTTAAATATGTTTACAGAAACGCCGAAGCCGTTGAGGACACTTCAACGCAAGAAAACTTAAAGCAACTAAAAGACAGCATGGAAAAAATACAGTGACAATAAAAACAAAGCAATCAATAAATTTAAGCACTCACTTAGTGGGTGCTTTTTCTATGCCGTTAGAAAGGAAGTGAGGAAATGGCAGGAGGCAATATTAAGGGTATTAGTATAGAAATTGGCGGGGAAACTTCTGGCTTGCAAAGTGCCTTAAAGGGTGTAAATGATACATCAAAAAACTTACAAGGTGAGTTAAGAAATGTTGAAAAGCTATTAAAATTCGACCCAACTAATGCCGAATTGTTGGCACAAAAACAAACTCTTTTGACCGAGGCGGTGGAAAATACAAAAACCAAACTGGACACGCTGAAAGAGGCTGAAAGACAAGTGCAACAACAGTTTGAAAACGGAGAAGTATCGGCCGAACAATACAGAAACCTACAAAGAGAAATTATATCCACGCAACAGAATTTGGAGAGATTGGAAACGGCGGCACAGAATGTGGGTGATGGCTTAGGCGATGGTGCTAGTGAACTTTCGGGAGATTTAGATAATGCAGGTGACAGTGCGGCTACATTTGGTGATGTGCTTAAAGCTAATGTTATTGGTCAAGCTGTAGTCGATGGTGTAAAGGCTTTGAGTGATGCCATTAAAGATATAGCGACTCAAACAGATGCCGCAACAGGAATGGTGCAAGCAAAATTAGGCGTAACCGAGGAAGATGCCGAAAGATTAACAGAGGTTGCTAAAAACGTTTGGAAGAATGGCTTTGGAGAGGACATAACGGACGTAACAAACAACTTGGCAACCGTTAGGCAGTACCTTGGAGATATGTCAGATGAAGATATGCAAGGCGTTCTTGAAAATGCCTATACAATTTCAGATGTTTTTGGTGCAGATGTAAATGATAGTGTAAAAACTGTTAAAACCATGATGGAGAACTTTGGCATATCGTCAACCGAAGCATTTGACCTAATTACAGCAGGGTATCAAAATGGACTTGACTACAGTGGTGAATTTTTAGACACTCTAAATGAATACGCCCCGCAGTTTGAAAAAATGGGTTTTTCAGCGGAAGATGCTTTAAACATGCTGATTAACGGGGCGGACAACGGAGCGTTTAGTCTCGACAAAGTTGCAGACAGTATGAAAGAGTTTTCCTTGCGAATAGTTGATGGTTCAGATGCAACAAGAGAGGGTTTAGACCTTATCGGCATTGATTATGATGATTTAACCACAAAGCTCTCCAACGGAAGTTTGACACAAGAAGAAGCGATGAAACAGGTCATTGGTGCACTGGCTAATACTGATGACAGCGTTGTGCAAGCACAGGCTGGGGCGGCACTGTTTGGCACTCAATGGGAAGATGTTGGTTCGGACGTTATACTATCGTTGGGTGAAGTTAATGAAGCTTTGGGCGGCGTTGACGGTGCAACAAAAACCGCAGGCGATGCCGCATACGACAATCTTGGAACTAAATTCGATACAGCGTTAAGGGGAATAAAAGATGCTTTCGCACCTTTAGCAGAACAATTATTAGACTTGGTAAATAATATCATGCCACAAGTTCAAGCAGCCTTACAGTGGATAAGCGACAATTCATCAATCGTAGTGACAGCGATCGGGGCTATAGCTACGGCTTTTGCGGTAATAAAGATAGGAACATTTTTAACGTCTATAGGAGGAATTGCAGGGATAGCACCAACTATAATAACGGCTTTGGGTGGTGTTAGCACAGCTATAGCTGCTATAGGTGGCCCGATTACTATAATTATTGCAGTTGTAGCCGCACTTGTAGCGGCTTTTGTTGTCCTCTGGAATACCAACGAAGATTTTAGAAATAAAATTATAGAAATCTGGAACGGCATTAAAGACTTTTTAAGCGGAGCGATTGAAGCAATTAAAACATTCTTCACCAGTGGATTTGAAGCCGTCAAAACAACAGTAACAACTATTTTTGATGGAATAAAAACAACAATAACCACAATCTTTGAAACGGTTAAAACAGTGGTAAGCACAGCTATTGAAGCTATTAAAAAGTTCTTTACAGATGGTTTTGAGTTTATCAAAAAAGCGGTTGAGAATTACTTTCAAGCAATTAAAACAGTTGTTGATACAGTATTAAAAGTTATCAGCACATTAGTAAGTACATACTTGCAAACCGTTAAAGGCGTATTTAAAACCATAATGCAAGCAATCAGCGGTGATTGGTCTGGGGCGTGGAACACTTTGAAAACCACTTGCAGTAATCTTTTAAGTGGTATATCAACTGTAATTTCAACCAGTTTAAACGGCATTAAAACTGTTTTTAGTGATTTGGTTGGAAACGCCTTTAATTGGGGCAAGAACCTTATAAGCGGATTTATTGATGGCATAAAAAGCATGATTGGCAAAGTAAAAGACACCGCAAGTAGTGTAACCAAAGCCGTAAGCGGTTATCTAGGCTTTAATTCTCCGTCAAAAGAGGGCGAGGGCAGATTTATCACCGATTGGGGCGAAAACATGATAGGTGGTTTCTTGGACGGTGTTAAAAATGCTATTCCAGATGTATCAAGTGTAGTTGGTCAAGCAACATCAGCAGCAGGGCAAGCCTTAAACAGCACTACAACATCAAATGTATATTCTGGTGGAAATGTAACCATCAATATGTACAACCCACAGGTGGCAAGCACAAAGGATATTAACAATGTGAGCAGACAGCTACAAAAACAGATTACAACACAAAACAGGACTTTTGGTATTGCATAGGGGGTGGTTAAATGGCAACAGCTAAAATGGGCGGTTTCTCCTTTAATGGAACGCACATCAATAATAAAGATGGGGACTTCAACAGCTACAAATTACTCGAGGTTTCCAGACCATCAAGTCCTAACCTAATCTATCAAGAATTTGCAGTACCCAACCGTGACGGCTCACAATATGTAAATAACCGATACGAGGATATGAATGTAACCGTTGTGGTTGGTGTTATTGGAACAGCAACGGAACGTCAAGCAAAGATTACAAGTCTGTTGGGTGGTTGGATGGGTATTACCGATAGGCTTATTTTTGACGATAGACCAACCATGTTTTATAAGGCAAGAATTTTTGAAGCAACAACAGCAGAACAGGACGGACTATTTACAAAGTTATCTATAACCTTTAGATGCTCGTTTGCCTTATACGAACTCTATGGCGATAGCCGAGATTACACAATCAATCAGCTTGCTAATACCACTGTAGAGAGTTTAGACAGCTTGCTAATCAATAAATCGGCTTGGCAAGATATAACTGCAAGAATAGTTAAAACGGTGGTAAACAGTGGCAATTATAAAGCCTTACCAACTATCGAGATTGTCGGAACGGCTACCTTATTAACAATACAAATTAATGACACAGCTTTTAGCATAGCTAACGTTAATGGTACGGTTTACGTAAACTGTGAAAAGATGATTTGCTATACCATGACAGGAAGTACAAAAACCTCGTTTTTGCAGAATTTCACTGGAAGTTTTCCAACAATTAACACAGGGGAAAACACAGTTATTATTGACGGTACAAGTTTGAATTTAACGGAAATTACAGTTGAATATCCAAACACGTACATTGTTTAGGGGGGGTGAATTATGGATTTAGAATATATTTATGGTAGTGATGTAGGCAAAGAAGGGTTTGCAAAGACAAATAGAAATTTTAGCGAGATAGGAAACGGATGTAATGCTTTAGATACAAAGTATACTGATAAATTTATTGAAAGCGACAGATTTAAAAATTATGTTGATGGTAGAGAGTATCTTATATATTATCATAACAAATTAAGACTTAAAGAAGATGCTAAAATTATTCTAAGCGGAGATAGTACAACCGCAGGCTATGCAATCACAGACACTAATTATTTGCTGGAAAATATTATAACTAGCCAATTAAAAGTATTTGGGGTTAATAATGCTATAACAATAAACAAGGGTCATAACTCCATGAATGTAAGTGACTGGATAGGAGGCTATTTAGCGGAAGATATGGCACTAAACCCTGACTTATATATCGTTAGATGGGGTTTTAATCATGATGGGGCGACACCTCTATCAACCAGAGTTTCAAATTTTGAGCGAGATTTAAGATCGGGGTTAACCACTTTTAGAAACTCCAGAACTGTAGATCAAGCTAGCATTATCTTAATGACACCAAATAGCGGAAATGATGTTATAAACGGTAGAGATAAAACTTGGTTTGATCTAATTCATCCTATTATTAAGCAAATTGCTCGTGACTACCAATGTTGTTTTGTGGATACTTATACCTATTTGTACGATAGTAATAATGTTGTGTGGCAAGATGAAATTATGTATGATCTACAAAAAACGCACGTTCACCCTCTCGAAACTGCTAATGCATGGATTGTTTCATTATTGACGGATGCACTAATTCCAATAACAATGCGCACATATGGTGTTAAGCAATACTCAAGTGCTGACCGATTAAATAACGGTGACGAAATGAAACCTTCAGATTACGATATCGGAATATCAATAGACCGAACACAATATGGTTTCCCTTTTAATGGACAATCATTTACAATCCGTCAAATTGATGGTGTAACCTTACAAATCAACACTTCCTTATGGGATAAAGACAAATCAAAGATGGCTTTTCGTATGGGTTTGTCTACTACTGGCATTCCCGACGCAGTTGGCAGTAATAGTTGGGGTACATGGAATATTTTGGGTGGAGAAGAGCCGTGGACACCAGCAACATTATTAAATAGTTGGGTAAATACTGGAGGAGCAAACGATGCAGTTTGTGCTTATCGAATAGATAACGGGGGGAACACACAAATAAAAGGATTTATAAAAGATGGGATAACTACAGCTGGAACAACCATATTTACTTTGCCTGTTGGAAAGAGACCATTAGAAAATAAATATTTACCTGTGTTCTCCAACGGGGTTATTGGAATAATACGGGTATCGCCTAATGGAGATGTTGTATGTATTAGTGTATCCTCAAATGCGTGGCTGTCTTTAGATAATATAAGCTTTAAAGCGGAGAATTAACCCGCCATTGATAAATACACAAGGGATTTACACATATAAATATGTTGGTGGGGTGGTGCCGGAGAGAACAGTTGAGAGTGGTCTTGAAAGTTTATGTGTTGAGTAGAAAAATGATTAGGGCGGTTCAATTAATTTTGAGCCGTTCTTTTTTAAAGTTTTAGGAAGGGGGTAATTATATTAGTTATCCAATTATAGTAAATAAAAACGCTTTAACCGTACCTTTAGCATATCTCAACAATATCGAAGAAGGTACATGCAAAATAAAAGAAACTATTAATGGCGAATATACCTTGAATTTTACCGCTATTGTTGAGGAATTTAAAACAGAATTTCTCTATGATGAAAACAATTTAATTGAGGTTGATGGGGATTTGTTTAAGCCATTAATTTTAGAGGAATTACACAGTGAGGACGGTCTATTAACTATCTCTGTAAGTTGTGAGCATATCACTTATGAATTGCTTGAGAATGTTATGGCTGATTTTTCATACAGCTACAAAGACATTACAACGGTTATTATAGCTTGTTTAATGGGTACAGATTTCACCTTTACGGGTACTGATGTAACCTTAAAAACGGATATTAATTACACCGAGGAATGTAATTCCAAACAGATATTGCAAGCCATAGCCAACAACTGGAAAGCGGAGTTAAAGTATAACCGCTACAACATCTATGCTTATAACCGTATTGGTGCAGATAGGGGCGTTGATTTCCGTTTTGGTAAGAATGTTACAGGCTTAAAGCGCACCGTTGACCGAAGTACAAAAGATAGCGAGGGCAATCCAACAATTAGCTATGAGGTTGATGTGGTCGAGTTGAAATTCATTGATGAAGATTATGCACAGCTTGAATATTTTGAACTGGGTGACACCGTAAGGATTGTTGACAGTGCTTTGAATATATCCGTTAAACAAAGAATTGTAAGCCTTGAGAGGGATGTTCTGACAGGCAAGAATACATCTTTGACACTGGGTAATGTGACAGATGATATACGTACCACAATTAGCAGTATGCAATCTGATGTGACAGAGGTAAAACAAGTAGTAACAAACAGTTCGCCAGATTGGAATAAGATTAAAGAAATTACCGACAACTTGGGAAATGTGATTGCAAGTAAATTAGCTGGTACATTACAGCTTGCCACTACAGCCATAGAAAACGCAACCACTACAATGAAAATATCCGATAATGGGATATTGTTTCATAATCAGCCAACAGAGGAATTAAGCACATTTGCGTGTCTGCTGAATAGTAACGGCATTATGTTTGCCAATTCTAAAGACGTTAGCGGTAATTGGGAATGGCAATCTGCTTTAAATTCAGAGGGATTAATTGCTAATAAGGTAGTTGCTAGTGCTTTATATGGATTGACCATGGAGGCAGTAAGCATCGTGGGTGGAACTATCACAGGCGGTGTTGTCAACGGCGTAACCATCGAAGGTAGCACCATTTACGCAGGTAACAGAACAGCTGGAAATTATACGGAAATTTCGGGAAGCGGAAATATCAGAGTTTATCAAAATAATAACATATCTGCTAGTTTTTGGACGAATGAAGATATGGGCGGTTATGTGACAATTCACAACTCTACAGGCTATGAGATATTCAGAATACAAGGAATTGGTTCTGCTAATGAGGTAGATATTCAATCAGCAGAGGGCAACTGGTCAATGGGTGTAGGTAAAAATTTACGTATACTTGGTAACATCATATTAAACGGTGATTTAACAGTTTACGGAACATTTACTAATCCAACTTAAAGGGAAGAGGTGCAGGCAATTGAAAGAAACATTTACAACCGCAATGGGAATAGCAGGTGGCATTTTAGGAGCTTTAATCGGTGGCTGGGATAGTGCACTTACAACACTTGTACTATTTATGGTGATAGACTACATAACAGGGTTGATTGTCGCTGGCGTTTTTAAAAATTCAGCGAAAACCGAAAGTGGAGCACTCAGCAGTGACGTAGGATTTAGGGGCATTTGCAAAAAAGGTGTAATGCTGTTAGTTGTCATGGTAGGCTACAGAGTGGATTTAACCACGGGAACGACAATTATAAAAGATGCCGTTGTAATGGCATTTATCGGCAATGAACTAATTAGCTTCACAGAAAACTTAGGGCTTATGGGTGTACCGTTGCCTAAGGCCCTTTCAAAAGCAATAGAAGTTCTTAAAAATAGGGAGGTATAACATGAAAATCAATGTACATGCAGGGCATAACCCTGATGGCAAGGTTGCTTGTGGTGCTGTAGGTCTTATTTATGAAAGCACAGAGGCACGAAATGTGGCAAGTAAGCTGATTACATATTTGCAGAAAGCAGGGCATACAGTTTACAACTGCACTGTAAATGACGGCACAAGCCAAAGTGATGTTCTGAACAAAATTGTTAGGAAGTGTAATGCAAACAGCGTGGACTTGGATATTTCCATACATTTTAACGCCGGGGCAAAAGATACTTCTGGCAATGGTGCAACTACAGGCACAGAGGTTTTGGTTTACGACAAAGCCACTAAGGCATATACATATGCGGAAAAGGTTTGCAAGGAAATTTCCAAGTTAGGATACAAAAACAGAGGGGTAAAAGTAAACCAGGGGCTTTATTTTCTAAACAATACAAAATCACCAGCAATGCTAATTGAGTGTTGCTTTGTTGATGATATGGACGATGTGAAGTTGTATTCGGCAGATAAAATGGCAAAGGCAATTGCAACGGCTATATGTGGAGAGATTAAGGAGGACGATGAAATGGAAAAAATTACAGTTAAACTTAATGTGTTCGGTGAAACAAAAACTATTAGCGGATACAATATTGGCGGTTTAAACAATGTTGGTATTAGAGATATTTGTGAGTTGTTAGGTGTTACCGTTGGATATGACAGTGCTACTAAGACGGTTGTATTAAGTAAATAAGTATATGGGAATTCCCATAGACCGTTTTGTTCTTTATTTGTTCTTTATTTTGTTCTTTATGTATCTGATTTAATGAAATTCTATGAAAACAAATATGTTGTAAACCTTGATTTATGGGCGTTTGTCTAGTTTAATGCTCGTATAAAATTTATTTTTTTAAAACTCATAACCCGAAGGTCTTTGGTTCAAATCCAAACTCCGCAATGTTTAAAACCCTTGTAAATTCAATGTTTACAAGGGTTTTTTTATTTTTAATATTTTTTAAATAAGCCATATTTTGTAACAAATTTGTAACAGACTTATTTTATTATTTCTGATAATCTATTTGATAATGAATCAATATATTCTTTAAAAGTTTCAGAACAATAATCCTCTTTTATATGTACATATTTCCTCTTTGTAAAACTGGCATCACTATGACGGGCAAGCTTTTGGAGTACCTTATCATTACTTGTAATAAGTTGAATATTGGTAATGAAAGAATGTCTTAAGTCGTGGAATCTGATCTTTCTTAAATTATATTTTTCCAAGATTTTGGGAAATTTATGGCTAATGAAATCCGGTTTCAACAAATTTCCCTGTTTATCAATACAAAGGAAATCTTCATATTCATTGTTATATTTATTTCCAAAAAGCTTTTTATTCTCTTCTCTTATAGAAATCATTTCATATAGAAAAGCTTCGATAAAAGGAGTAATTGGGAATGTTGCTTTACTATTTTCGCTTTTAAATGTATTCTCTCTGATGACTGATGTTGTTTTTCCTTCAATGGTAGTTGTAATAACTGTTCGATTTAATGTAAAGGTTTTATTTTCAAAATCAAAGTCACTGAAACAAATGCCCAAGGTTTCCGATCTTCTCAATCCAAAAACACAGGCGAAGAAAACAGGTGCTATAATAGCCTCATTATTTGCTAAATCAAATAAGTCTATAATTTCTTCCGCTGTATAGGTTTCTACGTTATATGTTTTATCTGCACCTTTAATAGGATCCAAAAACTCAACAATGTTTTTTTGAATAAACTCTTTTTTGTAGGCAAATTTCAATGCTACAGACAATAATGCCCTTTGGTTTTTCAATGTTTTTGGGGCTAACCCTTCATTTTGTTTTTTAATGAAGTATTCTTCTAAATCACCGGAAGTGAGATTTTGTAGAAGTATCCCTTTATCAGAAAAATATGGTATTAAGTGTGATTTTAGCATACTCTTATAGTTTTCATAGGTCTTAAGTGAATGGGTATCTTTATAAAGCTCAACATACCAGATAAGGTATGCAAAAAAGGGTTTAATATTATCGTCAATATCATTTTTATTTTCGTATTCTTCCATTAATTCCTTTAACTTTTTTTTTGCTTCCCCTTTATTACCCTTTTTGTACTCTATATCAAGGGTATGACCTACTTGTAATTTGTTTCCGTTTTTATACGTTACTCTTATCATTGCCCTATATTTTTTACCAGAAAATGCCAAACTACCTGTAACGTGATTCTTCATTATGCAGTACTCCTTTCGCTTTCAACAAAGTTAATAACATCGATTTTTGCAATTAAAATTTTGTTTCTGATTTTAAAAGACTTAATTTTATTTTCTTTAACAAGTTCATATGCACTTGTTTTTCCAATCTTCAACATTTTGCAAATAGTGGCTACATCTACAATATCATCAAATTTTTCAAACATAACTCAACACTTCTTTCATTTAATTTTTGATTATGAGTTATGTTATGTTTTAAATTTAATCAATACAAAAATAAGTGTTTGATCTAATCTAATATAAATTTGATATATATATTTTTAATAAATCCGGTCTATTTTCTCCATGTCCCAGACTTTTTGAAACTTGATTCCATGATTGTTGGGGAGTATACCCTTGGCATCTTAATTCACTATACAAATCTTGAGAATACATTTTTCTAATACTATGTATTGTTGTATTGGGATACTTCTTGTCTATGTCTGTTGCCTGCATAGCACGCCGAATAGATCTATTAAGGCTGTCAGATTGTATTGGGCATATGCGTGAGTTTAAGTCTGTTCCAGTGCATATTAGAGATTTTAAGTAATTAACATCACCTGTTTTTGTAACAAGTATTTCCCTATTTCGTTTGCCTTTAGCATCCACTACCTTAATTTTTGCTGAATTTCCCAAAATATTAACATCTTTGTATTTTAACTTGCAAATTTCTTCTGACCTCATACCACTTATTTTTGCAATTTGCAGACCGATTTTCCCAAATCCTTGTGAGTTATTAAGGTAATTTTGAATTTTATTAAAATCTTCTTTTGTCATGGAGATATTTCTAAGTTTTGTATTATTTGTGGTAGGTGGTAAAACATAGCCATTTAAAGAAATGTTTGTATGATAACAAAAATTAATAATATACCCTAATTTGTTAAATGCAGAAAAGTAGCACTTTAAAGTTTCTCTGTTGCACGTTTTGGCTTTGTTGTTTAAAAAACTTTGTATATGCTTATAATTTAAATCTTTGCACATTTTAATTTCTATATTATTTTCTTTTAGATAATTTGAAAACTGGGAATATATATTTAAAAGATTTCTTCTATCTGCGTAACTGTAAATATTGCTTTTATTCACATAATTTTGATTTTTTGAAGAATGCTTGTCTGCACCAAATTTACAGCATTGTTGTACGGCATAATATAATTGACGTTTTAAATTCAAGTTATCACCATCTTTCATTGGGTATTCTTTTATTCTGCGGTACGGCATTGACAGCACGCTTTGCGTGCGTTAATGCCAACCGTCAGACAGGTGGGTTCAGGCTATTCCTCGTTATTAAAATTTAATAATAACGAAATTACAGGCTCCAAAATTTAAAAAGCCTACAGCATAATAATGCTGAATTAGTGAAATTTTAGTAACAAATAAAATATTTTTATTAATACTTACGTTACTGTAACAAAAACGTTACTCCTTGCTTATTTTTTTATTTATACTGAACATACTATTATATGCTTTAAAAATTCGTATGATTACTCAATAAAAAAACAGCCGTTAGGCTGTTTTTGGAATTACTATAAAATTTCAATATTTATCACTTTTAAATCTTTGAACTTCTTATTGTAGATGAATGTAAATTTATACTCTTTTAACTTTTCTAAATCTAAAAGTTTAAAATTATCAGAATATGTGGATAATACATCGCTAGTTATATTATCCAATAAGGTTATCTGAATGTATTCAGTTCCTCTTTTTGATGTTCTCTTTGCTGAATTCATTAATATACACTCTGATGTTAATTTCATGTAAAAGCCTCCTCTAGTAGTAAAATGTAAACATGCTACTCATAGAGGAGGCAACCTTAGTTTGTCGCAAAAGCAACTCCTCTGCGAGCACTTAACTCTTATTGAAAGAATGTGAAAGACTAACTAAAAAAATTAAAAATTAAATATAATGTTAGCTTGAAAAACATACTTTCTACTTACATATTATGCTTTGTTTTTTTGTTTGATAACTGAAAAGCCTGTTTTTCGATAAAAAATTAAAAGTTTTTTTAAATAGTTACTTTTTTATTGTAGAATTCTTTATGAAATATATTTTCAAATTTTATCAATTCTTCTGAATCGTCTAAAATAGTAAGTTTAGTCGTTTTCTTAAAAGTCAAATTTTTATTAGAAATGTTATGATTTTTAAGGATGTTAATTTTGGTATCGGAAAAAACAATAGGCCTTTTTATACCTCTGCTTGTCCTTAAAATATTAAAGGATATTGGATAAAAATGTAAACGACCACCTTTTATAAATCTCTTTTTTTCCTTGTTTTCATCTTCAAGTACAATTTCTTCATAAGTACCAACAAATTTAATTATTCTTTCTTGTTCGTTATCACACAATGAATTAAATTCTTCAACTGGAATGTTTGAAAGATAAGCAGTTAGATATACTCCAAGGTTATTATTTTTTTTAATATTATTTGTTGTTGTAAATCCATTATTCCAAAGACTTGCTAATTCCTTATTAGATATATAGGGTGCTTTGCAATTAAAAATAAGTATAATATGTAGATGCCATGCTCCTCTGGATTGGGGTTCTGCCACAGATATGTATTCAAATTTGCCTAACCTACGAATAAGTTTTTTCTTAAAATTATTAAAATCGGTATATAATTCTTTAGTATCTTGCATATTTTCTGAATAAGTTAAAGTTATTAACTTACACTTCCAATATTCAGTTGTATTACAATTTATAACGTCAGAAATTTTTTTGAATGTTTTTCGTAATTCGTTTGGAGTTTGAGAACGATTAGAGTTTTTTTTGAAATATTCCATTTTATAAAAGAAATCACATTCTTCATTATAGTTAATAAATTTAAATGAAGTATCTAATGTGCTGTTATAAGCAGTTACAACAGTATACATTTCATATTCAGATGTTATATAATTATCAAAAGTAAACATTGCAAATATTTCTCCATCAGATTTTAATTGATAAAAAGTTTTATCAATTAAAGTGTAAGGATATTTAGTATTAATATATGTGTCTTTATCTATTTTTTTTATGTAGTTACCCTTGTTTTGATATAAAGAATGAGAAATCTCAATTATATTACCAGAAATTTTTGCTTTACATATAGTATCATTTAATTCAGTGAAAACATTGTCTATACTTTCAAATTTTATCTTGCTCATATATACCTCCTAAATATGGCAATAAAGTAACCATTTAATCAAGTTAATTAGTGTCATTTCTTTTAAAGTTATAATATGTTTTTTCAGTAATTCTGATAAAACTTAGAGTGCGACTAAAGTTACAACTAAAAAAGAGAGGAAAATTCCTCCCTCATAAAAATTCCTATGTTTAGACCGTTTTAGCTGAAATGGTATTGTTATAAAAATATAAGAGTGTTATAATAAATTCACGATTTAAAATAAAAAAGTAATAGAGAGATATGATATACAATTTAAATTGGGGTTGAATTATTCATATAATTTGATAAAAAAGGGGACATTAATTATGAAAGACTTTATTAACAAATTGAAAGAAATACCATTTGTAATAAAAGCTATGATTGCGATAGCAATATATTCGCTGTTACTATTGGCTAATGGTGGTCTAGTTTTAGCAATTACATTTCTTATACTACCATTTATTGTAGCAATTATTATTTATACAAAAACATATTGGAAAAAATCAATTAAATTTATTGTTTCAGCAGTTATTATAGTAATTTATTTTACTGCATTTAATGCAATTATATTTGATAGTAATGATAAAGAGACAGAGCCAGTAGGAACACAAACTGATACTTCTAAAGAAAAACTTTCTGAGGAAGAAGAGCCCGAGCAAGTAGTAGAGAAGAAAGAAGAGCCAGAACAAGAAGTTGAAAAAAAAGAAGAGAATGAAACTAAGGTCATAGAAATAGATAATCCATATATGGAATTAACAAAGAATAAAGCAGATTATTTATTGCTTTTAAAAGCAGTAGGAGAAAGTTTTTTAGACTTAAAAATATCAGGCACAACATATAGTATTTTAGAAGAACACAAAAATGTACTTGACTTGGTAAATGAAGTACTTGGATATAAAGTTGATAATAAAGGTGCTTTAATGCCTGAATTTGAAGAGTCTTATTATGTCTTTGCAAAAGAGACAGACAATCTTAAAGATTATGCCGAGGTAACAGAAGCACTAGGTAATTCCTTTGTGTATACAATGAATTATTCATATGGTATGTTTGGACTAAAACCCAAAGAAGGTCGTACACTGTATGATGTATATACAATAGGTGATGTTGACTACTATAGTATAGATATAGACCTAAAGGTTGGAGATATTGTATATGTTAAAAATGGACAAAGTATGACTCAACAATTTGAAGTCCTTAATTTTGGCGAAAATAAGTCAAATGAAGGTGGCACAAATATAGGTAATGCTGTTTTAGTTAAACCACTTAATAGTATGTGGATTGATATGTATGGGGATAAATTATGGCGTGATTTATCCGATATATATGAAGGAAATGAAGAAAATCTTAAAGATGAAAGTTGTCCATTATACTATGTTAAATTAAATTGATGTCCATATATTGGTGAATTTTGTTGGGTACATATTCTTTTTTGAATTTGGGTTATTAGTTGGAATTGTAACAATATTTGTAACAAATTTCACGGAAACGGCACTACAAATTGATTTCATTTATAACGAAATAAAAAAAGAACCCTATAAAAACAAGGGTTTGCGAACAATTTAAGATGATTTAAAATAGTATGAATATATATGACATAAAACTCATAACCCGAAGGTCTTTGGTTCAAATCCAAACTCCGCAATGTTTAAAACCCCTAGAAATCAACGTTTCTGGGGGTTTTTTTATGTTTGAAAATATTTATAAATCTAATTTGACCCCTAATTGACCCCAATTCATTTATAAATTATTTTCGCCTTTTTCTATGAAGATGATAAATTAGCTCATCCCTTTCGTGCTAGATGTTCCTACCTCAACTATCATTTTAAACTCAAAACTAGTAGTCTGAAAATATTCTCGTATAAATCTCTAATAAAAAAAGGTCCTTTCTATTGTTTAACGACATTTCTGTAATCGACTCAATTCTTTCTAGTCTATAAAGAAGCGACTGACGGTGAAGATTTAAATTCCTTGCTGTGAGGCTTATATTATGGTTGCACTTTATAAATTCAATAAGCGTCTCTACTAAATTCATACCATCCGGTTTTCCAGCAGCAACAAGTTTGTTCATGGTTTCCAAGGCATTATTTTTAATTTCACTGTTGTCTTGAAGCGTAGACATAACATGAAACACCTTGGTATCACGGTATGTAAAACAATAGCTTTTTCCCTTTGAATTTAAGCAGTAGTGTAAAGCAAGAGAAGCATTTTTGTATAGGCTATTAAAGTTTGTTTTCTCAGTAGTTATCTCACTTATGCCATAATAAACCTTAAATGATGAAAACGTATTACATAGTCTTTTTTCCAGGGAGGAAAAAAAGTTATCAATTATTTTTTTAGTAGAATGCTCAGGATTTTCGATGTAAAGGATAAAGAGAAGACCGCGGTCTGCAAACATGATATTGACTTTACAATTTTTAGCTTCATCAATAATTTCCGATTCAATTTCAGAAGTTTTCATTGCAGATTCTTGTGAGTATGCATTTTCAATAGTATTTCCGTTATTTGGAACAATTTTAATCGCAGCACAGGTATAGGGTTTATTAAGGTTAAAACCAAGTTTAAAGCCTTGCTGGACCATTTCTGAAAAAGATTCATAATTGTTGTTAGCAAGACTCCAGATGAAGTCGTTTTTAAGTTTCATTACCACCAAATCTTCAACATTTTCCTTATTAAACCATAATGAAAGAGGAAGTCCCACATATTTTTCTATTAGATGTTTCTTCAAAATAATATCATTAGGATTTTCAGGTTCAAAAATTTGTATATATCCCCAAAGAAATTTATTGAGACGTATTTCAATTTCATGGTATTTGTCACTTTTATTTATTTTTCCATATTGACCTCTTAATTTATACTTTTTATTTGTAATTACAACAGGTGTTTTAAGAAACGAAGAGATAATTTCTGCTGCAACATCAAAAGAGTCTGAGGTAAAATAGGCGTTAAATAGCTTGTCTTGCACATTTCTATACGCTTCTATATTTTTGTCATTGACTTTTTTTAGTGTGAAATTTGTAATTTCTGCAAAGCGAAATTCCCAGGGAATAATAAATATAGGTAGTTCAATTTTATTTGAGTAATCAATCACACTTTGTTCCATTTTATAGGAATTGTCTTTAAAAGAAAGTAAAATGGCAGCTGGCTGTGAATTTTTGATGTCTG
Source organism: Anaerotignaceae bacterium (assembly GCA_050251415.1). Classification (GTDB taxonomy): domain Bacteria; phylum Bacillota; class Clostridia; order Lachnospirales; family Anaerotignaceae; genus UBA8514. The sequence continues at coordinate 7,700 of JBFWMT010000011.1, read as the reverse complement.
ATAAAAACTTCATAAATAGGTCTACATTGTCACGGAAACCAATTGCGGTTGATAAAACTAAGTCATTTTTTTTGACAAAATTTTCAACAGGTCCTTCTATTATGGAGACGGAGTTTATTTCGGTTTTGGAAAAATCTTTTAAATCTGTTATGAGATTTAAATCATTTGAAGGGAAATCATTAATAAAATCACTCAGAGTATAGATAATATCATCTCCTTAAAAGATCATGAGCAAACATACGGAGACTACTGGTATTTCCTTTAAATAAGGAAAAACGGTAGTTTTGTTTATTATTGTAACAATTTTATTATTAAATGGCAATAGTCCATGTATAAAGTGTATGATAAATTCCTTGAAATTAACTTATGGTTTGTATGTTGATATAGTTGGGAGGTGAGTGGTAATATTATGGGGAGGAACGATGTATAGCGAAATATGTATTTTGCTAGGATAATATAAAAATATCTTTAAATTTTAGGAGGTTTTATTATGAAAATTAATACAGATTTACTTCATGCACATCAGGTTCATGCACGCTTAACAGGTGAATACAAGCCACGCGCAATGGCTCATATTAGTCCCATTTACCAAACAACAACATATGTACTTGAGGATTTTGACTCAGCGGTTTACCTTAATCAGCATGTTGACGAAGGCTTTGTATATTCAAGATTTGGAAGCCCGACGTGTGACGAACTTGAAAAGAAAATAGCACACCTTGAGCACGCTGAGGCGGCACTTGCTGTTGCCAGTGGACTTGGTGCGATTTCTACAGCGGTTATGAGTGTTGTAAAGGCTGGAGACCATGTTGTATTTGGTGATGTTATTTATGGCTGTTCCTATGCGCTTTTTGCAAAAGTTTTAGCGAACCTTGGCGTTACATACACAAGGGTTGACACAACGAACGTTCAAGAAGTTGCCGATGCCATTAGACCGAATACAAGTCTTGTATATGTTGAAACACCTGCAAATCCTACACTTAAAATTAGTGATATTCAGGCAATTAGCGAAGTAGTTCATCAGCATAAAGACATTACAATGATTGTTGATGGCACATTTGCTTCACCATATCTTCAGAATCCACTGGATTTAGGGGCTGATATTGTTGTACATAGTGCTACAAAGTATCTCTGTGGACATGGCACAGTTACAGCTGGAGTTATAGCAGGAAGTAAGGCACGCATTGACCGTTGCCGTATGCCATATCTTCAGTGCTTTGGTGCGGTGTTAGATCCATTTGCTGCATGGCAGCTTATGCAGGGAATGAAAACACTTGGTATTAGAATGGAACGTCATTGTGAAAATGCAATGAAAGTTGCACAGTACCTTGAAAAACATCCTAAAGTGGATAAAGTATACTATCCTGGGCTTCCAAGCCATCCAACACATGAAATTGCCAAAAAGCAGATGCATGGCGGGTTTGGCGGTATGATGAGTGCTGACATTAAAGGCGGAGTGGATGCAGTTCGTACAGTGATGAATAATATGAAAGTATTTAGTCTTGCAACCAGCCTTGGAAATGTAGACTCACTTATTCAGCATTCACCTTCTATGAGCCACTTTGATATGTCTCCGGAGGAGCGTTATGCTGCAAGTATTTTTGATGGTCAAGTAAGACTATCTGTGGGTATTGAGGATGTAGATGACTTAATTGAAGATCTTGAACAGGCACTTGCTCTTATCTAAGGAAATCAGCGTTTCCCTAAGAATAAAGAATAGAAGCGTAATAAATTACTACCGACGACGTTAAAAAATGCAGGTGTTTTTAAAGAAGGCGATTAAGTTGTAAGGCGGTGTAAAATGGATTATTTTGACCAATATAGAGATGAAGTTATTGAGTTAAGAAGACATTTCCATAAGTATCCAGAACTTGGGTTTCAGGAGTATGAAACGTCTAAGTTTATTAAAAATTATTTAATAAATTTAGGGTTAGAACCAAAAGTGGTAGCAAAAACAGGAATTGTTGCTTGTATAGAAGGAGAACGACCTGGTAAGACAATACTTTTAAGGTCTGACATGGATGCACTTCCCATACAGGAGGAAAATGATTTTTCTTTCGCATCCAGTAATGAAGGTGTAATGCATGCCTGTGGTCATGATGGTCATATTGCAATGCTTTTAGTGGCCGCAAAAATTCTTGTGAAGAATAGAGATAAAATTAAGGGAACAGTGAAGCTTGTATTTCAGCCTAATGAAGAATCAGATGGTGCTAGCTATATGATTAAGGAAGGTGTGCTGAAAAACCCAGATGTAGATGCTTCTTTTGCAGTTCATCTGTGGACCCCAATAGAAAGTGGAAAAATAGGCTTAAAAAGCGGCCCAGTTATGGCTGAAATGTATAATTTTAAGATTACTCTCAATGGAAAAGGCGGCCATACATCGGCACCCAATGACGGAATAGACCCCATTATTTGTGCAGCTAACATAATACAATCGGTACAGACAATACAGACAAGAGAAATTAATCCCATGGATACAACAGTCATTGTGTTTGGAAAAATAAATGGAGGAACCTCTTCCAATATTATTGCTGACCGTGTGGACTTGGAGGGCACCCTCAGATATCTTTATGATGGAAGCGACGATAGTGAACAGCAGCCTAGAAAAAGGTTTATAAGAATTGTAGAAGCGATATGCCAAGCTTATAGAGTAGAGTGCAAAATAGAATTTATACCAAGTAATTATATCGTTTTAAATGATGTAAAGAGTGTTGAATTTTTAAGAAATGATGTGTTAAGCCAGTTTGTTAAAGCTGAAAATATCGTCCCATACTGCTGTATGGGCGGAGAAGATTTTTCAGAGTTCACAAGTCACAATAATATTCCAGGCGCACTAATTTTTATAGGTACGGGAAATCCAGCAGTAGGAAGTGATAAGCCACATCACAGATGTGATTTTACAATTGATGAAGACACACTGCTTACTGGTATAAAGATACATGTAACGGCAGCTTTGGAGTATTTAAAATAAGATAAACTGATATGAAAAAGGGGAGATTATTATGTCAGATATGTCAATGCCTTTTGAAAAAAAGGAATACTTGGAAAGGTTGGCAAAGGTTAAAAAAAGCATGGCAGACAAAGGAATAGACGTTCTTTTGGTTACAGATCCTGCTAATATTTGCTATTTAACCGGCCATAATGCATGGTCATTCTATGTTCACCAGACGGTGCTTGTAGACCTCAATGAGGAAATGCCATATTTCATAGGGCGCTATATGGATGCTTTTTGTGGCGTAGTAAAAACAACATGGCTGGACGAAGAACACGTTAGGGCATACAGCGACGATTATGTACAAAGCAATATCAAGCACCCAATGGATTACATTGCGGATGTTGTTAAAGAACTTAAATTAGACAAGAAAAATATTGCGCTTGAAACAGATAATTACTATTTCTCAGGAAAAGCATACCTTCGCCTTGTTCAGGGACTGCCAGATGCTAGGGTGGTTGATGGAGATCTTTTGGTAAACTGGGTAAGGATAATTAAATCTCCGGCTGAACTTGCACTGCAAAAAAAGGCTGGAAAACTTGCGGAAATAGCAATGCAGGCCGCTGTGGATAATCTTCATGGTGGAACAAGACAGTGTGATGTAGTTGCTGAAATTTATAGAGCACATCTTAGAGGTACAGAAGAATTTGGTGGGGATTATCCAGCAATCGTTCCGCTTATGCCTTCTGGAGATACCGCAGGTGCCCCACACCTTACTTGGACAGACAAAAAATATCCAGATAATATAGTTGTTGCTGCCGAGCTTTCAGGCTGCTATATGAGATACCATTCACCTATGGCTCGAACAATTTGTATTGGTAAACCAAAGCAAATTGTTATCGATACTGCTGAAATAGTAGTAGAAGGAATTAACGCAGCCCTTGAGCAGGTTAAACCGGGAAACACCTGTGAACAAGTAGAAGCTGCATGGAGAAATGTATTGTCTAAACATGGTATGGAGAAAGAATCTAGAATCGGCTATTCTATGGGATTGAACTTTCCACCAGACTGGGGCGAGCACACAGCAAGCCTTAGACCTGGAGACAAAACAATTTTAGTTCCTGGAATGACATTCCACTGTATTCCTGGTATGTATCTCGATGATTTTGGTGTTTCTATAAGCGAAGCGCTTATGGTTACAGAAACAGGACATGAAACTTTTGCTCATTATCCAAGAAAACTTATTATTAATAACGACTAACAAGTTGTTAAAATAGCATTGATTTTAGCAATCAATGCTATTTTTAAATTTTAATTAAACCACGTTTATAACAGGAACTTGTACTATTATGGGGCGGAAAGAGGTGGCGAGATGATTGATAAAATTAATTTAGTAATTTTAAGGATAGAGGATTTTTTACTTAGTTATATTACAATAGCCATGGCGGTGCTTTTGGTTGTGAATGTATTTTTTAGAAGTGTGTTGAATAACAGTCTTAGTTTCGCAGAGGAATTAGGTGCATTTTTTCTTGTAATCATTACATATATTGGCATAAGCACAGCAGCCAGATTTTACAGCCATATCAACATGAATGCAGTTTTGGACAATGTATCTTTTAGAATAAGAAAAGCAATGGTTATAATTATTTCTTTCTTTACATTTATTGTAACAGCATATCTTGGATATTTGTTTGTATTGTATGGTCTGGATTCTATGAAGGTAGGTAGAATTAGTACAGCAATGGAAATCCCTATGGTAATTATTATTATGATTCTGGCCGCAGGAATATTCATAACTTCACTACAATATTTAATTTGTCTTATTAAAAATATTACGAATAAAGATGTAGTGTATCTTGGGTCCCAGGTGAAGGCTGGTAAAGACGGTGAACTTGTTTATGAGGCGGATCTAAATGAGTTTAAGACGGCACAAGAAGAGGGTGAAGGTTTATTTGAAGGGAGTCGTGATGTATAATGTTATTGATGCTCGTAATTATCATGTTTGGGCTCCTTATCTTTGGATTCCCAATGTTTATGTCACTTTTAGTTGCATCTCTTAGTGTACTTCTTTTTTATTTTCCGAATGTTAACCCAATTATTATATCTCAACAGTTGATGAATGGTATTTCTTCGTCGGTTTTATTGGCAGTCCCAATGTTTATTTTTTCTGCCGACATAATGTGTTCAGGTCAAACATCAAAGCGTCTTTTAAATTTTATCGGGTCTTTTGTGCGCCATATAAGTGGCGGACTTGCGATTACAACTGGTGCAACCTGTACTCTTTTTGGTGCCATTTCTGGCTCGACCCAAGCAACGGTTGTTGCAGTTGGAAAGCCTATGAAGAGCGTAATGATGGAGAACGGGTACAGAGAAGATGATACAGTTGGCCTCATTATTAATACAGCCAATATAGCACTTTTAATTCCACCAAGTGTGGTTATGATTATGTACTGTGTAGTTACGGGGACTTCGGTTGCAGAATTATTTATGGCGGGAATTGGCCCTGGAATTATACTTTTCTTAATGTTTGCTATTTATAGTTTCTTTCTTGCAAAAGTGAGGCATACACCCAATCAGAAAAAAGCCACATGGAAGGAAAGAGGAATTGCATTTAAGCAGGCAATTATACCTTTGGGCTTCCCAGTAATTATTCTGGGTGGAATTTATTCGGGTGTTTTTAGCCCTACCGAAGCGGCAGCAATTTCTGTACTTTATGCAACTATAGTTGAAGTTTTTATTTTTAAAACCATTAAATTGAAAGATGTTCCTAAGATTGCAAAATCTACGGGACTTTTAACTGCTGCAATATTTATACTAGTGGCTTGTGGGCAGGCTTTTTCATGGGTTATATCTTATGCACAGATCCCTCAAATTCTTACAGCGTCGTTGTTGGGAGATGCACCTAGTAAAATGCAAATTTTAATCTTGGTTACCGTTTTCTATTTCATAGGATGCATGTTTGTTGATCAGCTTGTTGTTATACTTATTCTTACACCGATTTTCTTTCCTATTGCAGTTGCGGCTGGCATCGATCCGATACATTTAGGACTTATCATTTCTGTACAAGCGGCCATTGGTTCTGCAACGCCGCCATTTGGATGCAATATTTTTACTGCAAGTGCCATATTTAAAATACCGTATTTAAGGGTTATAAAAGGAATCCCTCCATTTATTGCTATTTTGGCAGTTGCTTCAGTTGTTTTTATTGCATTCCCAAACACAGCTATGTGGTTCTATAATTTAGTATATTAAAGGAGGTGGAGTTTTTATGAAGGGTAAAAAAACAATAATTATGGCTCTGTTATTAAGCGCAGTGTTGTTTTCAGGATGTGGTGCTACTTCTAGCAGTGAGGGGAATGAACCTGTTATTTGGCGCTTTTCTCATGAGGAAAGTGTAGGTAGCGTGCAGGATATGTATGCCAATAAATTTAAAGAGATTATTGAAGAAAAAAGTGATGGGAATATAAAGGTTAATGTATATTCATTAGGTCAATTAGGCGATAGTGTTGGGGCGGTAGAGATGCTGCGCTATGGGGTTGTGGATTTTGCCATTAATAACCCAGCAACGGTTGCAACGATAGTTCCGGAAAATCAGCTTTTTAATTTGCATTTCGTTTTTTCTGACGACAGAGATGTAAATAGAAAAATGCTAACAGAGGGCGAAACAATAAAAGAAATGAACAAACTCTATCAGGAAAAAGATATGATTCCGCTTAGTTGGTTCTCAGAAGGCTTCCAGGTTATAAGCACAAATAAAGAGATAAGAACTCCTGAAGATATGAAAGGGGTTAAGGTCAGAGTGATGGCATCGCCACTCCTTTTTGCCGCATATTCAGCATATGGCGCAAATCCAACATCAGTGCCTTATATGGAGTGCTATAGTAATTTACAGTTGAATATGATTGACTCAGTTGTACAGCCTGTTTTCGCTATGGAAGAGATGAAATTTTATGAGGTTCAAAAATATTTGAATTTCCTTAACCATGAATTGTTCATAGGCACGTTTTGCACCAACCCTGGCTTTTGGAACAACACTACAGAAGAACAAAAAGCTATGGTTGAAGACGCATTAGAAGAACTTAACGAATATATATATGAAGTTGAGGGTGACTATGCTCAATCAAGGCTTGAAGCAATTAAAGCAAAAAGCGATATTGTTATTAACGAGTTTACACCTGAAGAAAGAGCAATGTTTAAAGAATTAAGCAGCGCTGGACAAACGCATTACATAAACATTGTTGGGGAAGAAGGCTCGAAATTATTAGAGTTAATGAAAAAAGATCTTCAAACGGCAGAAGATAGTTTAAAAAAGAAATAAGAATTCTGTTAACAGCCTGGTAGAAAAACGCTACCAGGCTGTTGTTTTGCAATTTTAAACATAACAACAACAGAAAAGTCTCAATTTTAAGGGGAGTAAAGACAAGTCTTTTGTGAACGTGTTTTAAGAAATGTTAAGAGGTGGTTAAGCAAATCAGTTTTAAAAATTGACATAATCAACCATGTCAATTATAATGAAAAAAAAGATAGACATTTTATAATAAAATTGTTGGGAATAAAACACAAAATAAATGAAACAGTGGAACGACATAAGTTAAAACAAAATGCAAAGTTACTAAAAAACCCGTGAAGACAACCGAAAGCGATTATTTTCAGGGGATTTTTTTACAAAAGTTTACAAGTATTATCGTGGGGTTCATTACATTTTTAAAGGGGATTATGTTTTCAATGTGGGAACATAGGGAAAAAGGGGGAAGGCAAATGAACAAAG
>JBFWMT010000010.1:0-50757 GCA_050251415.1 Anaerotignaceae bacterium | reverse complement strand
CGAAAATGAAGACGTAGAAAAAATTAAAACAGTTGGAGATGCCATTGATTACGTTAAGGAAGTAGTGGAGTAAATTTGATGAACAAAATAAATTTAACTGAATTTGAAGAAAAAATTAAATATTCATTTAAAAACAAGGATACATTGTTGTTAGCCTTTACCCACAGCTCCTATGCAAATGAGCACAAGCTTGGCAAGTTTGATTATAATGAACGCCTTGAGTTTTTAGGTGATGCCGCACTAGACCTTGTAATCAGTAAATTTATTTATGAAAAGTTTCCTGAAATGCCAGAGGGTGAGCTTACAAAACTGCGTGCAGGTGTTGTATGTGAGAGTTCTTTGGCAAAAAAAGCACGTGAAATAGGCTTAGGCGATTTTTTACAACTTGGTAAAGGTGAGGAAATTACTGGCGGACGTGACCGTGAATCGGTTTTAGCTGATGCCTTTGAGGCGGTTATCGGTGCAATTTGCATTGATGGCGGCATGGAAGATGTGGAAAAATACGTTTTAAGCCTTATGGTAAGCGTTGTTGAGGAACTAAAGAGTAGCTTTAAAAATATTGATTACAAAACACGACTTCAAGAAATTATACAGAAAACAAGCCGAATGCCTGTAAGCTATGCTATAACAGGTGAAAGAGGCCCAGACCACGGCAAGGAATTTATTGTTGAGGTGTACCACAACGGGAATACACTTGGCACAGGCGTTGGAAAAAGTAAAAAAGAGGCGGAGCAGAGCGCTGCAGGAGCTGCTATTAAACATATGAATAGTTAGGAAAATGCTGATTATGTTAAATCAGCATTTTCTTAGGCAATATTGCCAGCTATAGTTTATTAGGGGGAAAATGATGAAAGCTAGATATTTGACACCAGCTGTTACTATTTTTGATGAAAATGGAAGGCTTGATAAGGACGGTAATAAAAAGCTTTACGACCACCTTATTAAGGGCGGAGTTGACGGAATTGTTGTTATGGGCAGTACAGGCGAGTTTTTTAACATGACAATGGATGAGGTTAAAGAGCTTATTGATATTTCAACTGAGTATTGTAAGGGAAAAATAAGCCTTTATATAGGCACAAGCAGGATGAGCACAACCGAAACTATAGAGCTTGGCAACTATGCTCTTAACAAAGGTGCTGACGGAGTTATGGTTATAAGTCCGTACTACTTCAAACTTACAGATGACTGTATAGAAAATTTTTACGATATAGTGGCTGATGGTATCAATGGACCGATGTATCTTTATAATTTCCCTGATATTACAGGACATGACCTTACACCACAGATTACCCTAAATTTGCTAAGAAAGCATAAAAACATAGTTGGCTATAAAGACACAATAAGTCTTGTAGCACATACAAGAGATTTGATTAATCTAATTTTGCCTGAATTCCCAGACTTTCAGATTTTTAGCGGCTATGATGAGAATTTTGCAATTGTTGCCCTTGGCGGTGGTGCAGGTGTCATTGGTGGGCTTTCAAACCTTATGCCAGAGGTGTTTGCACAATGGGTTCAAGCTGTTAGGGATAAGGATTATGATGCAATTTCTTTGTGCCAGAAAAAAGTTAATATTGCAATGAAAATTTATGCAGTTGGTTCTCCTTACATAGCAATTATGAAGCGAGCTCTTAATTTACGTGGGCTTGGCATAAGCGAATATATGACAGCACCTTTTTTAAATGCAACGGATGCACAGGAAGAAAAACTTAAAGAAATAATTGAAGAACTGCAATTGCAGAAAATTTAATGCAGTTTTTTTGCAATAATCTGCGAGAACAAAGAAATTTTAATATTTAAGCAGAAATGATGCCCAAATCAAATTTGGGCATTTTTTTGTAAATTTTTTCACATAAAATAGTGTAAAATAAATAATAGTTGTGATATAATAGAACAACAGTTCTTATTGGAGGTGGGAAAATGCCACAATTCAAAGTGGTTTCAAAATATAAGCCAACAGGCGACCAGCCTCAGGCTATTGAAAAGCTTGCCACAGGTTTTATTGAGGGTAAAAAATTTCAGACGCTTGTAGGGGTTACAGGCTCGGGTAAAACCTTTACTATGGCCAATATTGTTGAAAAATTACAGAAGCCAACGCTGGTTATTGCCCATAATAAAACACTCGCTGGGCAGTTGTATAATGAGTTTAAAGAGTTTTTCCCCGACAACGCAGTTGAATATTTTGTTAGCTATTATGACTATTATCAGCCAGAGGCATATCTGCCTAGTACGGATACTTATATAGAAAAGGATTCCTCTGTAAATGACGAAATTGATAAGCTTAGATACTCTGCCACTGCGGCACTTATTGAGCGTAAAGACGTGCTTATTGTGGCCAGTGTATCATGTATTTACGGTTTGGGTGACCCTGAGGACTACAAAGAAATGATGATTTCTCTTAGACCTGGAATGATTAAAGACCGTGATGATGTTATGCGCAAATTAATTGAAATTCAATATGACAGAAATGACATGGATTTTCAGAGGGGAAGTTTTCGTGTTAGGGGCGATGTGCTGGAGGTATTTCCAATCGCAAATAGCGAAAGCGCGCTGCGGATTGAATTTTTTGGCGACGAGATAGACAGAATAACAGAAATTGATGTTCTTACGGGAGAAATAATAGGAACTCGCAATCATGTTAGTATTTTTCCAGCATCACATTACGCTACAGCACCTGAAAAAATGAACATTGCCATTGGTCACATTGAGGAAGAGCTTGCCCAAAGGCTAAAAGAGCTGAAAAGTGAGGACAAGCTATTGGAGGCACAACGCCTTGAGCAGAGAACCAATTATGACATTGAAATGATGAGAGAAATGGGGTTTTGTTCTGGAATAGAAAATTATTCACGACATCTTGCATTAAGAGAGGCAGGAAGCACCCCAAGCACTCTTATAGATTTCTTTCCTGACGATTTTTTAATTATTGCAGATGAAAGCCATGTTTCTGTTCCCCAGATTAGAGGCATGTATGAGGGGGACAAATCTCGAAAAACAACCCTTGTGAATTTTGGTTTCAGACTTCCGTCGGCATTGGACAACCGTCCACTTCAATTTGCGGAGTTTGAAAGCAAAATAAACCAAATGCTTTTTGTATCGGCAACGCCTTCAAAATATGAAGCAGAGCATTCTCAACAAATTGCAGAACAGATAATTAGACCAACGGGTTTGTTAGACCCTGTGATAACCATTAAGCCAGTTTCGGGGCAGATTGATGATTTACTTGTGGAAGCCAACAAAACCATTGCAGATGGCTTTAAAGTGCTTATAACCACCCTTACAAAAAAGATGGCAGAGCGCCTTACGGAGTATCTGCGTGAAGCGGGTGTTAGGGTGCGGTATCTGCACTCGGATATTGTTACAATGGAACGAATGGAGATTATACGAGATTTACGTATGGACGTATTTGATGTACTTGTGGGTATCAATCTTTTGCGTGAAGGTCTGGACATACCAGAGGTTGCGCTTGTGGCTATTTTAGATGCCGATAAGGAGGGTTTTCTTCGTTCTGAAACATCTCTTATACAGACAGTTGGGCGTGCCGCACGTAACAGTGAAGGCAGGGTAATAATGTACGCCGATGTTATAACAAGGTCTATGAAGTGTGCAATTGATGAAACCAGCAGACGACGGAAAATTCAGCAAGATTACAATGAGTTGCACGGAATTACGCCACAAACCATAAAAAAAGATGTATTTGAAATTATACAGGCAACAAAGGGAGTAAGTGAAAAGCATAAGTTTGGCTTTGATAAAGACCCTGAAAGCATGAGCGAGGATGAACTTAAAGAGTTTATTAAGAAAATGGATAAGGAAATGAAAGAGGCAGCAAGGGATTTGCAGTTTGAAAAAGCTGCCGACCTTAGAGACAAAATACTTGAAATTAAAAAGATGTTAATTTAAGAGGTAAAAAAATGAGTAAAGACAAAATTATTATACGTGGAGCAAAAGAACATAATCTAAAAAATATAAATCTGGAAATTCCAAGAGACAAGCTTGTGGTTTTTACAGGAGTAAGCGGCTCTGGCAAATCCTCTTTGGCTTTTGACACCATTTATGCCGAGGGGCAAAGACGTTATGTAGAAAGCCTTTCCAGCTATGCAAGGCAGTTTTTGGGGCAAATGGAAAAACCGGATGTGGAATATATTGAGGGGCTTTCCCCTGCAATATCCATAGACCAAAAAACTACTAGCCACAATCCACGTTCAACGGTAGGTACGGTAACAGAAATATATGATTATTTAAGGCTTTTATTTGCAAGAATAGGTACACCGCATTGTCCTAAATGTGGCAGAGAAATAAGAAAACAGAGCATAGACCAAATTGTTGACCAAGTACTGGCTTTGCCAGAGAGAACTAAGTTTATGCTTCTTGCACCTGTTGTAAAGGGGCGAAAGGGCGAACATGTTAAACTTCTGGAAGATGCGAAAAAAAGTGGCTATGCCCGTGTTAGGGTGGATGGCATTATTTATGAACTTAGTGAGGAAATTAAGCTTGTAAAAAACAACAAGCATACAATAGAAATAGTTGTAGACCGGCTTGTTATACGTGAGGGTATACAAAAGCGGCTGACGGAATCTATTGAAACCGTTATGGCACTATCTGGTGGATTGCTGGTGGTTAATAATACCGATACAGATGAGGATATGTTGTTTAGTCAAAATTTTGCCTGCCCTGATTGTGGTATAAGTTTGGGAGATATTGAACCAAGGCTGTTTTCTTTTAACAACCCTAGTGGAGCATGCCCTGAGTGCACAGGGCTTGGTGTACAAATGAAATTTGACCCCGATTTGGTGGTTCCCAATAAGGCCCTAAGCATTAAACAAGGGGCAATTTGTGCGCCAGGATATAATTCCATTTCAACTACAGACAGCATGAGTGCGGTGTTATTTGAGGCACTTTCTCAAAAGTACAATTTCAGTCTTGATACACCTTTTAAAGAGCTTCCACTAGAGATTGTGAATATTATTTTTTATGGTACACAAGGTGAAAAAATTTCAATTAATTACAAAAATGCCAATGGTGGTGGAACCTACGCCTATAATTTTGAAGGTGTTATAAACAATCTTCAGCGCCGCTATGCCGAAACCTCTGAAACAATGCGCCAGGATTATGAGGAATATATGACCAACATTAGTTGCCCTACATGTCATGGGGACAGGCTTAAACCCGAGGTATTGGCAATAACTGTTGGAGATAAAAATATTTCACAGGTTACGCAGCTTTCAATTAAGGAAATACAAAAGTTCTTTGCATCATTAAGCTTAAATAGCAGAGATACCATGATTGCAGACCAAATACTTAAAGAAATTAATGCGCGTATTGGGTTTTTAGTGGACGTTGGTTTGGAATATCTTACTCTTTCCCGTGCAGCAGGAACTCTTTCAGGTGGTGAGGCACAGCGAATTCGTCTTGCAACACAAATTGGTTCTGGCCTTGTTGGTGTTGTTTATATTTTGGATGAACCAAGCATTGGTTTGCACCAAAGGGACAATGACAAGCTGATAAAAACACTGAAAAATCTGCGTGATATCGGGAACTCACTTATAGTGGTTGAACATGACGAGGATACAATGCTTGAAAGCGACTATATTGTAGACATTGGTCCAGCGGCAGGGGAAAATGGCGGTGAAGTTATTTTTTCGGGTACAGTAGAGGATATTATGAAGTGCCAAAATTCCGTTACAGGGCAATATTTAAGTGGAGCAAAGTTCATCCCCGTACCTAAAGAAAGACGTAGCATTGACCAGAGCAATATGCTTAAAATTATTGGAGCAGAAGCCAATAATCTTAAAAATATAAATATAGATGTACCCCTTGGTATTTTCACATGTGTTACAGGTGTAAGCGGTTCAGGCAAATCATCTCTTGTAAATGAAATTTTGTATAAACGTCTTGCAAGGGATTTGAACAGAGCCAAGTGCAAGCCTGCTATACACATGGACATGACTGGGATTGAAAAACTGGACAAAATAATAAATATTGACCAATCGCCTATAGGAAGAACACCACGAAGCAATCCGGCCACATATACAGGGCTTTTCGACCTAATAAGAGATGTTTTTTCTCAAACAACTGAAGCAAAAATGCGTGGCTACAAAAAGGGACGGTTCAGTTTTAATGTAAAGGGTGGAAGATGTGAAGCATGCAGCGGGGATGGAATAGTCAAAATTGAAATGCATTTTCTGCCTGATATTTTTGTGCCATGTGAAGTTTGCCACGGCAAGCGATATAACCGTGAAACCCTTGAGGTGAAGTATAAAGGTAAAACCATTGCTGACGTACTGGATATGACAGTGGAGGATGCTTTAGAATTTTTCTCTAACCTTCCTAAGCTAAGAAACAAATTGCAAACACTTTACGATGTTGGCCTTAGCTATGTAAGGCTTGGTCAGTCATCTACAACTTTGTCGGGAGGAGAGGCGCAAAGGGTAAAGCTGGCAACAGAACTTAGCCGCAGAAGTACGGGACGCACCATGTATATACTGGATGAGCCTACAACAGGACTGCATACTGCTGATGTGCACAAGCTAATAGAAATTTTACAGTGCTTGGCAGAGGGTGGGAATACGGTAGTTGTAATAGAGCATAATTTAGATGTTATTAAAACTGCGGATTATATTATAGACCTTGGACCAGAGGGGGGAGATGGCGGCGGAGAGATTGTTGCTGTTGGCACGCCAGAAGAAGTTGCGGAGAATATGGGGTCTTACACTGGGAAATATTTGAAAAAGTATCTAAACAGGTTGACAAACTAAGCGTAATGATTGTACCATATATAGGGATTATGAAAATTGCTATGGAGGGTGCATCTTATGTGTAATTGTGATACAAAAAAGAATTTTATAGAAAACTATAATAATGCTCAAAAGGAGCTGCTTAAATACTTTAATTGTGATGAAGAGTTTTTTGTTAAGTATATGAGCGAATTTACTTGGGCAGTTAAAAATGAAGAGGATTTTTATTTTCTTTATTACTGGAATAAAGATGGAAAAAGAAAAGATGCAGTGGTTGTTAAGAAAAACGGACTTCCTATGATTTTTAAAACAGAAGAGCATACCATGGTTATAGGTATAGACTGTGTTAAAATTGGATTTATATTTAATAATGAAAATAAGACAAAAGCATAAAAGTTTTAATGTAGGAGAGTTTAACCGTTTTCTGTTAAGTGGATGTATATTTAATTTGAAATTATTTATGACGTCAATCATTTAACTATGTTTGACGTCATTTTTTACACTGCATAATTTCTAAAAGAGTTAAATTTCCAATATGTATTACTAACCTAAATGAAATAAAAAGCGACTCACATCAGAGCCGCTTTAGTTGAAATTTATTTACTTTAATGTACTGTAATTAACGTTAATGAGAAAATGCAGGATTTTCCTCAATATAATAGCATTACCTTTTAACTAATGGATTTAGAAAGCAACAAAACCTTTTCCTAATGTGTAGCATTTCTCTTTAGCGCTGGCATCAGGAAAGCTATTTGCAATAAGTCCTTCAGAAAAAAGGTTTGCACCTTTAGATTCTACTCTTTCTTGCCAGTCACGCATCCACTGACCATCACCCCAGCCGTATGAGCCAAAAAGCACAACCTTCTTACCACCAAGGCTATTTTCAATTTTTTCAAAAAATGGTTCGAATTCGCTTTCTTCAAGCACCTCATCTCCCATAGATGGGCAGCCAAAAGCAATTTTCTCATAGTCGGATATACTTCCACTAAAAGCGTCTACTGAAAATAAATCAGCCTCTGAACCATTTTCATTAATTCCTTTTGCAATTTCTTCTGCCATCGCGGCTGTATTTCCAGTACCACTCCAATAAATTACTGCTATTTTTCCCATTTTAATAATTCCTCCTGTAAATTTTATTTGCATCAGGCTACACCTAAAAGTTTTTCTAATGGCATGCCTGTTTCTGCTTTTTTAATAAGTAATGCTCTGCATTTTCTATACTGACTGAACAATTTTTTTGCTTCATTTTCGTTGCTATATACTTTCCAGAATCCACAAAATTTAAAATTTAAACCTTTGTGTTTAATAAATTCAAAAACATCGTCTGTGGGATAACCCAAGAAAAATCCGATTTCATGGGGAAATTCATCACATCCTGTTATACGGTTTCCTAAAAAATCTAAGCTATTTTCCAACGAGGTAAGGGGATAGCCAATGCTTTTAAGAAAGCGTTCAACTTTTCTTGATTTTAATGATTTAAGCATTGGCTGTTTTCGGTATGTAATTATGAAAAGTCTGCTTTTACATGTATACAGTACCTTGAAAAATATGTCCTTGGGGTTAAGAAGGATATTATACTTGTCCAATTCAGAAAGAAATTCCTGTTGTTTTTCAATTGGACATGAAAATAAATTTGCCTGTTTTATGCCTAAAAGAGTTGGTGCACAATGCACTATTAGTAAATTTTCAAATGTGCTCATAATAATCCTTTCTTGTTAGCAAAAGCTAACTATGCGTCAAAAATTAACAGCAGTGTTCTTCTAGTATCTTTTTTAAAGCACAAGAACTACTACTGCGTGAATGGGCTATAGTAATATTCCCCTTTTTTGCTTCTTGACTTGCACCTGTAACCATTTTGTGAGAAACAGTATTGGTAAACATAACAATGAGGTCTGCTTTACCAATTTGTGATTTAAAGTTTCCTGGCATTTGTGTAAAAACCTTTGCTTTACATTTGAAGTTACTACAAATATCCATATATTGTCTAACCATACAGTCATGACCGCCTACAATAACTACACTCATAAATTACCTCCTAAAATAAACTTGATGGTTAGCTATTGCTAACTTGAAATGAGATTAACACAGAATAATTAGTTTGTCAATACAATTTAAAATATTTTTCTGCATGATTTAAAATCAATAAATTACATCATTATATATTTGCTTCCACACACAATTGCAATTTTTTTAGTACTTTCATTGGAAATAGTCAGGGTGCAGCTCAGTGAATCTTTATGAGCTATGGACTGGTCAAGCTTCAGGTAATATGAAAAATAATGGAACAAAGAATCATATTTTTCTACATATTCATTAATCATAGCCTTGCCCGTGGGTGTAAAAAAAATATGACCATCATATTCTCTTTTTATAATTTGGTTTTCAACAAGGGGCTTTGTAACTTTTGATACAGCAGTTTTTGAAATATTCATTTGTTTTGCAATATCCTTATTTTTAGAAGAGATACCATGTTTATTTAAGTGATGCAGTGTTATTAAAAATTTAATTTCGTGAAGCGAAAACATATTTACCTCCAGTTTTATAATGTTAATATTAATTAGCAATGGCTAATAAGTGGGGTAAAAATATATTGATGTATATTACAAAAACATCAATATATTTTTATTTATTTAATAAGTCCTTTGATTTTTTCAAAAGCTTCATTGCTAATTACGTGCTCCATTCGGCAGGCATCTTCAGCTGCAGTTTCTTCAGAAACACCAATTGAAATTAAATATGCTTTTAACGTGCAGTGGCGGTCATAAACACGCTCAGCTATTTCACGACCAGAGGTTGTAAGTAAAAGTTGATTTATTGCACCAATTTCAACAAAACCAGCATTTTTTAGTACAGAAACAGCACGACTTACACTAGGTTTTGAGAAATTTAATTCATTTGCAACATCAACCGAGCGAGCAATTCCGTTTCTTTTTTCTAAGACTAAAATAGTCTCAAGATAATTCTCTCCAGATTCCTGTAATTTCATATTGTTTACCTACTTTCACATAAGTTGTGGTACGATAACATCTGTTTCTAGCATTTTATCATATTAGCAGCAAAAGTTCAATTATTATTTATTGCTAAAAGCTATTGACAATTAATGTTAGTGGTGGTAAACTCCATTATGATTAGCAAAAGCTAAATACAATAAACATCAACTAAATAATATGAATATATACTAATTTAATTAATACGGAGGTAATAATGATGCCCTTATCAATGGTTAGTAACGGTGAAAAAATGGTTATAAAACAAATTAATGGGAAGGACGAAACTAGGCGTTTTTTAGAAAACCTTGGCTTTGTTACAGGGGGAGATGTAATTGTTGTTTCTGAAATGTGCGGAAACATGATTGTAAATGTAAAAGATACAAGGGTTGCCATTAGCAAATCAATGGCAAACAGAATTATGGTTGATTAGCATAGATAATTAAATTTAAGGGGGATAAAGATGAAAACTTTAAAAGAAACAAAAATTGGTGAAACTGTAACTGTGCTTAAGCTTAACGGGGACGGGGCAGTTAAACGACGTATTATGGACATGGGAATAACTAAAGGCGCAGAGGTTTTTGTAAGAAAGGTAGCACCCTTGGGAGACCCTATTGAGGTAAGAGTAAGAGGGTATGAACTTTCTTTAAGAAAGGCAGATGCTGAATTAATTCAAGTAGATTAAAAATTTTAACCACATGTTAGCTTTGAATAACAAATAGGAGGAAAAATAATGGGTATTACAATAGCTTTGGCAGGAAATCCAAACTGTGGAAAGACAACAATGTTTAATCATCTTACAGGCAGTAATCAGTATGTGGGCAACTGGCCCGGTGTTACTGTTGAGAAAAAGGAAGGAAAACTAAAGGGGCATAAGGACGTCACAATTACAGACCTTCCGGGAATTTACTCTCTTTCACCATATACCCTTGAAGAGGTAGTAACAAGAGATTATATAATAAACGAAAAGCCCGATGTTATTTTAAATCTTGTTGATGGTTCAAATATCGAAAGAAACCTCTATCTTACAACGCAACTTCTGGAAATGGGTATTCCTGTGGTAGTGGCAATAAATATGATTGACATTGTAAGAAAAAGAGGCGATAAAATTGACATTGAAGCTCTTGAAAATGCTTTGGGTTGCAAAGTAGTTGAAACCTCAGCACTTAAAGGTGAGGGTGGCATAGATGCAGCTAAGGCGGCAATTAACCTTGCAAGCCGTAGAACCAAACAGCAAATTGAGCATACATTTAACAAAAACGTGGAAATGACTCTTTCCGAAATTGAAGAATTAATTAAAAACAAAGTTGAAGGAAGCCAGCTTAGATGGTTTGCCGTAAAACTTTTTGAAAGAGATGAAAAAGTGCTTTCAAGAGTTAATCTTGAGGTAGCAATAACTGAAAAGCTTGAAAAAGCTATAGCAAATTGTGAAGAAAAAATGGATGACGACAGTGAAAGTATTATCACAAATGAGCGGTACCATTACATAAGCAATGTAGTTAAAAAAAGTGTTAAAAAGAAAGACACAGGTCATCTTACTGCATCTGACAAGATAGACAGAATTGTTACAAATCGTTTTCTTGCAATTCCAATTTTTGTTGCAATAATGTGGTTTGTGTATTACGTTTCGGTAACTACCATAGGAACGATTTTAACAGATTGGACAAATGACGTATTTGTGGGAGAAATATTGCAAGGTAATGTTGGTGCATTTTTAGAGGGCATTGGAACTGCTACTTGGCTTACAGGGCTTGTTGTTGACGGTATAATCGGTGGAGTGGGTGCAGTTTTAGGTTTCGTTCCGCAGATGCTTGTGCTTTTCATATTTCTTGCAATCCTTGAGGACTGTGGATATATGGCACGTATTGCCTTTATTATGGATAGAATTTTCCGTAAATTTGGACTTTCAGGCAAAAGTTTTATACCTATGCTAATTGGCACTGGCTGTGGTGTCCCAGGAATTATGGCTTCAAGAACAATTGAAAACGAGCAGGACAGAAAAATGACAGTTATTACAACTACATTTATTCCTTGTGGCGCAAAAATGCCTGTAGTTGCCCTTATTGCGGCGGCGGTATTTAATAACTCCGCTTGGGTAGCAACATCAGCTTACTTTGTAGGTGTTGGTGCAATTGTTTTATCTGGTGTTATTTTGAAAAAGACATCATTATTTGCAGGAGAGCCAGCACCATTTGTTATGGAACTTCCTCAATATCATATTCCTACCTTTGGAAATGTTTTCCGCAGCATGTTTGATAGAGGTTCAGCATTTGTTAAGAAAGCTACATCAATTATCCTTGTTTCAAGCGTATTAATTTGGTTCCTTTCAAGTTTTGGTACAGTTGACGGTGCTTTTGGCATGGTAGAAGAAATGACAGACAGCATGCTTCACGGTATAGGTAGTGCAATTTCACCGCTTTTTGCACCACTTGGTTTTAGTGACTGGAGAACAACGGTTGCAACGGTAATGGGACTTGTAGCAAAAGAAGAAGTAGTTGGTGTATTTGGCGTACTTACAAGTATTGGAGATGCAGATGTTGCTTTTGAGCTTGTGGATGCGGCTGAAGCTGCAGGACTTTCCCCTATAGCAGCATTGTTCACTTCACAAGTTGCAGCATACTCATTCCTTGCGTTTAATCTTCTTTGTGCACCTTGCTTTGCGGCAATGGGAGCAATTAGAAGAGAGATGGGCAACTGGAAATGGACATTTATAGCTGTTGGATACCAGTGTCTACTTGCATACATTGTGGCTTTACATATTAACCTTATTGGAAGCGCTTTGTTTAATGGAGCAAGCTGGATTCCTGCAATTGTTGCAATAGTTATTACCATTGCTGTAGTAGCATACATTTTTGCAAGTGCAGGGAAAAAGAAAAATGTTCAAGTTTCAAAGCGCGCTGTGGAAGTAAATTAAGGAGGTAAAAATGCCTACATTAATAATTGGATTAATAGTACTGTCGGTAATTATATTAGCGGCAAAAAAGACTATAAAAGACAAAAAAAATGGCAACTGTGGTTGCGGCTGTGAAAGTTGCGGCGCACATTGCCACGACAATAAATAAATTACCATAGGGGCAGGAATCACTGCCCCTATAAATTTAATTGGGGTGCGAAAATGTCGGATGATTTTGAAAAGATTTTATATCATGATGTTATTGAAAGCATTATTGCCGCTATGGAGGCGAAAGATTATCATACAGCATACCACTCAAGGCGAGTTGGCGATATGGTTTTGGAAGTATGTCCGCTGTTGGGACTATCCATAAAGGATACAGAAGAAATACATCTTGCTGCACATGTGCATGATATTGGTAAAATTGGGGTGCCTGACTATATTTTAAGCAAACCAGGGGCACTTAGTGACATGGAATGGAGTATAATGAAAATGCACCCTGTAACGGGTGCTGATATTTTATCACACTCATCTGCGCTAGAATACATAAGCAAAATTGTTTTGCACCACCACGAAAGATGGGATGGAAAGGGATATCCCTTTGGTTTAGCAGAAGAAAAAATTCCTTATGGGTCTAGGATAATTACTGTATGTGACTCTATTGATGCAATGTTAAGTGACAGAGCTTATAGAAAGGCATTGACCTCAGAGGAATGTAAAACTGAAATTAGAAAAAATATTGAAATTATGTACGATAGGTCAATTGCTGAATGTATTCTTGCAAACTGGAAAAATATAGTTGAAGCAAGAAAGCATACTGTCGACAATAAATAATAGAAAATAGGAGCTAATTATTATTAGAAATTGTTTTGAATTAGCTCTGATATTTCAAAAGAATAAATAATCTGAACTTTATTTTAATTACAATTGTACCATAAGGGTTTAAGGCAAATAATAATGCCGTGTCTTTGTGGTATTTTTTTATTTCAATATAAATTCCTAAAAAACTCTTGACTTAGAGTGCACTCCATGGAGTAATGTAGATAATGGAAGCACAAAAAATGAATTAAGCTTTAGAATGATAAGGAGAGAACTAATATGACTAAAAAATTGGGTTTTGGCTTTATGCGTTTACCAATAACAGATGTGGAAGACCAGACAAGTATTGATTACCAACAGTTAAACAAAATGGTAGATACTTTCATGGAAAGAGGTTTTAACTATTTTGACACAGCTTATATGTATCACAATTTTATAAGTGAAGTTGCATTAAGAGAGTCGTTAGTGAGGCGTTATCCACGAGAGTCTTTTACAGTTGCAACGAAAATGCCAACGATGTTTTTAAAGAAAACAGAAGATTTGGACAGAATTTTTAATGAACAGTTAGAAAAAGTTGGTGTAGACTATTTTGATTACTATATGCTGCACAATCTAGGGGTATCGCATTATAATATTGCTAAGAAATTCAATGCTTTTTCTTTTATTCAGAGAAAGAAAGAAGAAGGAAAAATCAGAAAAATAGGTTTTTCATATCATGATGCGGCGGATTTGTTAGATGAAATTTTGACAGAACATCCAGAGGTGGACTTTGTTCAGCTGCAGATTAATTATATGGATTGGGATAACGAAAGTATTCAATCTAGAAAATGTTACGAGATTGCACTAAAGCACAATAAGCCTGTGATTGTAATGGAGCCAATAAAAGGTGGAACACTGGCACAGGTGCCTGAAGATGCAGAAAAATTATTTAAAGAATATAATGCAGATATGTCTGTACCCTCATGGGCAATTCGCTTTGCGGCAAGCCTTGAAAATGTAATAATGGTGTTAAGCGGAATGTCATCTATAGAGCAACTGATAGACAACACGGGATATATGCTGAATTTTAAGCCTTTTGTTCAAGAAGAATATGACATTGTAAATAATGCAGTTAAAATTATTAATGAAGCCGTTGCAATCCCTTGTACTGCTTGCAGATACTGTGTAGATGGATGTCCAAAAAATATTGCAATCCCAAACTATTTTGCATTATACAATGCAGAAAAGCAGTCGCCACCTAAAGGCTTTTCTATACAGAGTGTATATTACGGCAACTATACTCAAAACTATGGTAAAGCATCTGAATGCATAGGGTGCAAAAAATGTGAGGAAAGCTGTCCTCAGCATATTGAGATTATAAAAGGCTTGAAGGAGGTAGCAAATGCATTTGAGGGACAGAAATAGATAGGGGTTAATTAATTATTATACGCCATATTAAATAATAGTAGGAGGTGCAAAAATGACTATTGCGGAGGTTAGTAAAAAGTTCCAGCTTTCAGCCGATACATTAAGATACTATGAACGTGTTGGTCTTATACCTAGTGTTCACAGAACAAAAGGTGGAATAAGAGATTATAACGAGGAAGATTGCAGATGGGTAGAGTTTATTAAATGTATGAGAAGTGCAGGTCTTCCTATTGAAGCACTTATCGAATACGTAAACCTTTTTCAGCAAGGGGAAAAAACTAATACTGCAAGAAAAGAACTACTTATTGAACAGCGCAGATTGTTATTAGTAAGAATGAAAGACATGAAGGCGACGTTGGAACGCCTTGACTATAAAATAGAGCGCTACGAGGAATTAGACATATAAAATAAATTAAGAAGAATGACACAGTTATTTATAGTCAATAAAACCACCAGTTTAATGGTGGTTTTATTGTTTTAATTATTAAATTTCTATTTTAGCACCTAAAAGTTTGGCAAACTCACGGCAAATAGCTGTATCTCCAGGCCATGCCGGTGAGGTTACAAGGTTTTTATCTACAACTGCATCTGTAACAGGCACTTCTACGTATTCACCACCAGCAAGAGTAATGTCAGGGCTGCAAGCAGGGTAGCAAGTTGCTTTATAGCCTTTAAGCACACCAGCTGCAGTAAGCACCTGTGGTCCATGGCAAATAGCGGCTACTGGTTTATTGTCTGCAAAAAATTCCTTTACAATTTCAATTACTCTTGGGTTAAGCCTTATATATTCAGGGGCACGTCCGCCTGTTATAAACAAACCAACATAATCAGCGGTGTTAACAGCATCAAAATCAGCAGTTAAAGCAAAATTATGGCCTCTTAACTCGGTATAGGTCTGCTCACCTAAAAAGTCGTGCACTGCAGTTGCAACGGTGTCGCCTGCTTTTTTATCAGGGCACACAGCGTCTACTTGATAGCCTAACATTGAAAGAGCCTGGAAAGGTACCATTGTTTCGTAGTCCTCTGTGAAGTCACCACAAAGTAATAAAATTTTCTTTGCCATTTTGAATTCCCCCTTAAATTTTTAGTATAAATTATACAAGTTTATTATATCACAATCTGGAAACAAATAACAATAGTATATCTTTTTATTTTGGTAAAAAAGTGGTAATATTATTGAACAAGGAGAGTGATTGACGTGGAAATTATGGAAAGGCTTATACAGGCATCGGATTATATAAAACAAAGAACAAAGTATGCGCCAAAGATTGGTGTTATTCTTGGGTCTGGGTTAGGAGACTTTGGTGATAATCTTGAAAACGCGGAGTATTACGATTATAAAGATGTTCCAAACCTGCCTGTTTCAACGGTGGTTGGGCACAAGGGGCGTTTTGTAGTAACAGACAAACTTATTTGCATGCAAGGAAGATTTCATTTTTATGAGGGATATAAGCTTACGGGTGTTACTTTTCCTATAAGGCTGATGAAATTGCTCGGTGTTGAAAAATTGATTGTTACCAATGCCGCAGGTGGTGTAAACGAAGCCTTTAGCGCAGGAGACTTGATGGTTATAACTGACCATATAAACATGATGGGTACAAATCCCCTTATTGGGGAAAATTTAGAAGATTTTGGCACAAGATTTCCAGATATGAGCAATGGATATGATAAAGAAATGATTGATATTGCCATGAAAGCTGGAAAAAAACAAGGACTAATGTTAAAGCAGGGAGTATATTGTGCTATGACGGGGCCTAGCTTTGAAACCCCAGCGGAAATACGAATGGTGCGTGCACTTGGAGGCGATGCAGTTGGTATGAGTACAGTTCCAGAGGTAATTACTGCCAACCATTGCGGCATAAAAGTGCTAGGAATAAGCTGTATAACAAATTTGGCGGCAGGTGTTAGCCAACAGCCACTTAACCATGTAGAGGTTATAGAAACTACACAGCGTGTGAAAGAAAAATTCATTGACCTTTTAAGGACTATAGTTAAAGAAGTTTGAAGCTTTAATGAAGATGGTAAGATGATTTCCTAAAATTCTAAAAATAGAAGTAATTTTAATAAAAAAATACTAGCAAATAATGGATGATATTTATAAATTTTTTTGCATATATGCCTGATATTCGTAAAGAATAAATACAATCGATATTACTTGATGGTCTGTAAATGCATAACTGTATTTTTTTAGGGTTGACATTTATTTTTCAGTATGCTAGTATATGAAACCAGATAGTTAAAGTATGAAAGAATTTTTGATCATATTTGCTTTTGCAAATACAATCGGCCGGACGGACAGCCAGGTCAAATGCCGAATCGGCAACTTTAGTTGCCTTATTGATTGAGTTAAAAGCTCAAATTTTATAAGTTGGTTACTTAAAACCATATCACTTGTGAAACGATCAATAAGAGTAGTAAAAGTAATTCTTGCTATATAGACTCTAACCCTTCTTAAATGAATAAATAAAAGCGGCGTGCGTCGAAAATAAATAACGCATTTTTTGAAGTAACAAATCTCAAGTGATAAGTGGTAGTGTACCACTTTATTTGCTTGGGATTTTTTGTTTTTTATTAATTTAAGTAGAAAGGTGAATTATGGAAAATAAACTGAAATTATATGGATTTAATAACCTAACTAAATCACTTAGTTTTAACATTTATGATGTTTGCTATGCTAAAACAGAAAGAGAACAGCGGGATTACATTGCATATATTGATGAGCAATATAATTCAGAGCGTTTAACTAACATTTTATACCACCTAACGGAGATGATAGGTGCAACGGTAATTAATGTTTCTAAGCAGGACTATGACCCGCAAGGGGCCAGTGTAACATTTTTAATTGCAGAAAAATCTATGGTTACAATGCAAAATAGTGATACAGTAGTGGCTCATTTAGATAAAAGTCACGTTACTGTTCATACTTATCCTGAATTTCACCCAGACAATGCAATTTCAACATTTAGGGTAGACATTGATGTTGCCACCTGCGGAGAAATTACACCGCTTAGCACTTTGGACTACCTTATTGGCAGCTTCGATTCGGATATTATAACCCTTGATTACAAGGTGAGGGGCTTCACGAGAGATATTAATGGCAAAAAGCTTTTTATTGACCATCATATTACCTCTATTCAGGACTACATCAACAAGGAAACACTGGGAAAGTACGATGCCATTGACATCAATGTTTATCAGTCCAATATATTTCATACAAATTTATTGATTAAAAACATTGAGCTTCAAAATTATTTGTTTAATACAGATGTGTATGAGCTACCGCCAAAAACAAGGTTACAGATTAGCAGCAGTATTCATGAGGAAATGATTGAAATTTTTAGCGGAAGCAATATATTCTCTAGGAAGGAAAATGAAGATTGAAAACTTTAAAAACACAAGATTGTGCACCTATTATGGATGCCTTAAATGATTTTATTTCTTCAAGAGTTGTTCCCTTTGATGTTCCGGGGCACAAGAGAGGGAAAGGGAATAAAGAGCTAACAAAGTTTTTAGGTGAAAGATGTTTGAACCTTGATGTAAATTCCATGAAGCCACTAGACAACTTGTGCCATCCTGTGTCTGTAATTAAAGAGGCAGAAGACTTGGCAGCGGAGGCTTTTGGTGCAAAGAATGCCTTCTTTATGGTAAGCGGTACAACCTCTGCGGTGCAGGCGATGATAATGTCCGTTTGCAAAAAAAATGATAAAATTATTCTCCCACGAAATGTACATAGGAGCGTAATCAACGCATTAATTCTTTGTGGGGCGGTGCCAGTTTATGTTAATCCAGAACTGAACCAACGTCTGGGTATTTCCCTGGGAATGTCATTAAAGGCAGTTGAGGAAGCTATTTTAAGCAATCCAGATGCGAAAGCTGTATTAGTTAACAACCCAACCTACTATGGCATTTGCTCTGATATAAAAGGGATAACCAATTTGGCACACAGCCATGGCATGAAGGTGTTGGCAGATGAGGCGCACGGCACACACTTTTATTTCGGAAAGGACATGCCTATTTCAGCTATGGCGGCAGGTGCAGATTTGGCGGCAGTAAGCATGCATAAATCTGGTGGTTCACTAACGCAAAGCTCCATTCTTTTGGTTGGAGAGAGCATAAACCCACACTATGTGCGCCAAATAATCAACCTTACCCAAACCACAAGCGGTTCCTACCTTTTGCTTTCCAGCCTTGATATTTCAAGGAAAAAACTTGCACTCGATGGGGAGGATACTTTTAAACAGGTTTCGGAAATGGCTAAGTACGCAAGGGACGAAATTAATAGTATAGGCGGTTATTATGCTTACTCCAAGGAGTTGGTCAATGGTGATACTGTTTATGATTTTGATGCAACAAAGCTTTCAATTAATACCTTAGGTATTGGTATGGCAGGTATTGAGGTATACGATATTTTGCGTGATGAGTATGATATACAAATTGAGTTTGGTGACATTGGAAATGTCTTAGCATATATCTCCATCGGGGACAGCCAAAAAAATTTGGAGCGTCTGGTTAGTGCCTTAGCTGAGATTAAACGCATATATCAAAAAGATAAGACAGGTATGCTGGACCATGAATATATAAATCCAACTGTACTGGTTGCTCCGCAGGAGGCCTTTTATTCTGAAAAGCAATTAGTAGCACTAGAGGACAGTGTTGGGAAAATTTGTACGGAATTTGTAATGTGTTATCCGCCTGGAATTCCCATTCTTGCACCAGGTGAACTAATTACACAAGAGATAATAGCTTACATTAAGTATGCAAAAGAAAAAGGCTGTTTATTAACAGGAACAGAAGATTTAGATACAAATAAAATTAATATTTTGAAAGGAGGTTGCTAAAATGGATTTATGGTACTCGGAGTTTCACACCCAAAATGTCAAATTTTCTATCAAGGTGAACAAGCAACTTTATAGCCATGAAAGTGAGTTTCAAGCAATAGATGTGTTTGAATCTGAAGAGTTCGGCAGATTTTTGACCCTTGATGGATATATGATGCTGACCGAAAAAGACGAATTTATCTACCACGAAATGATTGTGCATACACCTATGGCTGTCCATCCAAAAGCTAAAAATATTTTGGTTATTGGGGCTGGGGATGGCGGTGTGGCGAGGGAACTTTCAAAATATAACAGTATAGAAACCATCGACATTGTTGAAATTGACGAAGAAGTTGTGCGTGTATGCAAGGAGTTTCTTCCTAAAACTGCCTGCGGTTTTGAAGACGAACGAGTAACCCTGTATTTTCAAGATGGGCTTAAATTTATTAGGAAGTATGAAAACGCTTATGACTTGATTATTGTCGATTCAACAGACCCATTTGGTCCTGGCGAGGGACTTTTTTCAAAGGAATTCTACGGAAACTGCTTTAAAGCCTTAAGGGAAGATGGAATTATGGTGAATCAGCACGAAAGCCCATTTTATAAAGATGACGCAACTGCAATGCTAAGGGCACATAAACGTATTGTGGAATCTTTCCCAATTAGTCGTGTGTATCAGGCACATATTCCAACTTATCCATCAGGACACTGGTTGTTTGGTTTTGCTTCAAAGAAGTATCAACCTTTGGCAGACTTAAATGAACAACAGTGGAATGAACTTAAAATTAATACGCAATATTATAACACAAAATTGCATATGGGTTCATTTGCATTACCAAATTACGTATGGGAGATGTTGAAAAATGTTGAATAGAAATATTGAAACCTTTATCGGCTGTGATAAGGAATACGACGAAGCTGATATTGTAATTTTCGGTGCACCATTTGATTCTACTACCTCCTATAGACCAGGAACACGCTTTGCCAGCAAGGTAATGCGAAGTGAATCCTTTGGATTGGAAACCTACAGTCCATATAAGGATGCTGACCTTTGTGACATGAATATTTTCGATGGTGGAGATTTGGAGCTTCCATTTGGGAATACGCAAAAAGTTTTAAAGCAAATTGAAGACTACACTAGTCAGATTTTAGCTGACGGCAAACTTCCACTTATGATTGGCGGCGAGCATTTAGTAACTTTAGGAGCTGTTCGTGCAGTTAAGGAAAAGTATGAAGATTTGCATATCATTCATTTTGATGCACATGCTGACCTTAGGGAGGATTATTTAGAAGAAAAGTATTCCCATGCAACGGTAATACGAAGATGTTACGACCTTGTGGGCAAAGACAAAATTTTTCAGTTTGGTATTCGTTCAGGTGAAAAAAGCGAGTTTGTTTTTGCAAAAGAGCATACTTACATGAATAAATTCAATTTTAACACCTTACAAGAAACAGTGGAAAAGCTAAAGGGAAAACCCATATACTTTACTTTAGACCTTGATGTGCTAGACCCATCTGTATTTCCTGGAACAGGAACACCAGAGGCT
Source organism: Anaerotignaceae bacterium (assembly GCA_050251415.1). Taxonomy (GTDB): domain Bacteria; phylum Bacillota; class Clostridia; order Lachnospirales; family Anaerotignaceae; genus UBA8514. The sequence goes on along the minus strand of JBFWMT010000010.1, from coordinate 29,556 downwards.
GGTGGCGCAACCTTCATGGAGCTGATAGATGCTATTTCAAAGGTATGTACTCTTAATATTGTGGGCTGTGACATTAATGAATTGTCACCAATTTATGACCAAAGTGGAGCTTCTACTGCTGTAGCTTGTAAGGTGCTTAGGGAAACCTTGTTATCTATAAATTTATTTTAGAACTACTTAACATTATGTAAAAACATTCTTATCATATCTCTACTTCGCAGGGTAAGAGTTAATTATAATATATTATGTGTCGATGCGAAGCGGCGGAAATGGAGTATTTAATTATGGGAAAAGCATTAATTATTGGTTGTGGAGGAGTTGCAAGTGTTGCAATTCACAAATGCTGTCAAAACAGCGAAGTTTTTGAAGAAATTATGATTGCAAGCAGAACTAAAAGTAAATGTGATGCACTTAAAGCTAAGTTAGATGGCGGAAAAACTATAATTCATACAGCACAAGTGGATGCTGACAATGTAGAAGAATTGGTAGCCCTTATAACAAAATTTAAACCAGATGTTGTTTTAAATCTGGCTTTACCATATCAGGATTTAACAATTATGGATGCTTGCCTTGCAACTAAAACACATTACATTGATACTGCCAATTATGAGCCAAAAGATGAAGCAAAATTTGAGTATAAATGGCAGTGGGCATACCGTGAAAAATTTGAAAAAGCTGGTATTACAGCACTTTTGGGAAGCGGATTTGACCCAGGCGTAACAGGTGTATTTTCTGCATATGCGCAAAAACACCACTTTGATGAAATTAACTACATCGATATCTTAGATGCTAATGCAGGAGACCATGGATATCCTTTTGCAACAAACTTCAACCCAGAAATAAACATTCGTGAAGTAAGTGCAAAGGGAAGCTATTGGGAAAATGGTGAGTGGGTAGAAACAGAGCCAATGGAAATTAAAAGAGTATACAACTTCCCAGAAATCGGCGAAAAAGATATGTACTTACTCCACCACGAAGAGTTAGAGTCCCTTGCACTTAACATTAAGGGAATAAAGCGTATTCGTTTCTTCATGACATTTGGGCAAAGCTACATTACACATTTAAAATGCCTTGAAAATGTAGGAATGACTTCAATTGAACCAATTGAGTTTGAAGGAAAGCAGATTATTCCTCTTCAATTTTTAAAAGCAGTTTTGCCTGACCCGTCTACATTAGGTCCACGTACAAAAGGGAAAACTAATATTGGTTGTATTTTCACAGGCAAAAAAGACGGCAAAGAGAAGTTATACTATATTTACAACGTATGCGACCATGAAGAATGCTACCGTGAGGTGGAATCTCAGGCTATTTCCTATACAACAGGTGTGCCAGCAATGATTGGTGCAATGCTTGTAATGAACGGTACATGGAACAAAGCTGGCGTACACAATATTGAAGAATTTGACCCAGACCCATTTATGGATGCACTTAACAAGTGGGGCTTGCCTTGGCAGGAAAGCTTTAACCCAGAGTTGGTAGACTAGGAGCAGACATGGATTTTAACATTCACGAAATTCCAACACCATACTATATTGTGGACGAAAATCTGTTGATTAAGAATTTGGAAATACTAAAACAGGTAATAGACCGCACTGGGTGTAAAATATTACTTGCACAGAAGGCATTTTCAATGCATGCTCTTTACCCTTTAATTGGGCAATATTTAAATGGTGCAACAGCCAGCGGTTTGTTTGAAGCACGCCTTGGGTATGAGGAGATGGGGAAGGAAAATCATATTTTTTCCCCTGCCTACCTAGATAGTGAATTTGATGAAATTACGGATATTTGTGGGCATATTGTATTCAATTCTTTTGCACAGCTTAACAAATTTAAGGAGAAAGCACTTAATAAGGGTAAAAAAATTGGGCTTAGGGTAAACCCTGAATTTTCAACAGGCCAGCATGCTCTTTACGACCCTTGTAGCGAAGGGTCACGCCTTGGAATTACGAAGAAGAATTTTGATTCAAGTTCACTTGATGGTGTTAGTGGTTTGCATTTTCATACACTTTGCGAGCAAAATTCAGATGACTTGGTAAAAACCCTAAATGCTTTTGAACAAAAGTTCGGTGAATTTTTGCCACAAATGGAGTGGGTGAATTTTGGCGGCGGTCACCATATTACCCGTGAAGATTATGATGTTGAAACACTTATTAAAGCAATTAATAGGTTTAAGGAAAAATATAATGTACAAGTTTATTTGGAACCAGGTGAAGCGGTTGCTTTAAATACAGGCTATTTGGTAAGTACGGTGTTAGATGTATTTGAAAACATCATACAGCTTGCCATTTTGGATACTTCAGCCGCTTGTCATATGCCAGATGTTTTGGAAATGCCATACCGTCCTTACATTGTGGGTAGTGGTGAAGCCGGAGAAAAAGCCTTTACCTACAGACTAGGAGGAAACACTTGTCTTGCTGGAGATATTATTGGCGATTATTCCTTTGATAAGCCGTTGAATGTTGGTGATAAGCTGGTTTTTTGCGACATGGCGCATTATTCAATGGTGAAAAACAATACCTTCAATGGCGTTGGTCTTCCTTCTATAGCTATTTTTGGGAAAGAAAATTCTATAAGACTTGTTCAAAGCTTTGGCTATGATGATTTTAAAAGTAGGCTTTCATAAATTATATTCAACTAAAAACACCCTATTCTGTGTAGTGTAGAACTGCACAGCTTAGGGTGTTTTTTATATGAAAAAGCTTTCATAATTAATAAAAACAAAATTATTTTTACTTGTTTAATGTAGCACCAGTTTGCTATAATGGTATTTAGTAATAGAAAACTAAAAGCTATGTTTATAAAAAAATAATTTGACAAGGAATGGGGAGGTAACATGGATATTGTAATTAGTAAAATTATGGACAGCGATAAAGATGACGTACTGCGTATATATTCCCAGGGAATAGAAACTAATTTAGCTACATTTGAAACAAAATGCCCAACATGGGAAAGTTGGAAGGAAACGCATATGAATACTGGCAGAATTGTTGCCAAGGTTGATGGAATTGTAGTTGGATTTGCTGCACTTATGCGTGTTTCTCAACGGGAGGCATATGCCGGAGTTGTAGAGATTAGCGTATATGTTGATGAAAACAAAAAGCATATGGGAATTGGATTTGCTTTACTTAATAAGTTAATTGAAATTGCAGACAATAATGGATTGTGGACATTGCAAGGTACTATATTGGAGGAAAATGAAGCAAGTATTCAGTTGCATGAAAAATGTGGTTTTAGAAAAGTAGGATACAGGTTTATGATAGGTAAGGATAAGTTTGGACTGTGGAGAAACACAGTGCTAATGGAAAGACGAAGTAAAAAAATTGGCTTTGAGGGCTGCGATGGAAGCTGCTGTCACATGAAAAACTAGCACTTTTATGTGACGAAATCACAGAAGTATTTTTCCTTATATGATATTATTTCAAATATAAAAACAGCATTAAGTAAGTTGCTGATATATTTTTAAGGAGAGATGCATTGTGAAAGTTGCAGTTATTGATGAAAATTACTGTGTGGCATGCGGATGCTGTATTTACGAATGTCCTAAAAAGGCAGTTGAGGTTTTTAAAGGAAAGCATGCGGTTGTAGATGAAGAAATATGCATAGGTTGTGGAAAGTGCAGTAAAATATGCCCTGCCTCTGTAATAAGTATGGAGGTGGTTGAAAATGGCTAAAAAACCATGGTACAGATATTTATGGATTTTTTCTTCGGTTTATATGTTGTTAGGCTTTTTTAACATACTGTTTGCATGGATTGGACTTTTATGTTTTTTTATACCAATTGGCATTTCAGTTTTTGGTGGAGGAAAGAGTTATTGCAACAAGTACTGCGGTAGGGGTCAATTGTTTGATATTTTGGGCAATAAATGCGGATTGTCAAGAAAAAAAGATATACCAGGGTTTTTGAAATCAAAATATTTTAGATATGGTTTTCTAGTTTTCTTTTTTGCTATGTTTTTTAACATGCTTTATACAACATATCTAGTATTTACAGGTGTTGGTGGGCTTAAAGAGGTAGTTACATTGCTTTGGACATTTAAGCTTGGATGGGGATTTAGTTATGCTGGTGGTGCGACACCATGGGTTGCGCAGTTTGCTTTTGGATTTTACAGTGTTATGCTTACATCAACAGTGTTAGGCCTTTTAACTATGGTTCTTTATAAACCAAGAAGCTGGTGCGTGTACTGCCCTATGGGTACTATGACACAGATTATATGTAAAGTGAAAAAATAAAAAACAGCAAGACCAAAATGGGTTGAAATCCCCATGAGGTCTTGCTGTTTTTACCATATGGACGAACCTGAAAATTTAATATCTGATGGTTTTGTACTTATATCTGCACCTGATGTTGCAGAGTGCTGAAGGCGTACTCCACGAATCTTCTTTTCATCACGGAATTTAGTGATAATTCTTTCTGAAACAATGGAACAGTTTTCATAGTTTATGCCGATAAGCAAAACTAAAAACTGGTTAGGACTATACCTTGTATATAAATCTCCACGTCTTAAAGAATCGCAAATTACATCGTGCAGTGCCGCTGCTGACTCTTTAAGTTTTTCACCAGCTTCAAGGGGTTCGCCTTGAACGTTTGTAAGTGTAAAAAGTGAAAGAAAGATGGATTGACCGTTCCTTTCAATCACACGGGATATAAATCGGTAGCTGTCTACAAAGCCAAGGTAGTTACAATAGTATGCTCCGTGTTTACCTTCTGTTTCCCTAATTGTTTCCTTTATATGTTCAACAGTAGAGGTTTCAAGCTTTATGTTACCTGTCAAATGACGATAAAGAGAAAGCATTTTTTGCGATGGGGATATCCCGAGTTCTTCGAAGAAAAGATTTGTGATTTCATCATATGCGGCAAGGGCATCTGTATAACGCTTCATATCCAACAAGCATTCAATTCTTAAAAGATGCATATCTTCGTCAAAAGGATATATATGTATAGCACGGTTGCATATATCAAGCCTTAGTCTTAAGTCACCACTTTTTTTAAGCAAAGCACATACATCGGTTATACATTTTGCATACATGTCACGATAGCGCACGTTTTCAATAACAGCCCATGGCTCGTTCATAATCATTGGCAAAAACTTACCTTTGTATATTTCTATTGCTCGTTGAAGCAATATGATTTTTTCTTCGTCAGAAATGTCAGCTTCTTGCGCTTGTGTTGCAAATGCATCAAACTGTTCAGCATCAATTTCAATAGGAATTTGACTGCAAAATGAGTACATTCCAGATTTAAATGTTATGTAGTCATATTTTGGTAAATGTGACGATTCCAAAAGTTTGCGCAAACGGAAGAGGTTTACTTTAAGGTTATTTGCAGGGTTGCTTATGTCATATTCGTTATAAAGCATATTGATTAAGGCATCCCTTGGAATTTTTTTGCCTCTATAGTATACAAGATATTGCAGTAATTGGGTGGCTTTGGTTATACTGCTTCGTTCAAGAGATACGGGCTTGCCATCATACGTAATGGAAAATCCACCAAGCATTTGCACAATAATTTTATTGTCGTCCATAAATTTCACCGCCTAAAAAGTTGAAAAGTTATCTGGTTAAACAAACGATTGCTTTTTTGAAAAATCATCGTAAAACAAATTGTTTTAATTACATTTGAAGTATATTGTATTCCTAAATTAAAATTTAGTCAATGAAAATAGTCATAATGTTGGATTTTATGTTGAATTTTACGAACAATGAAAAAGATTTAGCGAAAGAGATTAGTTTAGTTAAGCGCATTCAAACATATGAAATTAATTTAAATATTGTGTGTTTGTGAATGACGTACAACAAGACGTAAAATATTAAGATGACAATGGTATGCTGATATGATATAATTACAAATTAGTTATATTAAATTGAATTAATATATAGAATGTTTTACGGAGGCTGAATATTTTGAAGAAGGTTGCAATCATTACAGACAGCAACAGTGGAATTACACAAAAGGTGGGGCGAGAAAAAGGAATTTTTGTTATGCCCATGCCCTTTACCATAGATGGCAAAACCTATTTTGAAGATATTGACCTAACGCAGGAGCAGTTTTATGAAAAGCTGCAGGAGGGTGCGGAAATTTCCACATCCCAACCCGCAGTTGGCGATGTAATGGATTTATGGGAAGAAGTTCTTAAAGAACATGATGAAATTGTACATATACCAATGAGCAGTGGTTTAAGCAGCGCATATCAAACGGCACAAATGCTTTCCCATGATTATAATGGCAGGGTACAGGTGGTTAATAACCAAAGAATTTCTGTTACGCAGAAGCAATCTGTTTTGGATGCATTACATATGGCACAAAATGGTAAGGATGCCGTGAAAATTAAGAAGCATTTAGAGGCAACGAAGTTTGATTCAAGCATATATATTACCCTTGAAACCCTTAAATATTTAAAGCGTGGCGGAAGAATTACGCCAGCCGCTGCTGCACTAGGTGAACTTTTAAGGCTTAAACCAGTGCTACAGATACAGGGCGAAAAACTAGATGCGCTTGCTAAGGCAAGAACAAAAAAAATGGCAAGGAAAATTATGTTGAGAGCTATGAAAAATGATTTTGAAAAACGCTTTAATGCAGGCGAAAATGGCGAAACAATGCTTTTACAGATGGCGTACACGGGTATAAATGAGGAAATAAAGGATTTTTATGATGAAGTTAAGGAGATTTATCCTAACCATGAAATTTTTATTGACCCGTTATCCTTAAGTATTTCATGCCATTTGGGGCCTGGGGCAATTGCAATTGCATGTACAAAAAAAATGAACATATAACATATAATGTAGCGTTATCGAGAACAAGCTTTAATTGGCTTGTTCTTGTATTTTATACGAAATAAAGAAAATGAATAAAATAAAGAGTAAAATAAAGAAAAACAAAGCAAATAAATAATAATGGATATATTTTACTTTGTATAGTATAATAATATATAATAAACTGAGTTGCATAATTGCAGTGATATGGTAATATTATCTTGTTGATTAGCACTCGTCAAAGGTGAGTGCTAACATCGGGAAAATTATAAATTTGTATAAATTATTTTTAATAAGGAGGTCTTTTAATATGAAACTTGTACCACTTGGTGACAAAGTTGTAATTAAGCAGATGGAGGCAGAGGAAAAAACAAAATCCGGTATAGTGCTTCCTACCCAAAGCAAAGAAAAGCCACAGGAGGCAGAGGTAATTGCAGTTGGCCCTGGCGGGAATGTATATGGTGAAGAGGTTACTATGATGGTTAAGCCTGGAGATCGGGTTATTTATTCAAAGTACACAGGTTCTGAAGTAAAATTTGATGGGAACACATATATTATTTTAAGACAGGCAGATATTTTAGCTATTGTTGAAGACTAATTAATTCAGGAGGAATGAGAAATTATGGCAAAACAGATTAAATATGGAGCAGATGCTAGAAACTCTATGGCTGAGGGCGTAAACAAGTTAGCAGATACAGTAAAAGTGACACTTGGACCAAAGGGACGTAATGTTGTTCTTGACAGAAAGTTTATGAGCCCACTTATTACAAATGATGGTGTTTCAATTGCAAGGGACATTGAATTTGAAGACCCATACGAAAACATGGGAGCGCAGCTTGTTAAAGAAGTTGCTACACAAACAAATGACGTAGCAGGTGATGGTACAACAACAGCAACTGTACTTGCACAGGCAATGGTACAGGAAGGTCTTAAAAATATTGCAGCAGGCGCAAATGCAATTATCCTTAGAAAAGGTATGCAAAAAGCAACGATTGCCGCTGTGGAAGAAATTAAGGGTATGAGCACAGTTGTTTCCACAAAAAACCATATTGCAAGAGTTGCAGCTATTTCATCAGGCGATGACGAAGTGGGTAACATGATTGCAGATGCTATGGAAAAGGTTACAAATAACGGCGTAATAACTGTTGAAGAATCAAAAACAATGAATACAGAGCTTGAGCTTGTTGAAGGTATGCAGTTTGATAAAGGTTATCTTTCAAGCTATATGTCAACAGATATGGAAAAGATGATTGCCATACTTGAAGATCCATTTATTCTTATTACAGACAAAAAAATTGCAAATATTCAGGAAATTTTACCAATACTTGAGCAAATCGTTCAATCTGGCGCAAAGCTTCTTATAATTGCGGAAGACATTGAGGGCGAAGCTCTTGCAACACTTGTACTTAATAAGCTTAGAGGTGCATTTACATGTGTGGCAGTAAAAGCACCTGGTTATGGTGAAAGAAGAAAAGCACAGCTTGCTGACCTTGCGGCCCTTACTGGCGCACAGGTTGTTTCGGATGAGTTTGGTATTGACCTTAAAGATGTAACACTTGAAATGCTTGGTAGAGCAAGAACAGTAAGAGTTGAAAAAGAACTTACCATTATTACTGACGGAGCAGGCACAAAAGAGAATATTGAAGGCAGAGTACGCCAGATTAAAGCCGCTCTTGAAGAAACGAACAGTGATTTTGAAAAAGAAAAATTACAGGAAAGACTTGCGAAACTTGCAGGCGGTGTAGCGGTTATTAAGGTAGGCGCTGCAACAGAAACAGAAATGAAAGAGAAAAAGCTTCGTATGGAAGATGCTTTGGCAGCAACCAGAGCAGCTGTTGAAGAGGGTATTGTTGCAGGCGGCGGTACAGCATACATCCACGCTGTTGCAAAGGTTGCAGAGGTTGTTAAGAATTTGGTTGGGGATGAAAAAACAGGTGGCGAAATAGTTCTTAAAGCCCTTGAATCACCTATGCGCCAGATTGCTGCAAACGCAGGTCTTGAAGGCTCAATAATTGTAAATAAGGTTAAAGAACTGGCTGTTGGTGTTGGTTTTAATGCACTTACAGAAGAATATGTAGACATGGTTGATGCAGGTATTGTTGACCCAACTAAGGTAACAAGAAGTGCATTGCAAAATGCTACATCTGTTGCATCTACATTCCTTACAACAGAGGCTGTAGTAGCTGACTTCCCAGCAAAGAACGGTGCGGCAGATTACATGCAGCAAGGTCCATCAAACGGCATGGGCGGATTTATGTAAAAAATAGTTTTAGGAAACCGCTGATTCAATGTAATGATTGTTTCCTTGACTAAAAAGTCCCGATTTTCAGAACAAAAGGCTGAAAAATCGGGACTTTTTTTATTTACAGTAAAACTGATTTTTTTTACATTAAATTAGAGTTTCATTAGTATTTACTGCATTTGGTAATCATTAAACATTGTTATTCGTCAAACATTTTGTAATATACCCAACCTTTAAGCACACTGCATTTTTCTTTAAGTTCATCGTTAATTTGTGTTATATAATCTTCGTTTACTGTCATAAAGCCAGAGTTTGTTATAATAGGAAGTTCCTCACGCAGTTCATTGGAATAATCAAAAAGTGGTGAAATTCCATTTATTCCTATAAGTTCTAACATTGTTGAACCAAGATAGTTTGAGCTTATAGTGTGGTTTGCAGGAAGATTTAGTGCGTCTATGGTTTCACTTATATCTACCAGTTCTTTTGAGGCAGTGTTCTGCCAAATCATAAACGGTGTTTTGTATACATTAAACAACTGCTCCATTGTTCCGTTTGCATCAATATTGTAATCTAAAATATCAAAAAAATCCATTCCGTTAGAAAATCCAGGAAGATGGTCGCCAAAATACACAAAAACAACAGGTTCTTCTGAGGTCTCAAAATAGTCGGTAAGGCGCTTTATTTCCTTATCAGCATCCTTAATGCCCATAAAATAGTTGTTTAGCAATGTTTTCTCGGTTTCCGTAAGATTAACACCGGTATCAAATGTCTTTTGAACCTCATTATACTTTTCGTCATACGGTCCGTGATTTTCGATAGTTACGCAAAATTCAAACAAAGGCGCATCAGTTTGTGATATATGCTGTTCAAAATTCTCAATTATACTGTCAGAAGCATATTTATCGGCAATGTAACCGCCTCTATATTTTTCACTTCCTTGAAAGCTTTCAAGACTAATAAAATTTTCAAAACCCATGTAGCTATATACATTGGTCCTATTATAAAACCACGGATACCCTGGATGAATGGCAATAGCATTGTAGCCAATGTTTTTAAGGCGTTGTGGCATTGCGTCTATATTATTGCGTATAAGGGAATAAGAATTTGAGGCATTATCTATGTACCTCGTAGGGCAGGCAGTAAGCACATCAAACTCGGTATCGCTGGTGCCTCCGCCAAAATTAGGCACAATTATATGCCCAGATACGGAGCTTTCAGTTTGGGTTATCTCATTCCAATTTTCTAGAGGGTCGCCATAATTTGTAAAATCAAAATTTCGGTTGTTAGACAAATCTGAAAATGCTTCGCCCATAATCATAATAATATGTGGCAACTTTTTATTAGTATATTCCGATGAACTGTTTTCAAAGTATTTCTCTAATGTAGCGTAATATTCAGAATCATATCCATCGGGTGCCTTAACCTGCATAGAGTTGAATTTATGGCAAAAGCTATATATAAAACCCTTTGAACCATATTGATTAACTTCAAAATATTGATTGCCTTCAACCGAAAAGACGTTGTAAAGATCAGCATTTTTATAAAGGATATTGTTGGAAACCGCACCTAAAATAAAAACCACGGCAATACCTATAATTCTAACAGTGACAGAAAGCTTTGGAGACTTAAAAAATATAAAAGCTGCTGCAACAACGAGCAGTATAAATACAATTATAAGCAGATAGATTAAAATGATTTTGGGTGCAAAGTTTTTTGCAATCCCTACAAGCTCTGTAAAAAGAGACAAGTCAGTGGGGAACACAGGGTCTTGTCTAAGACGTATTTTTTCGGAGTTGGCGATTGCTAGTAAAAGAAAAAAACCACCAGATGTAACGGTTGAAAATAAGGCATTATTAGAAATAAACAAAACTAGTGCCATAAACAGAAAAACTGGAATGTAATTAAGAAAGAAAAGAGAAGGCGTTTCTCTTAGAAATATAAAAAAAGCAGAAATGAAACTTGGGTTTGCTAAAAATACGGCTGTAACAATTGCAAAAGAACCGAATATCATTATTAAAGCAGCCACAAGGGGATTAAAATGAACAGTGTGTTTTTGTATAAAATCTTTAGTTTTTATCATGAATGTACCTCCAAAGTTGTATTTTAACACCAAATAGCACTGAAAAAATCAATGCAGAGGGTTTTTATATTTACCTATGTTATACTTTTATGAGCTATTAGTAAAGTTATTTTAAGTTTTTTTTAATAATAAAATAGTAGCTTTTTAGAAAGATTGTGTTAAAATATATAAGTTGTATTAAATAGTATTTCTTGTAAAAATAAGGAATGTTGTGGTATAATAAAAAAGTACGTGCGCAACATTAGCATAATAAATACCATGAGAGGTGTGTTGTTTTGTGACTGAGAAGAACAAATCCCCAAAAAAGAAAAAGGGCAGTGCTGGCAGTCGCCTTACAAAAAGATTTGTTGTAATTGTTGTTACCACAGTATTATTATACAGTGTGTTTGCTGTAGCAGGTGTTGTTATTTATGGGGTAACAAGAGATGCTGAAAAAGTAACAACTGTAGCGGAAATTTCAGGAACAGAGAAAACAACTGAAAGTGCACAAACACAAACGGATGATGATGAGGCTGTAAACAAAATAACAAATGTAGCAATTTTCGGTGTAGATAAAGATGGAACACGTACTGACGTTATATTTGTGGTAAGTTTTAATAGTGAAACTAAACAAATTAATCTACTATCAATACCTAGGGATACGAAGGTTAAAATGACTGATGAAATGATAGCAAGTCTTGAAGAAAGAAATAGAAGCGGATTTATACCTTACCGTGATGGACAAGAGGGCGTTTGCAAAATAAATGAGATACACGCTTATGCAGGAGAGGGATACCGCAACGAGTTTTCTATGATGATGATTGAGGATTTGTTGGGCATCAAATTGGACTATTATGTTAAGTTCACAACTGAAACTTTTAAGTATGTGGTGGACGCTATTGGTGGCGTAGACTTTGAAGTGGCTACTGATATGAAATACTCTGACCCTGAACAAGGTCTTTTCATAGACCTTAATGCTGGATATCAACACCTTGACGGTGATAAAGCGGAACAATTGGTTAGGTATCGTGATGGATATGCGGCGAAAGACTTAAAGCGAATTACTGTGCAGCAGGATTTCATGAAAGCACTGATGAAAAAGGTGCTCAGTACAGATACACTATTAACAAATATTCAACCTTTAACAAAAACAGTGCTTTCCTATGTTGAAACAGATGTTTCTATATTGGATGCATTGAAATATGTAAAATATATAAATTACATAAACGCAGACAATGTAACAATGGAAACAATCCCTGGCGTGGGCGGTTCTTATTTTAACCATGACAAAGAAGGAACAGCAGAGGTTGTTGCAAGATTGATTTACGGAATTGATACACAAGAGAATGCTAAAGACACTGAAAATGACGAAGAAAACGAAAATTAATATGAATTAAGGTGCGATGATGAATAATCCAGAATATGATTTGAAACACAAAAATAAGCAAAGACCTAAAAGAAGAAAACGCATAAGCCCCGTGGCAAGATTTTTTAAGATAGTAATTTCTATAGTTATGTCATTTGTTTTGATTTCAGCTATAGTGATTTTTGCGTATTCAAAGGTGGTTGGCTTTGATAATGAAGAGATAAAGCAAGGAAGTCAGTTAAACATTATGGATGCCCTTATTGGTAAGGACATAAGCCTTAATATTGCAGTTTTTGGCGTTGACGGTGATGAAACACGTACGGACGTAATATTTGTAGTTCATTTTGACAGTAAGTCTGGAAACATTCATCTTCTTTCTGTTCCAAGGGATACAAGGGTGGAAATTGCAGACGAAATGTACACCTATCTTAAAGCTAATGAAAAATATATACCATATAATGGAATTTGCAAAATTAATGAAGTACATGCTTACGCTGGCAACGAAAGATCGGATGAATTTTCCGTTAAACAGCTGGAGGAACTTTTAGGCATTGAAATTGATAACTATGTAAGAATAAACTTTGACGGGTTTAAAAGCCTTGTGGATTTAATTGATGGTGTTGATTTTTACGTTCCTCAGGATATGTATTGGGATATGCGTGACACAGGTGACCCACTTATTAATTTAGAAGAGGGTATGCAGCATCTTGACGGAGATAAAGCGGAACAACTTGTTAGATTTAGAAGATATCCTCTAGGGGATGAGGACAGGGTGAAGGTTCAGCAAGATTTTCTTAAAGAAGTTGCGAAGAAGGTTTTAAGTACAGATACAATTGTTAAAAATCTTCCAAGCCTCATTAAAACAGCATATGAATATGTTGAAACAGATGTGTCTCTTACAGACGCCGTGAAATATATGCAGTATGCGGATGATGCCGACCTGACTAAATTAGAAATGGAAACTTTGCCTGGTGTTGGTGGATATGTTGGCAATGTATCATATTTTTTAAGCGATGAACTTGAAACAAAGGCAACAGTTAAGCGACTTTTCTTTAGTGATAATATAACTGAAGAGGAAATTGCGCAAAGCAGTGTTGGTAAAGTTATTGAAGTTGCAAACGGAGGAAGTAAATCAGGTTTTGCAGGGGAAAATCAAGAAATGCTTGTAGCCGAGGGATTTACAGTAGAACAAATTTCCACATTTGAAGGGGAAAGAACTGATTACACAAGAATTGTAGTATCTCAAGAGGGAATGGGTAAAGATTTACAGGGATATTATCCTAACAGTCAGATAGTTGTAGATTCTTCCATGCTTAATGAAGGAATAGATATATTGGTAATACTTGGCGAAAACGAGTAAGCTAATTATAAAAAAGGGTGTTTTGCTATTTAAACAGCAAGATGCCCTTTAATTTAGTTAAAAGCTAAAATAAGTTTAGTACATAACAACGAATTAGAAACTGTGTGTTTACAATTGTCGTATTTTTAAGTAAAATGTAGATAATATGGTAGAGGATGGGGGCGGAGTTGTGAAAACTGAAAAAGAAAAACCAATAGAAGCATTGGGGCAGGAAATGGTGTTTTCCCTTGATATAGGAACACGAAGTATTATTGGGATTGTGGGTATTGTTGAACAGGAAAAGTTTAAGGTGCTTGCAATTGAAAAGGAAGAACATACAAACAGAGCCATGATAGACGGCCAGATAGAAAATATTGACCAAGTGGCACAGGTTGCACGTATTGTAAAGGAACGTCTTGAGAAAAAGCTTAGTTGCTCTCTTACCAGAGTTTGCGTGGCTGCCGCAGGACGTGCCTTAAAAACTGAAAAAGCTAGCTTTGAACTTTCTATGCCAGATATACGCCAAGTAGATGACGAAACAATAAGCCGTTTGGAAACGGGTGCTATTGGTAATGCTGAAGCCGCATTTAAAAGTGATGAAAAGGGCAAAAGTGAAAGGCAATTTTATCTGGTGGGTTATTCTGTTTCTCAGTACTATTTGGACAATTACCCTATTTCAAGCCTTAAAGACCATCGAGGAAAGAATCTTAGGGCTGATGTTGTTGCTACATTTTTGCCAAGTGAGGTTGTTGAAAGCCTCTATATAACTATGCATAACATTGGCCTTGAAGTTGCAAGCCTTACACTAGAGCCTATTGCGGCTATTAATGCGGCAATTCCAAAAAAAATAAGGCTTCTTAATTTAGCGTTAGTGGACATTGGTGCAGGTACATCGGATATTGCAGTTTGCAAAGATGGTAGTGTTGTTGGCTACACAATGGCAACCACTGCTGGAGATGAAATTACTGAAACCATTATGAAACAGTATCTAGTTGACTTTGACACTGCGGAAAAAATTAAATTTGAGTTGGCAGGTAAGAAAAAAATTGGCTTTACAGATGTTATGGGTTTAAAGCATTCTGTTACAGTGAAAGAAATTTTGCAATATATAACAGAGGCTAAGCAAAAGCTTTGTAGAGAAATTGCAGACCGAATAATGGAGGTTAATAATGGTCAGCCTTCAGCAGTTTTCCTTGCAGGTGGCGGAAGCAAGCTAACTGGCATGTGTAAACAGATAGCTGAGTACCTTAATATTGATGAAAGCCGAGTTGCAATTGCTGGCAATAATTTTCAGCTTAGTGCCTTTGCAGAGGAATACGACATAAATAATCCGGAATATGCAACGCCACTTGGCATTGCAATTTCCGCAGGGATGAATCTTATTAATGATAGCTTTAGGTTTACTTTAAATGGAGCAAATGCAAAGCTGTTTCGTAGCGGGAGCTTAAGCGTTAGAGATATTTTAATGATGAATGGTTTTGGATATCAGGATTTAATGGGGCGTTCAGGAACTAATTTGGTAGTGTTTTTGGACGGGAAACGTACGGTTGTGTATGGTGGCCTTTCCATGCCAGCGGTTCTTAAAATAAATGGTGCAGAGGCAAAAATTTCTGATATTATACACGCAGGTGATGTAATTGAATTTCAGCCGGCAAAACATGGCGAGGCAGCGAAGGCGTGTGTATGTGATATAGTTGAAGACTATGGGCAAACAATATTTGTAAATGAAAAGATTGCGGATATGAATACAAACCTTAAAACAGGCGACGTTATTGTTAACATTGGCGGTAAAAAACTATTGGATAATGAAGAAAATACTGACGATGGCAATTTAGAAGAGAAAATAGTTATAAATGATGAAATTGACAGAAAAGATGAAGAAATTTTTGTTGCAGCAGTGGTTACTGATGAAGAAAATATACCAAATGAAGTAAAAACCGAAGAACCTAAAACCGAAGAACCTAAAACCGAAGAACCTAAAATACCTATTAAATTTACCGTAAATGGCAAACCTATGCTGTTTTTGCCTAAAGAGAATAAAGACCCTTATTACTTAATGGATATGCTTGAATATTCAGGCATAGATTTTGAACATCCAGATGGTAATGTTGTTCTTAGTGTAAATGGTGGGGGAGGATATTTTCAACAACAACTTAATAACAACGATGTTATAGAAATTTACTGCGAAAAAATTTAGGTATTAAATGTATCAATAGTAAAATATTAGTTGCATAAGAGTTTTGGCACAAAAATAATATTGAAATTGTGTTTATAATACTATAATGAAATTAAAATATATAAATATTAGCATTTATAGGAGCTCTTAATATGCACAGCATAAAAACATTTTGTAAGTTAAAAAAATAGAGATAATTCTAACACAGCTTTTTTTAGTGGTGGCTTTTATGTTGCAGTTAATGCAATTTGCATATGCAAACGATGATATAAAAAAGGTTCTGTTTATAAGCTCATATTCCTATGATTGGTCTACAGTTCCACTGCAGATTGAGGGCGTTGAGTCTGTTTTAGCAGATTTCGCCACAATTAGCTATGAATTTATGGATACAAAAAAGGTGTATGATGAAGAAAGCATAGATATATTTTATAAAAGTATTAAACATAAGCTTCATAAGCCTGTGCCCTATAATGCAGTGATTTTGGGCGATGATGCGGCACTACAATTTGCCTTGGAACACAGACAAGAATTATGCGAGGCAATATCAGCCCTAAATGAAAGCACCATCCCATTTTACCTGATATGCGGTGAGGATAAGTTGGGAAACCTTTACTCTAGCAGTCAGGTTGAAGCTATATTTAGTACTTATGCTGAGCTACCTGTATTCCGTATGGTTCAAGCTGGTGTTGGCAATGGGGTTTTGGGTGGAAACGGAGTGTCGCATAAAGAAGAGGGTGCAATTGCAGCAAAAATGGTGTTGGATATTTTAAATGGCACACCACCCCAGTCTATTGATGCTGTTAGGGATAATCTGGATAAAATTAATAATTCATCAAAATATTTACTGTCTATTATTAATGATATACTGGAAATGTCACGCATAGATAGTGGCAAGGCGATGCTAAGGAGCAGAAAGTTCAACTTAAATGAAGCAATAATGTCCATAGGTGACATTATACAAAATCAGGCACTAGAAAAAAACATACACTTTAATGTTGAATTAAATGAAAACTTAGCCTCATCCTATATTGGCGATTCTGTTAAGCTTAAACAAATTATCATGAATTTACTGTCCAATGCTCTTAAATTTTTAGAAGACGACGGAAAAATCAATCTTTCTCTAAAGGAAATGCAAAATAAAGAAGGAGATAATTATATTGAAATAGAAGTGAAGGATAATGGAATAGGTATAGAAAAATGCTTTATTGATAAAATGTTTGACCCATTTGAACAGGCAAATAAAGGAACTGCACGCAATCAAGTTGGAAGTGGGCTTGGTCTTTCTATTGTTAAATGATTTGTTGAGATGATGGACGGCGAATGCTTTTGATGATGATGTTGAAATTGTAAAAAATGCTGGCATGAATGGGCATCTTGCAAAGCCTATCGAACTAGATTCTATGTTTGGTGTTTTGAAAGAAATTGCCATGATGCACAAATAAAATTCAATGTAAAGAGTCTGTTTACCTAAAGAGGTTTGCAGACTTTTTTGTTGCACATTATATTGATTTTATGGTAAAATCTGAAAATAAGTTACTTTTAAAGTATATATTGTAAAAAGACGCTTATATCAATTACCAACATGAATTAGCTAAAGGTATCTACTATATTAAAACATTACAGGAGGAAATTAAAATGAGTATTAAAATAGGAATTTTAGGTTACGGAAATCTGGGACGCGGTATAGAATGTGCCATTAAGCAGAATGCTGACATGGAGCTTATTGCCGTTTTTACACGCCGTGCACCAGAAACTGTAAATATATTAACAGAAGGAGCAAAGGTTTATCACATTGATGAAGCGGAAAAAATGAAGGATGAAATTGATGTGCTTATTTTATGCGGCGGCAGTGCAACAGATTTGCCTGTGCAGACACCAAAATATGCAGAAATGTTTAACGTGGTAGATAGCTTTGATACTCATGCAAACATACCAACACATTTTAATGCCGTTGACACTTTGTCTAAAAAAGGTGGCAAAATAAGCATTATTTCAGTTGGTTGGGATCCTGGAATGTTCTCACTTAACAGATTATATGCAAATGCCATTCTTCCACAGGGATGTGACTATACTTTCTGGGGGAAAGGTGTAAGCCAGGGTCATTCCGATGCTATCAGAAGAGTGGATGGGGTTAAAAACGGAAAGCAGTATACAATTCCTGTTGATAGTGCACTTGAAGCTGTTAGGAATGGTGAAAATCCTAAACTTACAACACGCCAAAAACATATACGAGAGTGTTTTATTGTTCCTAAAGATGGCGCAGACAAAGCGAAAATTGAACAAGAAATTAAAACTATGCCAAACTATTTTTCAGACTATGATACAACGATACACTTTATTAGTGAGGAGGAATTTAGCACAAAGCATACTGGTATTCCTCATGGTGGATTTGTTTTTAGAAGCGGAAAAACAGGATGGAATGAAGAAAATTCTCACATTATTGAGTATAGTTTGAAATTAGATTCAAACCCTGAATTTACTTCATCTGTAATTATATGCTACGTAAGAGCTGCTTATAGATTAAGTAAAGAAGGACAAGTTGGCTGTAAAACTGTATTTGACATTGCACCTGCTTACCTTAGCCCCAAAAGCGGAAAAGAACTTAGGGAACACATGCTATAAAACTTAATATTGTTTAGCATTAATTATTCTTTTTGAAATAACCATAACAAAGTTGCTCTAGCAGTTTAAATGCAGGGGCAACTTTGTTTGTTTTTGACAAAATGCTAGCATATTTCGCAGCAAAATCCCTACGTGCACGTTAATTTGGCTTCAAATCTTGCACGTTATTTTAAGTGGTACGCTATTGGTTAATGGTGGAAAAATGCAATTGAATATAAGTAAAAAGCATAGTATAATGAATTGCCACGGACACCGTAGATATTGAAAAATTGTTAGATGTTTGCAATCAGTTCTGCAGTATTTTGGAAGTATCATTCTCGCCACTTCATTATTTTTTTTTCAAGCAAAACGATAGTTTTGTACATAAAGGCCGCTAGAATTGCAAGTATTACAACACTAAGCATAACCCAGTCTAATTTGAAAACCTGACTGCCATAAACGATAAGGTAACCTAAGCCTGCTTTAGCTACCAAAAATTCACCAACTATAACACCCACAAAAGATAGACCAACATTTATTTTAAGAGCGTTTATAATAGCTGGTACGGACGCAGGAAGAATAACTTTTGTAAGAATCTGTTTTTTTGTACCGCCGAAGGTATAAATTAGCTTAATTTTTTCGTTATCCACGTCGGCAAACCCAGCAGATACATTAAGGACAGTAACAATTACCGATGTAAGAAGGGCAGTTGCAATAATGGACGACATATTGTTACCAAGCCATACAATTATTATTGGTGCAAGGGCAGTTTTAGGAAGGCTGTTAAATACAACAAGATATGGTTCGGAAACTTCATTTACAAAGCTGTTCCACCATAACAAAACTGCCATAGCCGTACCCATAACTGTACCCATTGAAAAACCCAAAACAGTTTCAAACACGGTTATACCAATGTGCTTGAAAATGCTGCCAGAAATACACATATCAATAGCTGCTGAAAGCATACGTGAAGGTTGGCTGAATATAAAGGCATCAATTATCCCAAAACGTGCTGATAATTCCCAAGTAGCCACAAATGCCACAAGTATAAAAAGCTGACAAAGTTTAATCTGTCTTTTTCTTCTTCTTAATCCGTTCAAATATGCAATTTGTTCAGATGAAATGTTTGGCATAGCAGAATTATCCATTTACATCCAAGTCCTTCCAAATTTTATTAAAGTAATAATTAAACTCTTTTGCCTCTCGGCTTTTAATAGGTGTTCTTTCGGGAACATTAAGTTCTATGGAGTATACAGATTTTAATGTAGCAGGTCTTGCGGATAGAACAAACACTCGGTCAGAGGTGGCAACAGCTTCGGAAATATCATGTGTTACAAGGATTGCGGTTTTCTTTTCGCTGCGAATAATTGTACTTATTTCATCGGATACTAGCAGCCTTGTTTGGTAATCTAAAGCGGAAAAAGGTTCATCAAGCAAAAGAACATCTGGATGGAGGGCAAGGGTGCGTATAAGTGCGGCTCTTTGGCGCATTCCTCCGCTAAGCTGTGATGGTTTTGCATTAATAAAATCACCAAGACCGTATTGTGCAAGCAAGTCCATAACCTGAGATTTATTTTCAGGGGTAAGTTTTTTTTCTATCTCAAGGCCAAGGCACGCATTGCTTAATATAGTCCGCCATTCAAAAAGATAGTCCTTTTGCAGCATATAGCCTACTTTTACTCCCTTCGATATTTCAACTTTACCACTGGTTGGGGTTAAAAGTTTTGCTAATATAGAAAGGAGAGTGCTTTTCCCACAGCCTGAAGGGCCTACTATACTTACAAATTCACCTTGCTCAATACTTAAGGACAAATCTTTTATTGCCTGAGTTTCACCGCTTTTGCTATGGTAAATTAGGCTTATATTTTTTAATTCAACAATGGATGGCATTACGGCAAAACCTCCTGCTTTTTCTATTATTATATTTTGTACCTGTAGGTTTGGTGCTTGAAATGTAACAAGTACATTATTGACATAATTCCGAAAAAGTGGTTAAATAGTTTAAAGAGTCAAAAATTGAAGGTTTAAAACATAATTTGAAATGGAGTGAAATACATGAGCGAAAATTGTTCACAAAACTGCTCAAGCTGTGGTGAAAGTTGCAGTGATAGAAAAGCAGAAAGTTTATTAGTTGCACCTCACGAACTTAGTAATGTAAAAAAAATAATTGGTATTGTAAGCGGTAAAGGCGGCGTTGGCAAATCATTGGTTACATCTTTACTTACTAATGGAATGCAGAAAAAAGGATACCACTGTGGTATTATGGATGCTGATATAACAGGGCCATCCATACCTAAGGTATTTGGTCTTAAAGGTACAGCTAACGGAAATGAGTTTGGCATGCTGCCTATGCGAACACGCACTGGCATTGACGTAATGAGCACGAACCTTATATTGGACAACGAAACAGATCCAGTTATTTGGAGAGGCCCTATTGTAGCAGGTGTTGTTCAACAATTTTGGAGCGAGGTTATTTGGCAGGACATAGACTATCTTTTTGTGGATATGCCTCCTGGTACAGGTGATGTTCCTCTTACAGTATTTCAAAGTATGCCTATAGATGGAATTGTTATAGTTACATCACCACAGGAACTTGTTAGCATGATTGTTGGCAAAGCTGTTAAAATGGCACAGAAAATGAATATTCCAATTTTGGGAATTGTTGAGAACATGAGCTATGTTTCATGTCCTGACTGTGGAAAGAAAATTATGCTTTATGGAGAAAGCCATATTGATGAAATTGGAAAAGAGTATGGTATTGATGTACTTGGCAGATTGCCTATAGACCCTGCAGTTGCTCAGGCCTGCGATGCTGGAGATATTGAAAGTATTGACTGTCCTTTCCTTGCAGAAGCGTATGCAAAAATAGAAAAGTTGTAAAATATGCATAATTATAGAGGGTATTGCGGTAAAAGTTTTTATCGTAATACCCTCGTGTTTATTTTGTATTACTATTGATAAGTTTGTATATTTTGTGTACAATATATGTTGGATTAGATTTGATTTTACGCATCAAATATTATTGGCTCAGTTTAGGGGGATACAAATGGAAAAGCTTGATATGCTTTATGAAGGCAAGGCAAAGAAAGTTTATAAGACAGCTGATGAAAATTTATTTATAGTTGAGTACAAAGACGATGCGACAGCATTTAATGGTCTTAAAAAAGGCTCTATTGTTGGCAAAGGTGTCATAAATAACAAGATGACAAACATTGTTTTCAAATATCTTGAGGAAAATGGAGTTGAAACACATCTTGTTGAAGAATTAAGCGACAGAGCAACTCTTGTTAAAAAGGTTTCAATAGTTCCACTTGAAGTTATTATAAGAAATGTTGCTGCTGGCAGTTTTTCTAAGAAATTTGGGGTTGAAGAGGGCACTGCTCTTTTAAATCCTATTCTTGAGTTCTCTTATAAAAACGATGAACTTGGTGACCCTATGATTAATGATATGCAGATACTTGCCATTGGTCTTGCAACAAAAGAAGAGCTTGCATCAATTTCTGTACAAGCACTTAGAGTTAACGAATTACTTAAGGCTTATTTCCTTGAAAAAGGAATAAAGCTTATTGATTTTAAAATTGAATTTGGACGTTGCGGTGATAAAATTATACTTGCCGATGAGGTTTCGCCTGATACATGCAGACTTTGGGATGTTGAAACCAATGAAAAACTGGACAAAGACCGTTTCCGCAGAGATTTAGGCGGTGTTGAAGAAGCTTACGAAGAAGTTTGGAAAAGAATAACTTCTAAGTAATTTGTTTTTTAGGCTAACCAAATTCGCTAGAGGGAGAATAAAAATGATTAGAGATAATATTGTTGAAGATATTGAAAACGACGATGTTTTAAAAGAAGAATGCGGCGTTTTTGGTGTTTATAATAACGATAATGATGAAAGCGGAAGAATTGTATACTATGGTCTTTTCGCACTTCAGCACAGAGGACAGGAAAGCTGTGGTATTGCTGTAACAGACGACACTGTTGTTAAGCAGTACAAAGATATGGGACTGGTTCCTGACGTATTTTCTGACGATGTGGTTGAAAAGCTTACAGGTAAAATTGGCATTGGTCATGTTCGTTATTCAACAGCAGGCGGTAGTTTAAGGCAGAATGCACAGCCTCTTGTTTCAAGATACGTAAAGGGCACACTTGCCCTTGCGCATAACGGAAACCTTGTGAATGCCCATGAACTTAGAGATGAACTTCAGCAACAGGGTATGATTTTCCAGACAACTATAGATTCTGAAGTTATTGCTTGCGAAATAGCAAAAGAAAGAGTTAACTGTGGTTCTGTTGAAGAAGCTATTGAGCATATTATGCATAAAATTAACGGCTCTTACTCTCTTGTTGTAATGAGCCCAAGAAAATTGATTGGTTGCCGTGACCCATTGGGTATGCGCCCACTTTGCTTGGGTAAGATGGGTAACTCCTACATTATTTCCTCTGAAACCTGTGCACTTGATGGAGTGGGTGCGGAATTTGTTAGAGATATTGAACCTGGTGAAATTGTTGTTATTGATAAAGATGGTCTTCGTTCAATTAAAACTCACTGCAATAAAACACCATCAAGAATGTGTATTTTTGAATACATTTATTTTGCACGTCCAGATAGTGTTATTGAGGGCGTAAGTGTTTACGAATCTCGTAAAGAAGCGGGTCGTCAGTTAGCACAGCAGCATCCTGTTGAAGGTGACATTGTAATAGGTGTTCCAGACTCTGGTATTTCTGCGGCTATTGGCTATGCAGAGGAATCTGGCATTCCTTATGGTGTAGGTCTTGTTAAAAACCGTTATATTGGACGTACATTCATTAGTCCTACCCAAGGACAAAGGGAAATTGGTGTTAAAATTAAGTTGAATGCTTTAAAACAGGCAGTTGAAGGCAAGAGGGTTATTATGATTGATGATTCTATTGTTAGAGGTACAACCGTTGCAAGGCTTGTTAACACCCTTAGAATTGCAGGAGCTAAGGAAGTGCACATGCGTGTAAGTTCACCTCCATTTTTATGGCCATGTTACTATGGTACAGATGTACCATCAAAAGAAAAACTGATTGCGTGTAAATATCCAATTGAGGAGGTAGCTAAGGTAGTTGGTGTAGACAGCATTGGTTACCTTGGACTTGAAAAACTTCACGATATTGCTAAGGGCGCTAAGTGTGGTTTCTGTGATGCTTGCTTTACAGGAAATTACCCAACAGACATACCATTATATTCAGATGAGGAGGCTAAGGATGAGGCAGAAATACGAAAGTCCCCTAAATTCACGTTATGCTAGTAAAGAAATGAGCTATCTTTTTTCACCAGACTACAAGTTTAAAACTTGGCGTAAGCTTTGGATTGCTTTGGCAGAGGTGGAAAAAGAACTTGGGCTTAATATAACAGATGAGCAGATTGCTCAAATGAAACAGTTTAAAGACGATATAAACTATGAAGTTGCAGAAGAAAGAGAAAAAGAGGTTCGCCATGATGTAATGAGCCATGTGTATGCTTTTGGCACACAGGCTAAGGCGGCAATGCCTATTATTCATCTTGGTGCAACAAGCTGTTACGTTGGCGACAACACGGACATAATTATAATGACCGAGGCTATGAAATTGGTTAGAACACAGCTTGTAAACGTAATTAACGAACTTTCAAAATTTGCTATGGAATACAAAGACATGCCTACCCTTGGATTTACACATTTTCAACCAGCACAGACAACAACTGTTGGTAAGCGTGCAAGCCTTTGGTTACAGGATTTGGTTATGGACTTAGAAGAACTTGACCACCAGCTTTCAAAAGCAAAACTTCTTGGCAGCAAGGGTACTACAGGTACACAGGCAAGCTTCCTTGAACTTTTTGACAATGACCACGAAAAAGTTAAAAAAATTGATGGTATGATTGCCGAGAAAATGGGCTATGACTCTTGTTTTGCGGTGTCTGGTCAGACTTATCCTAGAAAGCTTGACAGTCAAATGCTTAATGTGCTTAGCCAAATTGCTCAAAGTGCATTTAAGTTCAGCAATGATATAAGACTTCTTCAGCACCTTAAGGAAATTGAAGAGCCTTTTGAAAAAAGCCAGATTGGTTCATCAGCTATGGCTTATAAGCGAAATCCAATGAGAAGTGAACGCATTGGCTCTCTTGCACGCTACGTCATTGCAGATGCTATAAATCCTGCAATTACGGCTTCAACGCAGTGGTTTGAAAGAACACTTGATGACTCTGCAAACAAGAGAATTTCGGTGCCTGAAGCTTTCCTTTGTATAGATGCAATACTTACATTATACCGCAATGTAGTAGACGGGTTGGTTGTATATCCTAAAGTTATTGAACAGCACCTTAATAGTGAACTTCCATTTATGGCTACAGAAAATATTATGATGGATGCAGTTAAAAAGGGCGGCGACAGACAGGAACTTCATGAAAAAATCAGAACGCATTCAATGGATGCTGGACGAGTTGTAAAGATGGAGGGCAAACCTAATGATTTGCTTGAAAGAATTGCAGGGGACAAATCTTTTGGTCTTACAATTGAAGAGCTTGAGTCTATTATGGATGCAAGAAATTTTGTTGGACGTGCCCCACAGCAGACAGAAGAATTTATTGAAAATGTAATTAAACCTATACTTGATGCCAATAGAGATATTCTTGTGGCAGAGGGTGAAGGAGTAAGAGTTTAATTTAAGGATAATACTTAAGGATGGGCGGTAGCCTGTCCTTTTTTATATTAAATATACTTATATTGAATATAAAAAGCATTTATTTTACTTATATCAAGTACAGGTGTATAATGTATAGGTAATATGGGTTATTATGTTATTAATAAAGGATACCGGGAGGAATTTTGAAATGGTTAAAGCTATTGTAGGAGCCTGTTGGGGCGATGAAGGAAAAGGTAAAATTACCGATATGCTTGCAGCAGATGCAGACATAGTAATTCGTTTTCAAGGCGGAAGCAATGCAGGACACACAATTATAAATGATTACGGTAAATTTGCTCTTCATCAAATGCCAAGCGGCATTTTCAACAAAAATACAGTTAATATTATTGGTACAGGTGTTGCGTTTAACGTACCTTATTTTGTGAAAGAAATGAAATATCTGAAGGACAATGGCCTTGATAGTCCGAAAATTTTAATCTCTGATAGAGTTCAGCTTCTTATGCCATACCACATACTTTTTGATACTTATGAGGAAGCTCGCCTAAGTGACAAACAGTTTGGCTCAACAAAGTCTGGTATAGCTCCTTTTTATTCAGACAAGTATGCAAAAACTGGTATTCAGATTTGCGACCTCTTCCATGAAGACGTTTTAAAAGAACGTATTGAGGCTGCTTGTGAAATTAAAAATGTACTTTTAGAGCATTTATATCATCAGCCACTTTTAGATCCTAAGGCTATTTTTGACGAAGTTATTGGTTACAAGGAGTTAGTTGCACCATATGTTGTTAATACAGCAGAATATCTTAATACAGCAGTTAAAGAAGGGAAAAACATCCTTCTCGAGGGTCAGTTGGGTGCATTAAAAGACCCAGACCATGGTATTTTCCCAATGACAACGTCTTCTTCAACTTTAGCAGGCTTTGCTACAATTGGTGCAGGAATACCACCGTATGCTATTGAAAAAGTTTACACAGTTGCTAAAGCATATTCATCAGCAGTTGGAGGCGGTGCATTTATAAGCGAAATTTTTGGTGATGAGGCACAGGAATTACGTGTTCGTGGGGGCGATGCAGGTGAGTTTGGTGCTACAACAGGACGCCCAAGAAGAATGGGCTGGTTTGACTGTGTGGCAACACGTTACGGCTGTATGCTTCAAGGCACAACTGACGTTGCTTTTACAGCAATTGATGTTTTAAGCTATCTTGACGAAATACCTGTTTGCGTTGGTTATGAAGTTGATGGCGTTGTAACTAATGAATTCCCTGTTACGCCTTTGCTTGAAAAAGCTAAACCAGTACTCAAGGTTCTTCCGGGCTGGAAGTGTGATATAAGAGGTATATCCAAATATGAAGATTTGCCTGAAAATGCAAAAAAATATGTTGAGTTTATTGAAAAAGAAATTGGTTATCCTATTACAATAGTATCCAATGGGCCTAAGAGAAGTGAAATTATTTACAGATAATACCGATATTGCTTGCAAATAATGTACAGAGGTGTTATAATTGTAATGTTGAATATAAGGTTTATGTTGAAGAGTGGGTGCAGAGCCCACTCTTTTGTTTATAAGTGGGCGAATATTGAGTGCTTACTTCTCAAAAACAAACTGTATTTTGGTATTGTGAGGTGTAAAAATGGCTAAAGAAATGAACACAGAAAAAAAGGTTGAAGCATTACTTGCCCCTATTATTGAGGCTAATAAGGTTGAACTTGCTGATGTTGAATTTGTAAAAGAAGGTCAAAACTGGTATCTACGTATTTACATTGAAAAAGATGGCGGCGTTACTATTGACGACTGTGAGGTTGTAAGTAGGGCAATTGAAAAAGTAATTGATGAGAAAGACCCTATTGAACAGGCTTATATACTGGAGGTAAGTTCGCCAGGTATTGACAGACCTTTAAAAAAAGACACTGATTTTGTTAAGTTTGCAGGCGAGGTTGTTGATGTTAAGCTTTACAAGGCTATTGACAAACAAAAGGAATTTCAAGGCAAGCTTAAAGGTCTTGAAGGCACTGTTGTTACTATTATAGATGATGACGGAAAGGAAGTGTCTTTTGAGAGAAAGGACATTGCATCAATCCGTCTTGCAGTTT
The DNA here is from genome assembly GCA_050251415.1 of Anaerotignaceae bacterium. Lineage (GTDB taxonomy): Bacteria > Bacillota > Clostridia > Lachnospirales > Anaerotignaceae > UBA8514. Next base: position 2,287 of record JBFWMT010000010.1, on the reverse strand, counting down.
TGTTTTAAACATTTGTTAAGGAGGAGTAAGAAAAATGGATAAAGCGGAGTTCATTGATGCTTTAAGACAAATTAAAAAAGAAAAGGGAATAGACGAAGAGATTATTTTTGAAGCAATTGAAACCTCTCTTGTTTCGGCTTGTAAAAAAAACTTTGGTACATCCCAGAATATTAAAGTTGAAATTAACCGAGAAACAGGTGCAGTTGACGTATTTGCACAAAAAGATGTTGTTGAAAATGTTGAAGATGATTCACTTCAAATTTCTATTGAAGATGCCCTGGCAATAAACAAAAAATTCAAAATCGGTGATGTTTACAACGAGGTTGTTACACCAAAAGATTTCGGCAGAATTTCAGCGCAGACAGCTAAACAGGTTGTTGTACAGAAATTTCGTGAGGCAGAAAGGGAAATTCTTTATAACCAGTACATTACTAAAGAAAAAGATATTGTAACAGGTATTGTGCAGCGCATGGAGAAAAGAAATGTTGTTATTCAGCTTGGCAAAATTGATGCTGTTCTTGCCCAAAATGAGCAGATTCCTGGTGAGGAATATGCCTTTGGAGACAGAATAAAAGTATACATTGTTGAAGTTAAGCAAACAACAAAAGGCCCTCAAATTTATGTTTCAAGAACACATCCAGAGCTCGTAAAGCGTCTTTTTGAACAGGAAGTTCCTGAAGTACATGATGGCACAGTTGAAATTAAGAGCATTGCCAGAGAGGCTGGTTCAAGAACAAAAATTGCCGTTTACAGCAAAGACCATAATATTGATGCAGTAGGTGCTTGTGTAGGTCAAAACGGTTACAGGGTAAATGTAATTGTAAGTGAGCTTCAAGGCGAAAAAATTGACATCATTAACTGGAGTGAAGACCCTAAAGAGTTTATTGCAGCAGCATTAAGCCCATCTAAGGTAGTGGCGGTTAAAGTTGATGCAGATAATCAGAGTGCAAAGATTGTTGTTCCAGACCATCAGCTTTCCCTTGCTATTGGTAAAGAGGGACAAAATGCACGTCTTTCTGCAAAGCTTACTGGCTGGAGAATTGATATTAAAAGCGAAATGCAGGCAGCTCAAACAGGTTTCTTAAATGATGCACCAGTAGCCGAGGTTGCTAAATCAGAAGAATCAGAATCTGATACAATTGAATGGGATGAAGAATAATAAAATTAAGGAGGAAAAATAAATGAAGCAGAAAAAAATTCCTCTTAGAAAATGCACAGGTTGTCAGGAAATGAAGAGCAAAAAAGAACTTGTGCGTATAGTAAAAAATGATGAGGGTGAATTTTCACTGGATACTACAGGGAAAAAACCCGGCAGAGGAGCATATATCTGCAAAAACGTGACATGCCTTGAAAAAGCACAAAAGTGCAAGGGCTTAGAGCGAAGTTTTAAATCGCCTGTTCCAAGGGATGTGTATGAAAAATTAAGAGAAGAACTGATGGAGAGTGAAAATGAATAAGGTACTCTCAATACTTGGCCTCTGCATGAAGGCTGGCTTACTATCAGCAGGGGAACTATCAGCAGAAAAAGCAATTAAAAGCCAAAAGGCAAGATTGCTTATTATTGCCGAAGATGCATCTGCAAATACAAAAAAGAAATTTTATAACTCTTCAGAGTTTTATGAAGTTAAAATGGTTTATTATGGTAATAAAGAGGAACTTGGAAGGGCCGTTGGCAAAGCAGAACGCTCTGTTATGGCAGTGTGCGATGATGGCTTTGCAAAAAAGCTGGAGGGACTTCTTGAATCATAAAAATTGACATAGCAATCGTAGGAGGTGGAGCCTTTGTCAAAAATCAGAATACATGAATTAGCTAAAGAATTAAATATAAGCTCTAAAACAATTATTGATAAAATTAGGGAATATGGCATCGAAGCAGCAAACCATATGAATACCCTTGATGATGCAACAGTTGCAAAATTAAAAGGAATTTATGCTCCAAAGGCAGATAAAAAAGAAGAGCCTAAAGCAGTGGCATCAAAGGGTGACATTAAGGCAGAAGCTAAAACAGAAGCGCCTAAAACAGAGCAACCTAAGGCAGTGACACAGGCAAGTAATAAACCACAGCAAAATAATAACCGTCCACAGCAAGGTGGCAGTCGTCCTGCACAACAAAACAGCAACCGCCCACAGCAAAGTGGTAGTGGTACAGCACAGCAAAATAATAACCGTCCACAGCAAAGCGGTAATCGTCCTGCGCAGCAATACAATAACCGCCCACAGCAAAGCGGTAATAGTTCAGCACAGCAATATAATAACCGCCCACAGCAAAGCGGTAATCGTCCTGCAC